>DWXU01000068.1:0-5729 GCA_019119065.1 Candidatus Microbacterium pullistercoris | reverse complement strand
CACAAGATTCTTGGGACTCGCGCCTACGTACGCGCGACAAGATGAACTGCCGCACATCCACTCCCAGCGATCGACATACTCAGCCCCAGCTTCATGAATGCGCGCTGCGTACTTCGCGTTAGATTCCGCGGTGATGTCGAGTGTGCCGTAGAGAGCCTCTCCGACCCCACCGGTCCGCCCATGAGCGGCGACTGTTTGCCATGCCGACTGTTCATAGTGTGCGCCTTGGCCCCAGACGATGACGTCGATGCCGTCATCTTCGAACTCCTGCACAAGCTCGACGACACCGGGAAGCCGCTCCTCGTCGAGCCGGAGTGCAAGCACGACCGCGTGAATCTCATCCGCGTTCGTGTGTATCGCGCGCAGACGTTGCTTGTTAACTGCCTCACAGTTCGCGAATGAGTGGGTGATGCCCGCCAATTCGCGTAACGGTGGGCACCCCGCACGCTCGGCTGTCAGAATATTGACGTCGGGGCGGATTGCATTGACAAGAAGGTAGCCCTCCGGCGCAACTGAGTCGCCGAGTACGACAACGTTCTCTGCATCGTCTGAGAAAGTTCCACAGAAGGGCCCCGTGCGGACTTCTGCGCATAGCGCGGTTGTTTCGGTTCGACGCTCGGCATTGACCGCGTCATGATCCATCTCGACCACGGCCCGCACTTCTTCGGGGTACGCTTCCGGTCGATCATTCGCCCACACGAGCGCGACACTCACGAGGCATATAACAACGGCAGATGCGAGCGTCGGTACTGCGAGGCGACTGAAGCGCCCGATACGTGTACGCAAGGACGAAACATTGCCGTGGCTGCCTCGTATTCGCAACGGTCGTTCGATCACTCGGTACTGCACTTCTGCGACAACGACGGTGGCCATGACGCACAACACGGCCCGCACTACGGTAAGTTCGCCCGTCAATTCCGTGGTGAACACAAGGATCGGCCAGTGCACCAGATAGATGCTGTACGAGCGAAGGCCGATGTAGTTCATGATGGGGTTGCTGAGTGCCCCATCCAGGACGTCAGGGCGACGAGCAAGGATCATGAACGCGGTCCCGAGCGTGGGCACGAGCGCGACCGTGCCGGGGAAGACGACGCTCTCCTCGTCGAAGGTGAACATCGCGAAGACGATCATCGCGAGGCCGACGAGCCACATCCCCTGTCGCGCCGCCCTTCCGATGGTGTGCGCAGGCCACCGCAACTGCTCTGCCCAGACGCAGAGCGCTCCGATCGCGAACTCGTAGGCACGGAACGGCGTGAGGTAGAACGCCGCGTCGGGTGAACGGACCGAGAAATAGGCCGTCACGACAACTGAGAGGAGGGCGCCGGCCAAGAGCAGGGGAACCACCAGCCGGGGCAGGAACCTGAGGACAAGGAAGATCCCCAGCGGCCAGACGAGATAGAACTGCTCCTCAACGCTCAACGACCACGTGTGGAGCAGCGGCTGGTTCGCGGAGGATTCGGCCCAGTAACCGGACTCCTGCCAGAAGAAGAAGTTCGAGATCGAGACTGCTGCTGCGGCCGCCGACTGTGCGATCTCCGCAATCCGAAATGGCGGCAGGAGAATTACCGCCGCGACCAGCGTGCCGACTATGGTGAACAGGCCGGCTGGCAGGAGACGCCGTGCGCGCCGGAGATAGAACTCAGCGAATGAGAAGTTACCTCGCTGTACGCCGACGAGAACCTGGCGCGTGATCAAATAGCCCGAAATAACGAAGAACACGTCGACGCCGACGTAACCGCCTGGCAATGCCGTAAGGCCCGCGTGGAACAGAACGACGCCGATGACCGCGATCGATCGCATGCCGTCGATGTCGGGGCGGTACCCGCTTAGATTCAGTAGAGACGCGCCCGTGCGATCATTCTTGATCACCGACTTCATTCGGCCCCCGGTCCGACATAGTCATGCTCAAAAAACCTCGTCGCGGGGTGGGATGTCGGTTCGGCGACAGCTCACCCCGCGACGCAGGAACGTAGTTACTCCGCGACGTTGATCGTGCAGGCCGCGACGGTGGCGTTCGTAGACTCGTCGATCAGGATGAACGATCCCATCGACGGGTTCAATCGGTACGAGTCCGCGACGAGCGGCGATGTCATGCGCAGCGTCACGCGACCGATCGCGTTGAGCGACAGTTGCGTCACGTCCGTCTTGCGGCTGAGCGTGTTGACGTCGAGTTCGTACTGAATGTCCTTGACGACGCAACGGGCCTCGCGGCTGTTGTGCAGCACGGCATACTTCTTACCCTTGACCAGCGGTTCGTCGTCCATCCAGCAGATCGTCGCGTCGATGTCCTGCGACACCTGCGGCTGGTTCCCCGGGCGCGCGATAACGTCACCGCGCGAGACGTCGATCTCGTCTTCCAGGCGCACGGTTACCGACATCGGCGGGAAGGCCTCGTCGATCTCTTCGCCCGCCATGTCGATTGCCTTGATCTTTGACGTCATGCCGGAGGGCAGCACGATCACGTCGTCGCCCTTCTTCATGTGGCCGCTGGCGACCTGACCGGCGAAGCCGCGGTAGTCGATGACGTCCTTCTGCTGCGGGCGGATCACGTACTGCACCGGGAAGCGCACGTCCTGCAGGTTGAGGTCGGCGCCGATGTGCACCGTCTCGAGGTGGTGCAGCAGCGACGATCCCTGGTACCACGGCATGTTCTCGCTGCGCGTGACGACGTTGTCGCCCTCGAGCGCCGAGATCGGGATCGCGGTGATGTCGTCGATGTCCAGCTTCGTCGCGAAATCGAGGAAGTCTTTGCGGATCCGTTCGAACACCTGTTCGTCGTAGTCGACGAGATCCATCTTGTTCACCGCGAGCACGACGTGCGGTACCTGCAGCAGCGACGCGATCGTCGCGTGACGGCGACTCTGCTCGATGACGCCCTTGCGCGCGTCGACGAGCACGATCGCGAGCTCGGCCGTCGAGGCGCCGGTGACCATGTTGCGCGTGTACTGCGCGTGGCCGGGCGTGTCGGCGATGATGAACTTGCGTTTGGGCGTCGCGAAGTAGCGGTAGGCCACGTCGATCGTGATGCCCTGCTCGCGCTCCGAACGGAGGCCGTCGGTCAGCAGCGAGAGGTCGACGTACTCGTTTCCGCGACTCTCACTCGTCTTCTCGACGCTGGCGAGCTGGTCTTCGAAGATCGACTTCGAGTCGAACAGCAGCCGGCCGATGAGCGTGCTCTTGCCGTCGTCGACCGATCCAGCGGTCGCGAATCGCAGCATGTCCATTTTAGAAGTACCCCTGCTTCTTCCGGTCTTCCATCGCCGAGTCGCTCACGCGGTCGTCGCCGCGCGTCGCGCCGCGCTCCGTGATGCGGGTCGCCGCGACCTCCTCGATGATCTTCTCGAGCGTGTCAGCGTCTGACTCCACGGCGGCGGTCAGCGTCGCGTCGCCGACGGTGCGGTAGCGCACGCGGCGCGTGACGACGTCCTCGCCTTCCTTCGGCTGCGCGAAGCGGTTGGCCTCGAACACCATGCCGTCGCGCACGAACGTCTCGCGCTCTTCCGCGAAGTAGATGCGCGGGATCTCGACGCCGTCTTCCTTGATGTACTGCCAGATGTCGAGCTCGGTCCAGTTCGAGATCGGGAAGACGCGGATCGACTCCCCCGGGTGCACCCGGCCGTTGTAGAGGTTCCAGATCTCCGGACGCTGGTTCTTCGGATCCCACTGCCCGAAGTCATCGCGGAAGCTGAAGACGCGCTCCTTGGCACGCGCGCGCTCCTCATCGCGGCGCGCGCCGCCGAGCATCGCGTTGAAGCCGTTCTGTTCGACAGTCTCGAGCAGCACCGGCGTCTGGATGCGGTTGCGCGAGCCATTCGGCTCTTCCTTGACGAGACCGCGATCGATCGCTTCCTGCACGGATCCGACGATCAGGCGCAGGCCGTGCTTCTCGACGAACTTGTCACGGAAAGCGATGATCTCGTCGAAGTTGTGCCCCGTGTCGACGTGCACGACCGGGAACGGCAGGCGTGCCGGCGCGAAGGCCTTCATCGCGAGGTGCAGCATCACGAGCGAGTCTTTTCCGCCCGAGAACATGAGCGCGGGCTTCTCGAGCTGCGCGACCACCTCGCGGATGATGTGAATGGACTCGGCCTCGAGCTCCCTGAGCTGCGAGATCGAGAATTGGGTCTCGGCAGACACCGTTCTCCTTTCCGTCCGCCAGCGCTCAGAGCGCCGCGCGGATCGCGGTCATCACGTCGTCCCGGATCTCGGGTCGGCACACGACCAGATCGGGAAGGTAGGGGTTGGGCTGGTTGTAGACGAGGTCGCTGCCGTCGAGGCGCGACGTGTGCAGTCCGGCCGCGCGGGCGACGGCGACGGGCGCCGCGCTGTCCCACTCGTACTGACCTCCGCCGTGCACGTAGGCGTCGGCCTCGCCGCGCACGACTGAGCAGATCTTCACGCCGGCGGATCCCATCGGCACGAGCTCGGCGCCGAGGCTCGCGGCCACCTGCCCGACGAGCTCGGGGGGGCGACTGCGACTCACGGCGATACGAACGCGGTCGCCAGTCTCCGCGGCTCCTCGGGCGGTCTCGAGGCCCGCGTCGGCCGAGACGAGGATCTCGTCGGGTCCGCCCAGCGCGACCGCGCCGAGCGCGAGCTCGCCGCCGATCTGGAGGGCGATGTGCACGGCCCAGTCGTCGCGGCCCTCGCTGAATTCACGGGTGCCGTCGAGGGGATCGATGATCCACACCCGCTCGGCGCCGAGTCGCGCGTCAGTGTCCGCAGCTTCTTCGCTGAGCACGGCATCGCCGGGGGCCAGGGCCGCGAGCCGCTCGGCGAGGACCGCCTGCGCGCCCTGATCGCCGAGATCCTTCAGTGCTTTTCCGTCGAGATCCGGGTTCTCGGCGCGAATCTCGATGAGGCGCTGGGCCGCCAGACGCGCGAGTTCGCGCGCGATGTCGGCATCGGTTGTGTCAGTCACGAAGCGGTGATCCCCTGGAAACGGTCGTCTTCAGGGGAGGCGCACTCCCCCAGTTCCTCCGTGACTTTACCCCAGTCGCCTGCAAAATCCGTTCCGCGAGCCGTCATGGAGCGTGACAGGGACGGTGGTCTCGGCCCGCGCTGATAATCTTTCTCCCCATGGATTGGGCTATGGTCTTCGCCGCCCTCGGCATCGGTGTCGTTGTCGGGCTCACCGGCATGGGCGGCGGCGCCCTGATGACCCCCGTGCTCGTGCTCGGCTTCGGCATCAGCCCGTTGACGGCGGTGTCGAGCGACCTCATCACCTCGGCCGTGATGAAGCCCGCCGGCTCGATCGTGCACGCCCGCTATGGCACCGTGCACTGGCGGCTCGTGCTGTGGCTCATGATCGGGTCGGTGCCCGCGGCGTTCTGCGGCGCGCTCATCATTTCCGCCGTCGGCGAGCTGACGGGCGTGCAGGCGTTCGTGAAGACCGCCCTCGGCGCGGTGCTGCTGCTTGCAGCCTCGCTCCTCGGGTTCCGAGCCTTCATCGGCATGCGCAACCGCGCCCGCGAACGCCGCGACGGCACGTCGACGCAGCGCAGTGACACCGCCGACGTGCCCGTCCGCATCGTCCCGACCCTCATCGTCGGCGTCGTCGGCGGGCTCATGGTCGGTCTCACCTCGGTGGGCTCCGGCTCGTTCATCATCATCGCGCTGATGATGCTCTACCCGCTGCTGTCGATGAACCGCCTCGTCGGCACCGACCTCGTGCAGGCCGTGCCCCTCGTGTTCGCGGCCGCGATCGGCCATCTGTTCTTCGGCGATGT
>DWXU01000067.1:0-2964 GCA_019119065.1 Candidatus Microbacterium pullistercoris | reverse complement strand
TACCGCAACGCCATGGCGTAGGCGCCGCCTCCGCCCGCGAGCGCGCGGTCAGCCGAAGATCATCGGGAGATCATCCTCGTCGTCGTCGAGGCGAAGTTCGACGACGACCGGCACGTGGTCGCTCGGGCCCTCGCCCTTGCGCTCGTCGCGCTCGATCGAGGCGTTGTCGACGGCGTCCGCGAAGGCGGCCGATCCGAGGATGAAGTCGATCCGCAGCCCCTCGTCGCGCGGGAAGCGCAACTGCTTGTAGTCCCAGTAGGTGTATCCGGTGGGGATCCGCGGCCGCACGACGTCGGTGACGCCCGCGTCCACGAGCGCCTGGAAGGCGTCGCGTTCGGCGGGGGAGACGTGCGTCGAGACGCCTTCGACGATCGTCGGATCGCCGTTGTCGGCGTCGGTCGGCGCGATGTTGAAGTCGCCCGTGAGCGCGAGCGGCAGCTCCGGATCCGCGGCAAGGGTCGTCGTGACGTACTCGCGCAGCGCGTCGAGGAACGCGAGCTTGTACGTGTAGTGCGGATCGTCGAGCGAGCGCCCGTTGGGCACGTAGAGGCTCCACAGACGCACTCCTTCGACGAGCGCGGAGATGGCGCGGGCCTCGAGCGGGGCGTCGTCGCCGTCATAACCCTTCTGGAATCCGGGCATGCCGGGAAAGGAATGCTCGATGTCCTCAAGCGGGAGTCTGCTGGCGATCGCGACGCCGTTCCACTGGTTCAGACCGTGCGCCTCGACCGTGAAGCCGGCCTCCTCGAAGGGGGCATAGGGGAACTGCTCGGGCTTGCACTTGATCTCCTGCATGAGGAGGACATCGATGCCGGCACGCTCCGCAAACGCGACGACACGTTCGACGCGGGCGCGGACGGAGTTGACGTTCCAGGTGGCGATCCGCATGCCCTGAGCCTATCGGCGCGGGTCGCCGCCCCACTTCAGGTTGTCGAAGAGATCCTCAACCGCCTGCTTGTCGTAGGCCTCGGCGCGCGGCGCCGTGGGGAAGTCGAACTTCCTGACCAGGTCGGCGAACTGGCGGTTCGAGCGCAACCGGTCGACGATCTTGTCGGTGACCTCGTCGACGGCCCGTCGCGAGTAGCCCTCGCCGCCGAAGAGGCCGGGCTTCTTCAAAGGGTGGGACGCGAGCCAGTCTTCCAGCGGTTCGAGCGCCTTCTTCGCCATGCGCCCAGCCTATACGGGCCATCGCCCGGCCCCGGCGCGCGAGATACGCCGCCGTAGACTGGGGGCCATGGCGACCGCATCCACTCCCGCGCTCGAGTCCGACCGACAGCGCCTCATCGCGCTGATCACCGACGAGGCCGTCTTCCACGGCGACTTCACGCTCTCGAGCGGCAAGCAGGCGACGTACTACGTCGATATGCGCAAGCTCACGCTCGACCACCGGGCAGCGCCGGCGATCGGGCGCATCATGAACGATCTCATCGCCGACATCGAAGGCGTCGTCGCGGTGGGCGGGCTGACCCTGGGGGCGGACCCGATCGCCAATTCTGTGGTGCACGCGACGGCCGACTCGGCGCGCCCTCTCGACGCGTTCGTCGTGCGCAAGGAAGCCAAGGACCATGGCCGGGGCCGCCAGATCGAGGGCGCAGAGGTCGCGGGCAAGCGCGTCGTGGTGCTCGAAGACACCTCGACCACCGGCCAGTCGGCCCTGAAGGCGGTCGAGGCGCTGCGGAAGGCCGGAGCGGAGGTCGCGGCGGTCGCCGTCATCGTCGATCGCGCGACGGGTGCTCAGGCCGCGATCGAGGCCGCGGGCCTCGAATGGCGCGCCGCGATCGACCTGAACGACCTCGGGCTCGAGCCGCAATAACCACCCGAGCGCGGGGCGTGGCCGCCGGTACCCTGGCGGCATGACCCGCGTTGCGCTCGCTGTCGACCTCGGCGGCACCAAGATTGAGGCCGGACTCGTCGACGAGCGCGGGGGAGTGCTCGCCGCGAGCCGGAACCGCGCCCCCACGGGCCGACAGATCACCCCTGACGGCCTGCGGGCAGCGGTCTCGACCGTCGTGGGGCGGGCGATCGACCACCTGCCGCACGGCACCGAGCTGGTCGGCGCCGGCGTCGGGTCCGCGGGTCCGGTGGATCTCGTGAGCGGCACGATCCACCCCGTCAACATGCCCCAGGTCGCAGGCTTTCCGCTCGCGGACGCCGTGCGCGATGCCGTCGTGGTGGACGCGGGAGTGGTCGACGCCGAGGTGACGCTGCGTCACGACGGCGGGGCGCTCGCCCTGGCGGAGTCGTGGCTCGGCGCCACGGCGGGATACCGTGCCTCGCTGTCGATCGTCGTATCCACTGGCATCGGCGGCGGTATCGTCGTCGACGGCCGCCCGATCGGTGGATCCTCGGGCAATGCCGGCCACCTCGGCCAGACGCACGTGCCCACCGACGGCGGCGAACTTACCCTCGAGGAGGTCGCCTCGGGGCCAGCCAGCGTGCAGTGGGCGCAGCTGCACGGCTGGCGCGGATCCACGGGGGAGCAGCTCGCCGAGGATGCGCGTCGCGGCGACCGCGCGGCGCGCGGTGCCATCGAGCGTTCGGCGTACGCGGTGGGGCGGGCGCTCGCCGACGCCGCCACGCTGCTGGACCTCGACGTGATCGCGATCTCCGGTGGATTCTCGTTCGTCGCCGACGACTACGTCGAGCTCGTCGCCGCCACGCTCGCGGACTGGGCGGACCTGCCGCACGCACGGGCGACGCGCGTGGTTCGCAGCGGGCTCGGATCCGACGGCCCGCTCGTCGGAGCGGCCGCGCTGGCGTTCTTCTGATCCCCGACGCCGCTGCGGCACTCGGGGCAGCAGCGCACGCTAGACGGTATGTGACCCGTCCAGGGTTCTCTGCCGCTTCTATGCGGGGAGAACTCTCGGGTGAGAGCTTCCTAGTAGGCGGCTTCGTGTTCGGCACCAACTCGTCCCTGACGCGCGATGGCCGCGACCGCCTGCGCGTTCGAGGGGTACTCGGCGC
>DWXU01000066.1:0-3749 GCA_019119065.1 Candidatus Microbacterium pullistercoris | reverse complement strand
AACTCACGCTCGGACTGACCTCGGTGGGGGAGCAGACGTTTCTGCCGCCGATCGTGGCGCTGCTCTCGCGCGAGGCGGCACACCCTCACTTGCACGTCCAGCGACTCGATGCGGACGAAGTCGAAGACGCGCTCGTGCGCGGATCGATCGACCTCGCGATGGCGGTCGCGATGATCGGCAGCCCCCGACTGTGGCGCACCCACGTACGTGCCGTCGAATATGTCGCGCTCACGTCGGACCGACACCCGTTGCCCGCCGTCGCCCCCGACATGTTCGCCGGACGGCGGTTCGTGCGCGTGTCGGCGCGCGGGGGGCACGTCTTTCCGCTCCAGGCGCTGACCGAGCACGGGCTGATGGCGCAGGTGTCGCTGACGGTCGAGGAGTATTCGACTGTGCCTGCGGTGCTCCAGGCGACGGATCTCGTCGTCCTCGTGCCACGTCACGTGGCGGAGGTCTTCTCGGGTTGGTTTACGGGGCTGCGCATCTCCGACGTGCCGTGGCCGGCACAGAGCACACCGGTCTCTCTCTACACGCGGCGTGAGGCGAACTTGTCACCCGCACAGCGCTGGTTCCGATCCGTCGTGCGCGAAGCGGTCAGCTGACGCCGACGACGGCCCTCTCGAGGGCTCAGCGCTTCGAGCCCTCGAGCGTCCCTTCGACCTCAACGATCGACGCCCCCTCGTCATCAGACGCCTCGTACACGAGGCACTGGATCTTGTCGTCGCCCTGCTCCCACGAGGTTTCGGTGGGGGAGTAGTAGCGGTACCAGAGCGCCGCGGACTCGTTGAAGGGAACGCCGACGAAGGTCTCGAACTCCTCCGCGCACGTCGCCTGCGCGTCGGCTTCGATGTCGGCCTTGCCCGGCCAGCTGGCGCCGAGGTCGAGCGCATAGTCGTGGTAGACCTCATAGTCGTGGAGGTCCGCACAGGGCACGATCTCGACGTCGTAGATCTCGCCGCCTGCGGCCTCCGGCTCCGTCAGGCAGTCGCCCACGGTGAGGTCGAAGACGCTCGCGGTGTCGCCGCCCGTTCCGCTGTCGCTGCCGCCGCCGTTACCGGATCCGCCGAGCATCGAGGAAATCGCCCCGCACCCGGTTGCGAGCGCGGCCAGGAGAAGCGCGGATCCGGAAGCGAGCGCGAGACGCGTGCGGAACGAGGTGCGAGACATGACGGCCATCCTGTGCTGAGTGGGTGCGTGTGCACCCCAGGCTACGCGGTGACGGCGAATGGAGCGGTCAGGCGTCGACGTCGTCGACCCCGGGTAGCCAGCTGTGGCCCGGCACTCCCCACCGACGCTTCTTGGCGATCTTGTGGGCGATCTTCGCGTGCTCGGGTGCGAGGCGATCGACATAGATCACGCCGTCGAGGTGGTCGAACTCGTGCTGCAGGATCCGCGCTCGCCAGCCATCCACGTCGATGCGCACAGCCGCCCCATCGAGAGTCGTGCCCGTGACGACCGCGCGCTCGGACCGTCGCAGGGGGAAGCGTTCGCCGGGAAACGACAGGCAGCCCTCGGACTCGTCGTCCTCGTCCGGGGCGCCGGGGACGAGCGGGACCATCCAGAGCTCGGGGTTGAGGATCTCTCCGCGCCACGGCCGACCGTCGTCGTCCTCGTAGGCATAGGTGAAGACGCGCAACGCGACGCCGACCTGCGGCGCCGCGAGACCGACGCCCGGCGCGGCGTCCATCGTGTCGTACATGTCGGCGACGAGAGATCGGATCTCATCGGTGACGCTGCCGACGGGCGCGGCGGGTGCGTGCAGGGCGGGGTCTCCCCAGATACGGATCGGCAATACGGCCATCCTCACAGGCTACTGAGGATGTCTGGGTGTCGGCGGCGACGCCGGGGCGCTCGCCCACTAGTCTCGAGTGTGTGACGTGGGGAGAGGGCTTAGTCGTCGGCGCAGAGATCACGCCGGACGACTTCGTCGGGCTGTTCGATAACCCGGGGCTCTTGCTCGGCATACCGCTCGCGATTGCGGGCGCGGTCTTCATGTCGCTGGGCGCGCAGTATCAGAGCCGCGGCGTTCGCAAAGTCGAACGACTGGCCGGCTCGACCGGGCGGGGCGGCCTCAAGGGCACCCACCTTGCGAGCCTGCTGCGGCGGCCGTCGTGGGTCGCGGGAACACTGCTCCTTGCGGCCGCGATCTTCTGTCAACTCTCTGCCCTCGCGATCGCGCCGCTCATCGTCGTGCAACCGCTCGGCGCGATCTCGCTCGTGATCACGACACTCCTGAACGCACAGATCACCGGCCACACGCCGACGAAGGCCTCGCTGTCGGCCATCGGTCTGTGTGTGGGAGGGATCTTCCTCTTCGTCGTGTTCGCAGCTCTCTACGCGGTCGAACGCCCGCTGGAGCCGACGCGACTCCTCGTCCTCCTCGTGATCCTCCTGGTCGTGCTGATCTTCGTCGGCGCGGCATGGCTCGTCTTCCGCAAGCGCGCGGGCGCCCTGTTCTACATCACGGCGGCGGGCGTGCTCTACGGTTTCGTCGCGACCCTCGCGAAGGTCGCGATCAAGCGCTTCCAGGCGGGCGACGTCGATCTCGTGACCATCGCGTGCCTGATCGCGCTCATTGCGGCTGGTGTCGCAGGCGCGTACTTCGTTCAGACGGCTTACTCGTCCGGCCCGCCAGACCTCGTGATCGCGGGGCTGACGGTCATCGACCCGATCGTCGCGGTTGTGATCGGCGCGTGGTTGCTCGGAGAGGCGGCGCTGACGCCGATCTGGACGATGATCATCTGGACACTCGCGGGATCGGCGGCAGCCATCGGGGTCGTCGTGCTGGCACGACGCCATCCGCAGGTCGTGAGCGAGAGCCAGGAGCTTCCGATCCGCCGCGGCAGCACGAAACCCGAGGACGCCGACGACGAACGGTAGGCTCGATATTCGCGGGGCCGTAGCCAAGATGGTCAAGGCAGCGAGCTCATAACTCGACGATCCGTGGGTTCAAGTCCCACCGGCCCCACCACACGAATCACACCGATGTTGTTTTTCGCGGCCGCATGGGTGAGAATGTGAGCACAGACGAATACAGAGATCGCCGATGACGATCGCCGGTCAGGTACGGAGGGGAAGCCGCACCTGACGAAACGGAGAGATCATGGCGACACCACGTGCGCGCGGAGTGGTCTTCATCCACTCGGCGCCAAAAGCGTTATGCCCGCACCTCGAGTGGGCGGTCGGCCGCTCGATCGGGCGCGCCGTCAACTTCCGCTGGCACGATCAGCCCGCACTCACGGGCGCGCGCCGTGCCGAATTCGTCTGGGATGCCCCGGCGGGCACGGGCGCAGCCATCGCGACCGCCATCCGCGGCTGGGAGCATCTGCGCTTCGAGGTGACGGAGGAACCGACCGCGCGTTCGCTCGGCGGCCGTTGGATGCACACGCCGGATCTGGGCGTGCACTACTCGCAGATGGACGCCGCCGGCAGCATCGCGGTGCCCGAAGAGCGGATCCGGGCGGCGATGGAGAACCTCGACCCGCTCGAGATGCGTCGCGAGCTGGACATCGCGCTCGGCACGGCATGGGATGACGAGCTTGAGGTCTTCCGTACCGCGGGCGACGACGCACCGGTCGTCTGGTTGCACAAGGTCGGTTGACCTCCGCGCCGCCCGCAGTGTGCGGCAGCGTGCCTCGACCGCGCGAATCATGCGACGGTCACGCAAAACCAACGTGGGCCCAGGAGAGTACTCCGGGGCCCACGTTCATGTGTCCATCAGCTGTCGTACGTGGCGAATGCCGCGACGG
>DWXU01000065.1:0-19327 GCA_019119065.1 Candidatus Microbacterium pullistercoris | reverse complement strand
GTGCGACGCGCCGTGGATGCCGGGGCGACGGTACGGGAGCCGGTCGCGACGTTCGTATCGGGCGACAGGTACGCGTCGATCCGGGATCCGTTCGGCGTGCGGTGGTCGGTCATGACCAGGGTCGAGGACCTCTCGGAAGAGGAGAGTGCGCGGCGCGTGGCCGAATGGGCCGCGACGCAGGGATAGCGGCTTCGCCGAGCGGCGGGAAGATCGCCGGGATTCGCCCGATCCGCGCGATTTCTCGAGATGCTCGGCGAATTCCGAGACGCTCGGCGAAGCGAGGTCAGCTGAGCTGCTCGCCGAGTTCCAACCAGCGCTCCTCGAGAGACTCGTTCTCGTCCGTGAGCGCACGCAGGTCGTCGTTGAGCTGTCGGAGGCCGTCGATGTCCCCCTGGTCGTGCGCCGCCATCTTCTCGTGCACTCGGGCGACTGACGTTGAGACCTTCTCGAGCCGGCGCTCGATCGAGGAGAGCTCCTTCTCGGCGGCGCGCTTCTCGGATCCACTGAGACCAGGCTTTTCGGGCTCCGCCTGCACCTTCGACGGGCGCGCATCCTGTGCCGCGCGCAGTTGCAGATACTCGTCGACCCCGCCGGGGACGTGGCGGAGCGTTCCGTCCAGGATCGCGTACTGCTGATCGGTGACGCGCTCGAGCAGGTAGCGGTCGTGGGAGACGACGAGAAGAGTGCCCGGCCAGGAGTCGAGCAGATCCTCCATCGCGGCGAGCATGTCGCTGTCGACGTCGTTGGTGGGCTCGTCCAGTGCGATCACGTTGGGCTCGCTCAGCAGCAGCATGAGCAGCTGGAGGCGCCGCTTCTGGCCGCCGGACAGGTCATCGACGCGCGCCGAGAGATGCTCGCGCGCGAAGCCGAGCCGCTCGAGCAGTTGTGCGGGGGAGAGATCCTTGCCGTCGACGTTGAAGGTCGTCTTCTCGCGCCCCAATACCTCGCGCACGCGGTCGGATCCGATGTCGGCAAGCTGCGAGAACTGCTGATCGAGCAGCCCGAGCCGCACCGTCTTGCCGTGCTTGACGCGCCCGGATGTCGGGGCGAGGGCTCCGGTGATCAGGTTCAGCAGCGTCGACTTCCCAGATCCGTTCGCGCCGAGGATCCCAGTGCGCTCGCCGGGCCCGATCCGCCACGTGATCCTCTTCAGAATCTCGCGATCGCCGAACGAGACCCCGACGTCGAGGAGATCGACGACGTCCTTGCCGAGCCGGGCAACCGACATCTGCTGCAGCTTGATCGGATCGCGCACCGGCGGCACGTCCGCGATCAGCTCGTTGGCGGCGTCGATGCGAAACTTCGGCTTCGAGGTGCGCGCCGGGGCGCCACGGCGCAGCCACGCGAGCTCCTTGCGCATCATGTTCTGGCGCTTCGACTCGGTCGCCGCCGCGATCCGGTCCCGTTCCACGCGCTGCAGCACGTACGCGGCGTATCCGCCCTCGAACGGTTCGACGATCTGGTCGTGCACTTCCCACGTTTTCGTGCAGACCTCGTCGAGGAACCACCTGTCGTGGGTGATGACGATGAGGCCGCCGGCGTTCTTCGCCCAGCGGCGCTTCATGTGCTCGGCGAGCCACGAGATCCCCTCGACGTCGAGGTGGTTCGTCGGCTCGTCGAGGGCGATGAGATCCCAGTCTTCGATCAACAGCGCCGCGAGGGCGACGCGTCGGCGCTGGCCACCCGACAGCTCGCCGATGCGGGCGTTCCACGGCACATCGCTCGCAAGCCCCGAGATGACGTCGCGGATCCGCGGATCTCCCGCCCATTCGTGCTCGTCCAGGTCGCCGACGATCGCGCGCGCCACGGTGCTGGACGGATCCAGGTCGTCGCTCTGCGACAGCACACCGAAGCGCACGCCGCCGCGCCGCGTGACACGACCCGACTGCGGCTCGATGGATCCGGCCAGCATTCCGAGCAGGCTCGACTTGCCGTCGCCGTTCCGTCCGACGATGCCGATGCGGTCACCCTCGTCGATGCCGAGGGTCACCGAGTCGAAGACGATGCGGGTGGGGTACTCGAGGTGCAGGGCCTCGGCCCCGAGGAGATGTGCCATATCCCTTCCAGGCTACGCGCCCCGCATCAGTCGAAGGAGACGAGGAGGTGGCGCAGCAGCGTGCCGAGCTTGCCCTGGTCGCCCGCGGACATTCCCGAGAGCATGTCGGCCTCGGCGTCGATCAGGCGCGTGATCGCCGCGTCGACGCGCGTGCGGCCCTCGTCCGTCAGCGTGACGAGCGCGCCGCGCCGGTCCGACGGATCCGCCGACCGCTTGACGAGACCGCGCTCACGCAGCCGATCGATGCGGTTGGTCATCGTGCCGCTCGACACGAGCGTCTGCTGCAGCAGTTGCTTCGGGCTCAGGCGGTACGGCTCGCCGGCGCGGCGCAGCGCCGAGAGCACGTCCCACTCCCAGAGTTCGATGTCGGTGCGCCGAAAGGCCTCACGTCGCGCTCGGTCGAGGTGGTGCGAGAGCCGGTCGACGCGGGAGAGCACCGCCATGGGGGAGAAGTCGAGGTCGGGGCGCTCCGCGCTCCACGCGCCGACGATTCGATCGACCTCGTCCTGTTCATGCGGCATCTGACGATTATCGCGCGTTCGTCGGGCGTTCGGTCGCGGCGAAGCCGGCGAGGAAGAGATCCAGGGCGCGAGCGACGTGATGTCGCTGCTCCGCGGGGGATGGGACGGCGTCGTCGCCGAGCAGCATCGCGGCGTTCACCGGCTCTCCCATGACGAGCCAGTTCAACTGCGTCGCCGCTGATTCCGGATCGGGGACGGCCAGCAGGCCGTGGGCGTCGAATTCGCGAAGCATGTCCGCGAGTACGCGCATCGCGTGGCGCGGTCCGTGCTCGTAGAGGGCGGCGGCCAGTTCCGGGGACCGTCCCTGCTCGCCGATGACGAGACGCCGCAGGCTGAGGAGCTCCGGCGCGAGGACGATGGCCAGCTGGGCCTCCAGTCGCGTCGTCAACGTGGCGCGCACGTCGGTGTCTGCATCGATCTGCGGGTGCTCACCGTGTGCGCGCCCGCCGGCGGCTGTCGTCTGGGTCGTCACGAGCGCCAGGAACAGGGCGCGCTTACTGCCGAAGTGCCGGTAGAGGGTCTGCTTGGCGACGCCGGACTCGGTCGCGATCGAATCCATTGTGACCGCGTCGTAGCCGTCGGCAAGGAACTGCCTCTCCGCGGCGAGCAGGATGGCCTCACGTTTCGCGCGCGAACTCGGTCGGAGCATTCCGCCGCTCTCCTCGTCGTATCGGTGTGCTTGCAGAAATCATACTCGTCGGTCTAATCTCTTTCTGCGAGACTCGTCAGTCTCGAATCTCGAAGTGTGTGGACACGATCGGCGAGGAATGAGGATGAGATGACCGGAGATGACAAGCGGCTCACCTTCGAGGTGACGCTCCGGAACGCACCCGATGTCGGGTCCTGGACGGTGTTCGACGTGCCGGACTCGGTCGCCTGGTTCGGTACCGGACGGACCGTGAAGGTCGTGGGCGAGATCGACGACGTGCCCGTCGCGATCACGCTCATGCCGACCGGCCGGGGCGGACACATGGGGCCGGTCAAGGCCGCCACACGCAGGCGGCTCGGCAAGCAGGTGGGGGACGACGTCCGCGTGAGCATCGAGGCGGCATCATGAGCTTTGTGACGACGCCCGCGGGCGACCATGTCGCGTTCGATCGATACGGACCCGCCGGCGCGCCGGGTGTCCTCTTCGTCAGTGGTGCGGGCCCCACCCGGGCCGACGATCCGACGACGACCCGCACGGCGCACCTGCTCGGCGAGCGCGGTATCCAGGCGAGCGTGCACGACAGGATCGGACGCGGCGACTCCGAGGCGGACGGCCCGATCGATCTCGAGCGGGAGTTGTTTGCCATCGAGACCCTGGCGCAGGAGTTGGGCGGCCCGGTTGTGCTCACCGGTCACTCGTCCGGATGCGCGATCGCGATGCTCGCTGCCTCCCGTATCCCTTCGTGCGCGGGCCTGGTGCTGTGGGAGGCGCCGATCGGTCAGTTCGACGGGGGAGCGCCGGCATGGTGGGACACCGTGGCTGCGCACGTGGACGCGGATCGGCTGCCGGAGGCCGTCGCGGCCTATATGGTCGGCATGCCGCCGGAGTGGTTGGATGAGCTGCGGCAGTCGCCGGCGTATCCGCGCCTCGTGCTCAGCTGGATTCCCGACGGGATGGCGCTGGCGCAGATCGAGCGCGCCGGGTTGTCGGCGACGCTGCGCGACGTGACGGATCCGGTGCTCGCCCTGATCGGCACCGAGACCTTCCCGGGGATGGCCGAGACCGCGTCCGCGATCGCCGAGGCGGCGCCGAATGGTGTGGATGAAGAGCTGGCCGGCGCCTGGCACACCTGGGATGCGGATGCGATGGCGTCCCGGCTCGAACGTTTCGTTCACGGCGAGGCTCTGAACGCGGCACCCCGATCATCGTGACAAGATGGAATGAGCGGCCCCCGGGTCGCGGGTCCGCCATGGTGTAATGGCAGCACGACAGCCTTTGGAGCTGTGAGGTCTAGGTTCGAATCCTGGTGGCGGAGCGTGACAGAGCAGAGTCTGGCGATCGTGGTCCTGGCGGCGGGACAGGGTACGCGAATGAAATCTTCGACCCCGAAGGTTCTGCACCGTCTCGGAGGTCGCCCCCTGCTCGGCCATGTGCTGCGCAGCGCAGAGTCTCTCGGCGCCGAACTCGTGCGCGTCGTCGTGCGCCACGACCGCGACCGGATCGTCGAGGCTCTTGCCGACTACCCGGGTGCGCTCCCGGTCGATCAGGATGACATCCCGGGAACCGGGCGCGCCGCGCAGGTCGGTCTCGAGGCGCTGCCGGCTGACTTCGACGGCGACGTGCTGATCCTCTCGGGCGATGTGCCACTCATCGAGGTCGCCACGTTCCGCAGCATGCTCGATGAGCACCGTGCCCGCGGGGCCGACGCCACACTCCTCGGCGCCGAGCTGCCGGATCCGCGCGGGTACGGCCGCGTCCTCCGCGGCGCCGACGGCATGGTCGAGCGCATCGTCGAGGAGAAGGACGCCACGGCCGAGGAGGCAGCCGTCACGGAGATCAACCCCGGCGTGTACGTGTTCCGGGCGCGCCCGCTGCGCGACGCACTCGCGCGCGTCGGTACGGAGAACGCGCAGGGCGAGATGTACCTCACCGATGTCGTCGGGCTCCTGCGCGCCGCCGGAGGCGGGATCGCCGCGGTGACCGCCCCGGACGCAGCCGCCGCGCTCGGCGTGAACGACCGCGTGCAGCTCGCCGACGCCGCACGCATTCTGAACCAGCGCGTCGTGCGGCGCTGGCAGCTCGAGGGCGTCACGGTGCAGGACCCGCAGACGACCTGGATCGACGACACGGCCGAGCTCGCCCGCGACGTCACGATCCTGCCCAACACCCACATCCTCGGCGCGACGACGATCGGCGAGGACGCCATTATCGGGCCGGATACGTCGATCGTCGATACCGAGGTCGGCGCGGGCGCCGTCGTGCGACGCAGTGACGTCACGCTCGCGGTGATCGGCGCCGGCGTCAACGTCGGACCCTGGGCGTACCTGCGCGCTGGGGCTGAGCTCGCGGACGGTGCGAAGGCCGGTACGTTCGTCGAGATCAAGAACTCGCAGGTGGGCGCCGGCAGCAAGGTGCCGCATCTGTCGTACGTGGGGGACACCGAGATCGGCGCCGGAGTGAACCTCGGCGCCGGTGCGATCACCGCGAACTACGACGACGTCGACAAGCACCGCACGGTCATCGAGGACCACGTGCATACGGGATCGCACACCGTCATGATCGCGCCGGTCCGGCTCGGCGCCGGCGCAAAGACGGGTGCGGGGGCGGTCGTCCGCAAGGACGTTCCGCCCGGAGCGCTCGCGATGAGCGTGGCCCCTCAGAGGAATCTCGAGGGATGGGTCGAGAACAACCGAGCGGGAACGGCGGCCGCTGACGCGGCCGAACGGTCGCGCACCGCACAGGAAGCGTCTGATGGCGAGTAAGAACAAGACGGTCAGCCTCGATATCGAACAGGGCATCGCTCCCGGCAAGGAGCAGAAGACGCGCAAGCGGATGGTGGTGGTCTCTGGCAGCGCGCACCCGCAGCTCGCGGCGGACGTCACCGAGTGCCTCGGCATCGAACTCGCTCCCACGGAGCACCGCACCTTCGCCTCAGGCGAGATCTACACCCGCTTCTCGGTGTCGATGCGCGGTACCGATGTGTTCCTCCTGCAGTCGTTCGGTGAGAACGTCAACGAGGACATCATGGAGACGCTCATCATGCTCGACGCCCTCAAGCGGGCGTCCGCGAAGCGCGTCACCCTCGTCATGCCGTACTACCCGTACTCCCGACAGGACAAGAAGGGGCGCGGTCGCGAGCCGATCTCCGCGCGTCTGATCACCGATCTGATCGCGACAGCAGGCGCCGACCGCATCATGAGCGTCGACCTGCACGCCTCCCAGATCCAGGGGTTCTTCAACGGTCCCGTGGACCACCTCTTCGCCAAGCCTGTGCTCGAGAGCCACTTCCTCGAGTCGTTCACTCCCGACGAGCGCGACACACTCACCGTCGTGTCGCCCGACATGGGGCGCGTCCGCGTCGCGGACACGTGGAGTGACTCCCTCGGAGCTCCGCTCGCCATCATCCACAAGCGCCGCGACCCGCGCGTGGCGAACCAGGTCTCGGTGCACGAGATCGTCGGCGCTGTCGAAGGCCGCACATGCCTGCTTGTCGACGACATGATCGACACGGCCGGGACGATCGTGAAGGCCGCCCAGGCGCTCAAGGAGAACGGCGCCAAGAAGGTCATCGTGGGCGCGACCCACGCGGTCTTCAGCGACCCGGCGATCGAGCGGCTGCAGGATGAGTCGATCGACCGCGTCGTCGTCACCGACACGGTTCCCGTGCCGGAGCACCACCGTTTCGACGGGCTCACGGTGCTGTCCGCGGCTCCGCTGCTCGCGCGCGCGATCCAGGAGGTTTTCGACGACGGATCCGTCACGAGCATGTTCGACGGCGCGGCGTAACGACTCACAGCAAGCGCATAGTCGACTCCATAGCGAAGTCATAGGAACCGGCGCACAATGGGGGCATGACCACCTCCGGATCCGCACTCACCCGACCCGACGGCTCGCCCGTGCGCGTTCTCGTCGTCGACGACGAGCAGATGCTGACGGACCTGCTCTCGATGGCACTGCGCATGGAGGGCTGGGAAGTGCGCACGGCGGCGAGCGGCTTCGAGGCGCTCGACGTCGTCGCAGAGTTCCATCCCGACGCGCTCGTGCTCGACATCATGATGCCCGACCTGGACGGGATGAGCGTGCTGCAGCGCCTCCGCCAAAGTCAGAACCTCGTGCCGGTGTTGTTCCTGACCGCGAAGGACGCCGTGAGCGATCGCGTTGCGGGACTCACCGCGGGCGGCGACGACTACGTCACCAAGCCGTTCAGTCTCGAAGAGGTCGTGGCGCGGGTCAGGGCGCTCATGCGGCGCTCGGGCACCGCGCTCGCCGCGGACCCGGAGCCGATCCTGCGCGTCGGCGACCTGAGCCTCAATGAGGACAGCCACGAAGTGATCCGAGGCGAAGATGAGATCGAGCTGACCGCGACGGAGTTCGAGCTGCTGCGATTCCTCATGCGCAATCCTCGGCGTGTGGTGTCGAAGTCGCAGATCCTCGACCGGGTCTGGAACTACGACTTCGGCGGCAAGTCGAGCGTCGTGGAGCTGTACATCTCCTACCTGCGCAAGAAGATCGACGCCGGGCGCGAGCAGCCCCTGATCCACACCGTGCGCGGCGTCGGGTACATGATCAAGGCACCGCAGTGATGGACGGCGCGACGCAGCACAATCCCGCGAGCAGCGCGTCGCCGCGCGCGCACCGGATGACGCTGCAGTCGCGCCTCATGGTGATCGTCTTCACGATCGTCGCCGGAATTCTCATCGTCGTCTCGATCGTGACGGGCGTTCTGCTGAACAACGTGCTCAACGGACAGGTCGACGCCCGCGCCCGCGAGGCGATGGCCAACCTCGCTCCAGAATTCGGCATCGGTCTGCTCGACGGCACGGCGGTCGAGCAGCTCAACTCCGCGCACGCCTCGCCAGGCATGCTGCTCGTGATCAGCAGCCCGTTCACGGGCACATCGGGCGCCGTCGTCGGCAAGGACTTTCGCCGCTACACCCTCTCGGATGGGCAGATCGAGCGCGTGTTCGACGCCCTCGACCGGGTCGACGGCGGGCTGACGACTGTCGCGCTGCCAGGCCTTGGCTCGTACCGCGTCAACGCCCTGGAACACACGGGAACGGGTGAGTCGGCCGGGGCGTTCGGGCTGTCGACGGCGAGCGAGAGCCTGACGCTCAAACAGATGCTGTGGTCGATCGCGCTCGCGACCATCGGCGGCATGCTGTTGCTCGGCGTGGCCACCTCCGGCGTCATCAGGCAGGGGCTGCGCCCGCTGCGCGACATCGCACAGACCGCCACGCGCGTCTCCCAGCAGCAGCTCGACCGCGGTGACGTATCGATCACGGAGCGTGTGTCGGCGGATCAGGCCGATCCCGCCACCGAGATCGGACAGGTGGGGGCCTCCCTCAATACGCTCCTCGACCACGTCGAGGATTCGCTATCGGCCCGCCAGCGCAACGAGGACACGATGCGCACGTTCGTCGCCGACGCCAGCCATGAGCTGCGCACGCCACTCGCCTCGATCCGCGGCTACAGCGAGCTCTCGCTGCGGGATGAGACCCTCAGCCCCGACAGTCGGCAGTCGTTGCAGCGAATCGAGGCCCAGTCACAGCGAATGACCGGACTCGTGGAGGATCTGCTGCTGCTCGCGCGCCTCGACGAGGGGCACGAGCTGACCTACGACATGGTCGACCTCAACCAGCTCGTCATCGACGCGGTCGCCGATCAGGCGATGGCCGGGATGGAGCACGACTGGGGGGCCGATGTGGGGGAGCAGCCGGTCCTCGTCGCGGGCGACCGCGCACGGCTCACGCAGGTCGTGACGAACCTGCTGGCGAACGCTCGGACACACACGCCCGAGGGGACGTCCGTGACGGTGGCGCTCCGCGTCGAGGGGACCGGGTCCGCGACCCGCGCCGTGCTGTCCGTGCACGACACCGGGCCGGGCATCCCGGAGGCCGTCCAGGAGACGCTGTTCTCGCGGTTCGCACGTGCGGACGTGTCGCGCGCGCGAAAGACGGGGGGATCCGGTCTCGGACTGTCGATCGCGAAGGCGATCGTGGAGGCGCATCACGGCACGATCTCGGTGGAGAGCGCGCCCGGAGACACCACCTTCACCGTCACGCTCCCGGCCAAGCCGCGCGACGCGGTCTGATCCACAGAACGGCGAAGCGCCCTCGCCTCAGCCGCCGTGGGCGGGCGAGGAGAGGGCGCTTCGCGTGAAGCTCAGTGCGTGTCTTCGGCCTCGGACTCGGTGCGGTCGCCCGACCAGTCGGTGTGGAAGGTGCCGGGCTTGTCGATGCGCTTGTAGGTATGCGCGCCGAAGAAGTCGCGCTGTCCCTGGACGAGTGCGGCCGGCAGACGGTCGGCGCGGATGCCGTCGTAGTACGCGAGCGACGAGCTGAACGCCGGGGCGGGAATCCCCGCCTGTGCGGCGGCGACGACGACGCGGCGCCACGCGCCCTGACCGCGCGCGATCGAGTCGGCGAAGTATGGCGCGGTGGCGAGCACCGGCAGACCCGGCTCCTCGGCGTACGCGTCCGCGATGCGGTTGAGGAACTGCGCGCGGATGATGCAGCCGGCGCGCCAGATCTTCGCGACGGCGCCGAGGTCGATCGACCAGTCGTATTCCTCGGCCCCCGCGCGGATCTCGTCGAAGCCCTGCGAGTAGGCGATGATCTTCGACGCGAACAGCGCCTGGCGCACGTCCTCGACGAAGGCGTCGACGTCGTCGACCTCGAACGTGCTGTCCGGGCCGGGCAGCGCGGCGGCGACGCGTCGCTGCTCCGGGTGCGATGAGAGCGAGCGGGCGAACGTCGCCTCGGCGATACCCGAGACGGGGACGCCGAGGGACAGGGCGGTCTGCACCGTCCACGCGCCCGTGCCCTTCGCACCGGCCTGGTCGAGGATGACATCGACGAGGGGCTTACCCGTCTCGGCGTCGACCTGACGCAGCACCTCGGCGGTGATCTCGATGAGGTACGACTCGAGCTCTCCGCCGTTCCAGTCCGTGAAGATGTCAGCGATCTCGGCCGGCGTCTTGCCGGTGCCGCGACGGATGAGGTCGTACGCCTCCGCGATGAGCTGCATGTCGGCGTACTCGATGCCGTTGTGCACCATCTTCACGAAGTGGCCCGCGCCGTTGTGGCCGATGTGGGTGACACACGGCTCGCCCTCGGCCACCGCGGCGATCGAGGTCAGGATCGGGCCGAGGGTGACCCACGACTCGTCCGAGCCGCCGGGCATGATCGAGGGGCCGTTGAGAGCGCCCTCCTCACCGCCCGAGATGCCGGCGCCGACGAAGTTGATGCCGGTCTCGCGCACCGCCTTCTCGCGGCGAATGGTGTCGGGGAAGTAGGCGTTGCCGCCGTCGACGATGATGTCGCCGGGCTCGAAGACCTTGACGAGTTCGTCGATGACCGCGTCGGTGCCGCGGCCCGCCTTGACCATGATGATGGCCGTGCGCGGCTTCGTCAGGCTCGCGGCGAACTCCTCGTACGAGAACGACGGAATGAAGCCCGCCTCGGGGTGCTCCGCCACCAGCGCATCGGTCTTCTCGCGGCTGCGGTTGTACACGGCGACCGTGTTCCCCTCGCGGCTGGCGAGGTTGCGGGCCAGGTTGGAGCCCATGACGGCGAGGCCGACGACCCCGATGTTTGCTGCGGACGCGTTCACGCACTTCTCCTTAGGGAGATGGATCTGGATTCGCCCACCAGGCTAGCGGGTCGGGGGAGGGGCCGGTCGGATCAGTCGTCGTATGACGAGTGCCGACCGAGCGACCACATGGCACCGATGGCGGTGACGGTGCCGACGCCGGCCATCACGAGGATGATGAGTTCGATGATCTGCGAGGGTTCCACGGTGCGCGCCTCCTGAAGCCGGGAATGGGACGGTGCGTCGAGACGCACGAAGTCGATTCTATCGGAGTGATCGGGTACGCTGAGGTACGACCTCGGCGAGGGACGCATCTGTGTGCGTCCGTGATCGACGCGGTGAAGTTGGCCGGAAGCGGTCTCCTCACGCGCTGCGTTCGAGTCGAGAGCCCCTTTCCCGCCCGCGCGGCCGGCCCTTGCCGCGCACACCCCAGGAGCAAGATTATGAGCGAGAACAAGCTCTCCGTAGACGTCCGCACCGAGTTCGGCAAGGGCTTCGCCCGCCGCCTGCGTGCCGCGGGCAAGATCCCGGCCGTCCTGTACGGTCACGGCGCCGACGTCCAGCACCTTGCGCTTCCCGCGCACCAGACGGGCCTGATCGTCCGTTACGCGAACGCGATCATCGACCTCGACATCGACGGCAAGAGCCAGCTCGCGCTCGTCAAGGATGTCCAGCGCGACCCGGTGCGCAGCATCATCGAGCACATCGACCTCGTGGCCGTGCGCCGCGGCGAGAAGATGACGGTCGATGTGCCCTACACGACCGAGGGCGAGCCGTTCCCTGGCACGTACATCACCTTCGGTGCGGCGGCGATCTCGGTCGAGGCCGACGCCATGAACATCCCCGACACGATCGTCGTCGACGTCGAGGGGCTCGAGGACGGCACGAACATCTTCGCGAAGGACCTCACGCTGCCGGAGGGCGTCACGCTCGTCGACGACCCGGAGCTGCACGTCCTGTCGGTCACGATGCCGACGGCGTCGGACGAGGACGACGCGTCCGACGAGGCCGCGGACGCCGGTGGCGAGGCCGAGGCGTCTGGCACAGAAGAGTCCGAGTAAGGGCTCAAGGCATCATCGAGGGGGCGCGACGCATCGCGCCCCCTCGATTGCTCTCTGGGAGGCAACGGATGAGTGAGACGTGGCTGATCATGGGGCTCGGAAACCCCGGTCCGCGATACGAGCGCACTCGGCATAATGTCGGGCAGCTCGTCGTCGACGAGCTCGCGGTCAGGCGCGGTGCGGCGTGGCGCCAACACAAGGCCGGCGCGCGTGTCGCGGAAGCATGGATCCGGCCAGGTGGCGCGAAGCTCGTGCTCGCGAAGTCGAACGGGTACATGAACACCTCCGGTGGCCCCGCGGCCGCGCTGACGTCGTTCTACGCGATTCCCGCAGAGCGCGTCGTCGTGATCCATGACGAGCTCGATATTCCTTTTGACGCCCTCAAGCTGAAGAGCGGCGGCGGCCACGGCGGCCACAACGGGATCCGCGACATCGCCAAAGCCCTCGGCACCCCCGATTTCGCGCGCGTCCGCGTCGGCATCGGGAGGCCGCCCGGTCGTCAGGACGCCGCTGACTGGGTCCTGAATGAGTTCGGCGCGTCCGAGCGGCGCACGCTGGGGACGCTTATCGCGGAGGCCGCCGATGCCGCGGAGCTCATCGTCGAGGACGGCCTGGTCGCGGCGCAGCAGCGCGTGCACGCTCCGCGCTGATCAGCCCGCGCCGGTCAGATGGTGAAGGGCATCAGCCCCATGAGTCCCGCGAGGAGCGCGTGCTGCGTGAAGGCGAGCAGTAGCATCCATCCGCTGCTCGCGAGCACGATCGCGGCGATGCCCCAGCCACGCCCCCGACCGAGCGACGTCGCGACGATGCCCTGGATCAGACCCCACAGGGCGACGAGCGCATGCAGGACCCACGCGACCACGAGGATGATGACCGCGCCGATCGCGCGTTCGAGGGTGTCCCAGAGCTGCGCCTCGGTCTCCTGGATGAGATCCGGATAGTCCACCAGGCGCACGACGCGGCCGACGAAGAAGCCCGCCAGCCAGATCCCGGCCATCCCGATCACGAGCGCCGCGGCCGATGCGATGAATGCGACGAGGCCAAGACCGGCGCGACGGCGCGAGCGGACGGGAGCAGGATACGCAGCAGTCACGTCCCTACAGTATCCGTACACTTGTCGGGTGAGTCTTTCCGGGATCCTGCGCGCCCTCGACACGTCCGAATCGTTCAGGGAGGCGTTCGCGGCGACATCGGTCGACCAGGATCTCTCGCTCGTCGACGGACTCGATGCGCCGGCGCTCGCCGCATTGATCAATCGACGTCAGGCAGCCGGTGAGGCCGGTGTGCTGTTCGTCGTGGTCCCGACGAGCCGGCGCGCCGAGCAGCTCGCGACGGCTCTCGCCGCCTTCGTGCCGACGGCCGACGTCCGCGAGTTTCCGGCGTGGGAGACGCTGCCGCATGAGCGACTGAGCCCGAGCGCCGAGACCGTCGGGCGTCGGCTCGAAACGCTCCGCGCCCTCACGGCGTGGGACGGCGAGCGGCCGCTCATCGTCACCGCGTCGATCCGCGCCGCGATCCAACCCGTCGTCCCCGGGCTCGGCGACGCGAACGCCGTGTCCCTCGCGGTGGGCGCGCGCGATCACGACCTCGACGACATCGCCGTGCGGCTCGTCGAGCTCGCTTATCATCGCGTCGACATGGTCTCGCGACGCGGCGAATTCGCCGTGCGCGGCGGGATCCTCGACGTGTTCCCGCCGACGGCCCCGCATCCGCTGCGCGTGGAGTTCTTCGGCGACGAGGTCGACCAGATCCGCGAGTTCTCCGTCGCGGATCAGCGCTCCGTGCCGGGCGACGTCGACCGGATCGAGCTTCTCCCGAGTCGCGAGCTGCTGCTGACCCCGTCGGTGCGGCAACGCGCGCGAGAGCTGCAGCACGATTACCCCGGCATCGCACAGATGCTCGAGAAGATGGCGGAGGGCATTCCCGCGGAGGGCATGGAGTCGCTGTCGAATCTCGTCGCCGGCCCGCTCGTGTCGATCGCGGACTACCTGCCCGCGGGATCCACGACGGCGGTCGTCGACCCCGAACGCGCCGTGTCGCGCGCGGTGAGCTTGAAGGAGACGAACACCGAGTTCCTCGAGGCGGCGTGGAGCGCCGCGACCGCGGGCGGTGAGGCGCCCGTCGATCTCTCGAGCGGAGGGTTCCTCACGCTCGAAGAGCTCCGCGAGCGGGTGCGCGCACTGGACGGTGTCTGGTGGACGCTGAGCCCGTTCGACACCGGACTCGGCGAGATCGCGGCCGAGCTCTCCGATGCGGCAGAGGGTGCCGCGATCGCTCGTGACGCCGCGACGCGCGTCGCGGGCGAGCCGATCGCCTCCTTCCAGGGCAACGTCGAGGGCGCGACCGGCTTCGTCGGCGATCTCGTGCGCGAGGGGTGGGCGGTCGTGCTGGCCTCCGCCGGCACGGGCATGGTCGACCGCGCACGCGACGTGCTCGGCGAGCGCGGGGTCGCGGCACGGATCGTGGACGACCTGACCGAGGCGCCCGAGCGCGGCGTCGTCACGCTCGTGCAGGCGGAGGTCGAGCGCGGCTTCCGGGTGGAGCAGGTGAAGCTCGCGGTGCTCACCGAGGCCGAGTTCTACGGCCGCACGGCCGGGGGCGGCAGGCAGTCGGTGAACCGGCTCGCATCACGTCGGCGCAACGTTGTCGACCCGTTGCAGCTGAAGCCGGGGGACCCGGTCGTGCACGCCACGCACGGCATCGGAAGGTTCGTCGAGATGATGCAGCGCGAGGTGTCGACAGGCGGGCGCAACGCGCAGAAGTCGACGCGCGACTACGTCGTGCTCGAGTACGCCCCCGCCAAGCGCGGTTACCCGGGCGACAAGCTGTTCGTGCCCACCGACCAGCTCGACCTGCTGTCGAAGTACGTCGGCGGCGAGAATCCCCAACTGTCGAAGATGGGCGGATCCGACTGGTCTCAGACGAAGCGGAAGGCGCGCCGTGCGGTGCGCGACATCGCCGTCGAACTCGTCAAGCTCTATTCGGCGCGCATGGCGTCGAAGGGCCACGCCTTCGGCCCAGACACCCCGTGGCAGCGGGAGCTCGAGGAGGCGTTCGCCTTCGTCGAGACGCCCGACCAACTGCAGACGATCGACGAGATCAAGCGCGACATGGAACGCGAGATCCCGATGGACCGCCTGCTGTCCGGAGATGTCGGCTTCGGCAAGACCGAGGTCGCCGTCCGCGCGGCGTTCAAAGCGATCCAGGACGGCAAACAGGTTGCGATGCTCGTGCCGACGACGCTGCTCGTGAAGCAGCACATCGAGACGTTCTCCGACCGCTTCGCGGGATTCCCTCTGAACGTGCGCCCGCTGAGTCGCTTCCAATCCGACAAGCAGGCGCGCGAGACGCTGCGCGGGCTCGCGGACGGATCCGTCGACATGGTCATCGGCACGCACCGGATCCTCACGGAGGGGGTCGTGTTCAAGGACCTCGGGCTCATGATCATCGACGAGGAGCAGCGCTTCGGCGTCGAGCACAAGGACGCGCTCAAGAAGCTGAAGACGAACGTCGACATCCTCGCGATGAGCGCGACGCCGATCCCTCGCACCCTCGAGATGGCCGTGACGGGGATCCGCGAGATGTCGACCCTCGCGACCCCGCCCGAGGACCGCCACCCGATCCTGTCGTACGTCGGACCGTCGAACGACAAACAGGTCGCGGCGGCGATCCGTCGCGAGATGCTGCGCGAGGGGCAGATCTTCTTCGTGCACAACCGCGTGACGAGCATCCAACGCGTCGCCAACCACCTCGCCGAACTCGTGCCGGAAGCGCGCATCGCCGTTGCCCACGGCAAGATGGGCGAGCATCAGCTCGAACAGGTCGTCGACGACTTCTGGGAGCGCAAGTTCGATGTGCTCGTCTGCACGACGATCATCGAGACGGGAATCGACATCCAGAACGCCAACACGATCATCATCGATCGTGCCGACAAGTACGGCCTCGCCCAGCTCCACCAGCTCCGGGGGCGCGTCGGCCGCGGGCGCGAACGCGCATACGCCTACTTCGTCTACGACGAGCAGAAGCCGCTGAGTGAGACCGCCGCGGATCGCCTCGAGACGATCGCGGTTCACAACGACCTCGGCAGCGGCATCCAGGTGGCGATGAAGGATCTCGAGCTGCGCGGGGCCGGGAACCTGCTCGGCGCCGAACAGGCGGGGCACATCGAAGGCGTCGGCTTCGACCTCTATCTGCGGATGATCGGTGAGGCGGTCAGCGAGTTCCGCGGCGAGGCGACGGACGGGCCGGTCGAGCTGCGGCTCGAGCTCCCGATCGAGGCGCGGATCCCTGACGACTACATCGACAGCGAGCGGCTTCGGCTCGAGGCGTATCAGAAGCTCTCGGCGGCGGCCTCCTCCAGCGCCGACGACGACGCGATCGACCGTGTCGTCGAGGAGCTCGCCGACCGCTACGGCGAGCCGCCCGCCGATGTCGCGGGCCTCGTCGAGGTCGCTCGGCTGCGGCGCCGTGCCGCGCAGTCGAAGCTCTCCGACGTCGTCGCGATGGGCAAGAACCTGCGCATCGCACCGGGAGCCCTGCCGGAATCCAAGGCGGTGCGCATGAAGCGGCTCTATCCGGGCGCGAAGATCGTCGCCGGGGGCGACGCGCTGATCGTCCCGCTGCCGATGAGCGGCGGCGAGCCGCTCGCCGACGCAGACCTCGTGACGTGGGTGCGCCAACTGCTCGACGCGCTGTTCCCGCTGTCGACTGTGCCGGATCCGCGTCCCGAGTAAGCTTGCCCGAGGTGTGCCGGGAAGTCTGGTCGGCTGAGCGAGCTGCGCTGCTCGCGAATCACCCGCGATCCGAAGGATTCTATGTCGCTGCTTCGCTCTGAGCGCTTCCCCGCGTTCCTCCTACTGGGCGCCGCCGCCCTCGGCCTCATCGTCGCGAATCTGCCGTTCGGCGATCGGGTCATCGAGTGGAGCCATCTCGAGATCGGTCCGGCCTCGCTGGGTCTGAACCTCTCGCTATCGCACTGGGTGGCGGATCTGCTGCTCGCGATCTTCTTCTTCGGCGTTGCCGTCGAACTGCAGTACGAGATGACGCGCGGCCAGCTGAACAGCCTTTCGAAGGCGATCAAGCCCGCCATCGCCGCGGCGGGAGGCGTGATCGTGCCGATCGCCGTCTACCTCGCCATCGCCGGTGGGCCCGAGACGAACAGCGGCTGGCCGATCCCCACCGCGACGGATATCGCGTTCGCGCTCGGTGTGCTGGCCATGTTCGGCAAGGGACTGCCGACGAAGGTGCGTATCTTCCTCCTCGCCCTCGCCATCATCGACGACATCGTCGGCATCGTGTTCATCGCGGTGCTGTTCGCGACGGACCTCGATTTCGGGATGATGCTGGCGGGCCTCGCCTGCATCCTCGTCTTCGCGATCCTGAGCCGTCTGCGCCGCAGCCTGAATACCCCGACGATCGTGATCGCGATGGTGATCGTGGCGCTGGCGGCCTGGGCGTTCACCTACCTGTCGGGTATTCACGCGACCATCGCCGGCGTTCTCCTTGGCCTGCTGATCCGGCAGCACGAGGGCATGCAGGCGCGGCACGTGCTCGAGCCGTGGATCAACGCGCTGATCCTGCCGATCTTCGCATTCTTCTCGGCGCTCGTCGTGATTCCGCAGGTGGCGCTCGACGAGCTCTCTCCTGCGCTCTGGGGGATCCTCGTCGCGCTGCCCGTCGGCAAGCTGATCGGCATCACGCTGTTCGGCTGGCTGGCGATGTTCGTGGGGCGCAAGAAGGGTGAGAAGCCTGAGTTGCCTGTCGCCGACATCCTGCCCGCGGCTGCCCTCGGCGGGATCGGCTTCACGGTGTCGCTTCTGCTGTCACGACTTGCATTCACCGACAAAGTCGTCGCCGACGAAGCGGTGCTGGGTGTGCTGCTCGGATCCCTCATCTCTCTGATCCTGGCGGCATTCCTCGTCAGCGCTCGCGCACGGCATTACCGCCGCCTCGCCGAGCGCACCTGACGTGGCAGAGTGGGGCCGTGAGCGAAATCGGTGAGGGGCTGCGCCGCGCGGCCGAGGTGATGGATCGCGTCCGCGCCGACTGCGTCTGGTCACAGCAGATGACCCACGAGAAGCTCGTGCCGTATCTCACGGAGGAGGCGGCTGAGGTGATCGAGGCCGTCGAGAGCGGATCCGCCGCGGAGCTGCGCGAGGAGCTGGGCGACCTGCTATGGCAGGTGCTGTTCCATTCCGCCGTGTCGGACGAGTTCACGATCGACGATGTGGCGGGCGACCTGGCGGACAAGATGACGCGCCGCCACCCGCACGTGTTCGCGGGAGAGACCGCGGAGACGTCTGACCGCGTGCTCGAACTGTGGAACGCCGCGAAGGCCGACGAGAAGCGCGAACGCACCTCGGTGCTCGACGGGATCCCCGCGGGCATGCCCGCGTTGGCACGGGCTCAGAAGGTGCTCGGCAAGGGGGAGATGGTCGGAGCCGGGCTCGAGTTCGCCGAGGAGATTCTCGCGGCCGAGGCGCTCGAGGCCGCCGGCGACGAAGAGCTGCTGCCGGCTAGCGAGGAGGAGCTGGGCGAGGCGCTTCTCGCGCTCGTCGCCCTTGCGCGGGTGCGCGGCTGGGACGCGGAGCGCGCCCTCCGTGACCGGACGCGCGACTTCGCTGAGGAGGTCCGCGCCGCCGAGTAGCGGACGGTGTGGTCCGCGCGCGAGGCCTGGGATAATGGAAGGTCTATGGCTACTGTGAACCCGCCGCGCGGCATGCGCGACTTCCTTCCCGCCGAGAAGCGACGCCGCGAGCAGGTGCTCGCGATGATCCGGGATCGTTACGAAGCGCACGGCTTCGACGAGATCGAGACGCCCGTGATGGAGGACTACGCGCGTCTGCACGGCGGGCTCGGCGGCGACAACGAGAAGCTCGCGTTCACGGTGATGAAGCGCGCTCTCACGACCGAGAAGCTGCGCAGCGCGGCGGATCCCGCCGATCTCGCCGACCTCGGCCTGCGGTTCGACCTCACGGTTCCGCTCTCGCGCTTCTACGCGTCGCACCGCGGCGACCTCCCCGGCGTGTTCCGGGCGATCCAGATCGCGCCCGTGTGGCGTGCGGAGCGGCCCCAGAAGGGGCGCTACCGCCAGTTCGTGCAGTGCGACATCGACATCATCGGCGATGCGACCCCGCGCGCGGAGGCCGAGCTGCTCGCCGCGTCGCTCGACGCATTCTCCACGCTCGGCCTCCGTGACGTCACGATCCGCATCAACGACCGACGCGCGCTCGACGCGATGCTCGACGTATTCGGATTCCCGGTGACCGACCGTCCCGGTGCACTCATCACGATCGACAAGCTCGACAAGATCGGCCCCTCCGGTGTCGCGGCGGAGCTGCGCGAGCGGGGATCCGCCGACGAGGCCGTCACGGCCCTGGAGGAGTTTCTCGACGGGCTTGCCGAGCCGACCGAGCCCTACGGCGCCGCGCAGATCCGCGCACTGCTGCCG
>DWXU01000064.1:0-3356 GCA_019119065.1 Candidatus Microbacterium pullistercoris | reverse complement strand
TCAGAGCGCCTGCGCGAACTCGGCCGGCGCGCTGTCGGCGATGTGTCGCAGGTGCGTCGGGATCTGCAGACCCTTCTCGCGCATCGAACGCGCCCACAGCCGTCCCGCGCGATAGGACGACCGCACGAGCGGACCTGCGAGGACGCCGAGGAACCCCATCTCCTCGGCGGCCTCGCGCAGGTCGACGAACTCGCCCGGCTTGACCCACCGATCGACCGGGAGGTGGCGCGGCGAGGGGCGCAGGTACTGCGTCAGCGTGATGATGTCGCACCCCGCCTCGCGGAGGTCGGCGAGCGTCTCGAGGATCTCGCGCGGGTCCTCGCCCATGCCGAGGATGAGATTCGACTTCGTGATGAGTCCTGCCTCGTGTCCCTGGGTGATCACGCCGAGCGAGCGGTGGTAGTCGAACGCAGGCCGGATCCGCCGGAACACGCGCGGCACCGTTTCGACGTTGTGCGCGAACACCTCGGGCCGCGCACTGAAGATCTCGCCGAGGAGATCCGGATCCCCGTTGTGCTCGTTCGCGAGCAGTTCGACGCCCGTGTTCGGGTTAAGCTCGTGGATCTTCCGCACGGTCTCGGCGTTGAGCCACGCCCCCGTGTCGGGGAGGTCGTCGCGCGCGACGCTCGTGACGGTGGCGTACCTCAACTCCATCCGCCGCACCGACTCGGCGACGCGACGCGGCTCGTCCGTGTCGTACGCGGCGGGGCGACCGGTGTCGATCTGACAGAAGTCGCAGCGCCTCGTGCACTGCGAGCCTCCGATGAGGAACGTCGCCTCGCGATCCTCCCAACACTCGAAGATGTTCGGGCAGCCCGCCTCCTGGCACACAGTGTGCAGGTCCTCGTCCTTCACGAGGGAGTGCAGGGCGCGGTACTCCGGTCCCTGCTTCACGCGGGTCTTAATCCACTCGGGCTTCTTCTCGATCGGGGTCTGCGCGTTCCGCACCTCGAGCCGCAGCAGTTTGCGCCCCTCCGGCGCCGCGACGCTCATGCGACCACCTGCGCGAACGTGGCGGCGAACGCGCGCCGCACGGCCGCCGACATGTCGGCAGGGGAGAGGTCGCGGCTGGTCTCCCGACGGATCGAGGTGACGGAGGCGTCTTCGATGCCGCACGGAATGAACTCATCGTAGGCGTCCAGCGCGTTGTTGCAGTTGAGGGCGAAGCCGTGCAGGGTCACACCGCGCTCGACGCGCACCCCGATCGCGGCGATCTTCGCTGGGCCGGAATCGCCGCCAACCCAGACGCCGGTGCGCCCGCGCACGCGGAAGCCGTCGACACCGACCTCTGCGAGTGCGTCGAGGAGACACGCTTCCAGTCGCCGCACGTGACCGACGACCTCGCGCTGCGCGCCGATGCGGACGAGGGGGTAGCCGACGAGCTGCCCGGGGCCGTGCCAGGTGACCTTTCCGCCGCGGTCGACGTCCACCACGGGGGTGTCGCCGAGCCCGGGGCGCTCGTGCTCCTCTGTGCGCGAGCCTGCGGTGAACACCGCCTCGTGCTCGAGGAGAATGAGTGTCTCTTCGCGTGTGCCGGCAACGATCTCTCCGTGGAGCCTTCGCTGCAGGTTCCAGCCGTCTGCGTAGGGCACGTACATCGGGCCATAGCCCGCCTCCAACACGGCGACCATCGCGTTTCCTCTCAATAATGGACTGAGTCCAGAAAAGCGTAGCGCGTCACGGAGCGACGACGGGCCTACGCTGGGGGCGTGGCGAAGACGACGGGGCCGGGGAGGCCGAAGGCGATCTCTCGGGAGATGCTCGCCGAGGCGGCGTGCGAGCTGTTCCTCGAGCAGGGGTACGACGAGACGAACGTGGTCGAGATCGCCGCGCGTGCGGGGGTGGGGCGATCGAGCTTCTTCAACTACGCCGCCGGCAAGGCGGACCTGCTGTGGGGCGGGCTCGACGAGCGGATCACGGAGATCGGCAGCGCGGTCTCCGACGGCGAGGCGCCGGCAGCCGCCCTGCGCCGCCTGGCGGACGACTTCGCCCCCGACGCCCTGGCGCTCGCGTTCGCGAACGCCGAGACGATGCGGATCGAAGCACACCTCGAACGCGAGTCGGCGCTGCGTGCCTGGCGGATCGCCCACATCGCGTCGCGGGGGCTGCGTCGCGAGGGGGTCGATCCGCTCGCCGCGGAGGTCACGGCCGGCGCGTACGGTACCGCGGCACTCGCGGCGATCCGCGCGTGGGCGGCAGCGGGCGCGGGGACGGCGCCACTGGCGGACCATCTCGAGCGCGCGCTCGCCGTCTTGAGCGGCCCCGGGTCGTCCCTCGACTAGAATCGAGGCCACCATGGCTACTTTCGGCACGCTCTCCGACCGTCTCGTCGACACATTCAAGAACCTCCGCACGAAGGGTCGCCTGTCGGCCTCCGATGTCGACGGCACCGTGCGCGAGATCCGGCGCGCCCTGCTCGAGGCCGACGTCGCGCTCGAGGTCGTGAAGAAGTTCACGGCGGACGTGCGCGAACGCGCGCTGAGCGACGAGGTCAACCGCGCGCTCAACCCCGCGCAGCAGGTCGTGCAGATCGTCAACGAGGAGCTCGTCGGGATCCTGGGCGGCGAGCAACGGAAGCTGCAGTTCGCGAAGACGCCCCCGAGCATCATCATGCTCGCGGGCCTGCAGGGATCCGGCAAGACGACCTTCGCCGGCAAGCTCGCCAAGAAGCTCAAGGGCGACGGCCACACGCCGCTGTTGATCGCGGCCGACCTCCAGCGTCCGAACGCGGTGAACCAGCTGCAGGTCGTCGGCGAGCAGGCGGGCGCGACCGTCTACGCGCCCGAGCCCGGCAACGGTGTCGGCGACCCCGTCAAGGTGGCCAAGAACGGCGTCGAGCTTGCGCGTCAGAAGCAGCACGACATCGTCATCATCGACACGGCTGGCCGCCTCGGTGTCGATGAGGAGCTGATGAAGCAGGCCTCGAAGATCCGCCGTGCGACCGACCCCGACGAGGTGCTGTTCGTCATCGACTCCCTCACGGGCCAGGACGCCGTCAACACCGCACGCGCGTTCCAGGAGGGCGTCGACTTCACCGGCGTCGTGCTCTCGAAGCTCGACGGCGATTCGAAGGGCGGTGCCGCGCTGTCGGTCGCCTCGGTCACCGGCCGTCCGATCATCTTCGCCTCGAACGGTGAGACTCTTGACGCGCTCGAGGAATTCCACCCCGACCGCATGGCGAGTCGCATCCTCGACCTTGGCGACGTGCTCACCCTCATCGAGCAGGCGCAGCGCACCTTCGACCAAGAAGAGGCGCAGAAGGTTGCGGAGAAGCTCGCGAAGGAGGCCTTCACGCTCGACGACTTCCTCGAGCAGATGCAGCAGGTCAAGAAGATGGGATCCATGAAGAAGATGCT
>DWXU01000063.1:0-3920 GCA_019119065.1 Candidatus Microbacterium pullistercoris | reverse complement strand
CGGAAGCGTCCCGCCGTGACGGCCCCGTCGAGGAGCGTCGCGTCCGAGAGAAACCGGGCGACGAACGCGTCGACGGGATCCTCGAGCAGCCGCGCCGGGGTGTCGATCTGGCGCACGCGCCCCGCCTCGAGCACGGCGACGCGGTCGGCGAGCGCGAGCGCCTCCGCGCGGTCGTGGGTGACATGGATCACGGTGAGCCCCAGCTGGCGAGTGAGCGTACGCAGCTCGAGGCGGAGCCGGTCGCGCAACGGCTCGTCGAGCGCCGACAGCGCTTCGTCGAGCAGCAGCACACGCGGACGCGACACGAGGGCGCGCGCGAGGGCGATCCGCTGTCGCTGGCCGCCCGACAGCGTCGCGGGGTTGCGATCTTCGTAGCCCGCCAGCCCGACGAGTTCGAGCGTCTCGGCGACACGACGGCGCCGCTCCGCGCGCGGGACGCCGGCGCGACGCAGCGGATACTCGACGTTGCGGCCCGCGTTCCAGTGCGGCCACACGGCGTGCTGCTGGAAGACCATGCCCAAACCCCGCGCCTCAGGTGGGTCGACGCGCGCCCCCTCGGCGACGACGCGATCGCCGATGAGCACGCGGCCGCTGGTCGGCGCCATGAACCCCGCGATGCTGCGCAGCAGGGTCGTCTTTCCGGATCCGGAGGGACCGACGAGCGCAAGGAACTCACCGTCCGCAACGGCGAGGTCCACGGCGTCGAGGCCGACGGCGCCGCCGCGGAACCGGACGAAGACGTTCTCGAGGGTGACGGATGACATGAAACGGATCCCTTTCAGGCCTGTCGGCGGGTCGCGAGCCCGATGAAGCCGATGCCGACGACCGCGACGATGAGCGACCAGGCGGACGCGGTGCTGAACGCCCCCGCCTGCTGGAAGTTGAAGATGGCGACGCCGAGCGTCTGGCTGCCCGGCGACAGCAGCAGAACCGAGAGCGTCAGTTCGCGCACCGCGGTCACGGCCACGAGCACCGCGCCCGACAGCGCCGCGGGAAGCGCCATGCGGCACGAGATGTCGATGAGCGCGCGGAGCCGGCTCGCCCCCGCGACCCGCGCGGCCTCCTCGGCGCTCGACGGGGTCGCCGAGAGCGGGGCGGCGACCGACTGCACGACGAGCGCGAGGAACGAGGTGATGTAGGCGGCGAGAATCAGCCAGGGGGTATTGAACAGCCCGAGTCGCGGCGCGAGGATCAGCCACGCGACCGCGATGACGATGCCGGGAATCGCCTGCGGCAGCGTCGCCGTCGCCGCGAGGCCGCGCCGCGCGCGCCCCGTCGTCCGCGCGGTGACGACGCCGATCCCAAGCCCGAGCACGCCGCACACGACAGCCGCGAGGCCGGCGAGCATGAGCGAGTTCGCGGCGCCGGTGAGCGCCGTCTGCGATCCCAGCGCCGTGATGAGGTGGTCGAGCGTGAGGTTCTCCCACGCGAGCGGGACGCCCGGTGCGCGCAGCAGCGTCTGTGTCAGCAGCGCGACGAGCGGCAGTACGGTGATCAGCAAGACGAGGATCCACATCGCGGCGCCCAGGGAGGTTCGCGCGCGACCCAACGAGATCCGTTCGACCACCACGGCCGACGTGTCGAGTTCATGCCCGCCGCGGCCGACGACCGCGTCGACGACGAGCCCGGCGAGCGCAACCAACAGCACGACGACGCCGATCGTCGCGACGATCCCGAGCGGATCCTCGACCGTGCCGGATTGCAGATATCGGTAGACGAGCGTGGCGAGCGTCACGTACCGCTCGGGAAGCCCGATGATCGACGGGATGCCGAAGTCGGCGAGGTTGCCGACCGCCACGAGGATGAACGACGACAGCAGTGCCGGGCGCAGCAGCGGCAGTGTCACCGCGACGACGGTGCGCAGTGGACCGGCCCCGCTGATGCGCGCCGCGTGCTCGAGATCCGAAGGAATGCGCCGGAGCGCCGCCGAGACGACAAGCATGACGATCGGGTAGCTGTGGACGGTGAGCAGCAGGATCACGCCGTCGGCACCATAGATCGACCACAGCGGCGCGCCGAACGCTTCGCGCCACCAGAGGTTGACCGGGCTCGTCGGCCCCGCGATCCCGAGCCACGCGATCGCGCCGACGAATGGCGGCATCAGCAGCGGAGTGAGTGCGAGCAGCCGGAGCCCGCCGCGGCCGGGCAGGTCAGTGCGGTCGAGGAGCAGCGCGAACGTCGTGCCGAGCACGACGGCGAAGAACGCGGATGCCGTGGCGGAGACGACGCTGTTGAGCGCCGCCTCGAGAACGTCGCCCTGCAGCAGGGTCTGGATCCGCCGGCCGTCGCCCGCGAGGAAGACGAGGGCGGCGATGGGAAGCGCGACGACGACGGCGCATGCCGCCCACAGCACCCCGGTGAGGGCGCCGACGCCGTCGACGCGCCGCCGCGCACCGCGGACCCGGTTCGAGGCCGGATCCGCGGTGCGCGGCGCGAGGGTCGTCATGCGATTCAGAGGAACAGGTCGCGGAACGTCTCGACCGCGGCGTCCTGCGCGTTCTGCACCGTCTCGAGGTCGGGCGACAGGATCGCGATCTCATCCATCGTCGGCGCGCCCTCGGGGGTGCCCACGTCAGAGCGCACCGGCAGGTACGACTGCTCGACGGCGAGCTGCTGACCGCGCTCACTGACGAGGAAGTCCACGAAGGCCTTGGCCGCCTCTTCGTTGTCGGTGTCGGCGAAGATCCCCGCCGGCTGCGAGACGTACGGCACGCCCTCGCTCGGGTACGACACGTCGATCGGCGACCCCTGCGCCGCGAGCTCGCGCACGAGGTAGTCCACGACCACGCCCACCGGCTGAGCACCGGTCGCGATCGCCTGCGACGTGGGGCCGTTGCTGTCGGCGATCACGGGGTTGTTCTCAGCGAGCGCGGCGAGCCACTCGTCGCCGAGCTCCGGCGTGGTGCTCCAGACGGCGGCGTTGTACGCGGCCGCACCCGACACGTCCGGGTTCGGCATGACGAGCTGGTCGGCGTACGCCGGATCCGCGAGCTCCTGCCACGACTCCGGGGGCGCGTCGATGACGCTCGTGTTGTAGGCGATGACGGTGGGAATGATGCGGGTGCCGACGTAGTAGCCCTCGGGGTCGACGACATCGGTCAGGAGCGCGTCCGCGTCTGCGGGCGTGTACTCGACAAGGAGCCCCTCGGCGGCGTAGTCCTCGAACGTCGCGGCATCCGCGGCGAGGAAGACATCGGCCTGGATCTCGCCGGAGGTCCTCTCGGTGTCGACGCGCGTGGTGAGATCTCCGGTGCCGGCGCGGAAGACCTCCACGTCGACGTTCGGGTGGTCCTCGCCGAACGCCGCAACGATCTCGTCGATCTTCTCCTGCGGCTCGGACGTGTAGACGGTGAGGGTCGTCGTCTCGCTCGCCGCGTCGGACGAGGCGGATTCGGTGTCTCCGCTCGTGCCGGCGCATCCAGCGAGTGTGACGGCAGCGGCGCCGAGGGCGGCGAGCGCGAGGGTGGTGCGGGAGGTGTGCATGTGTCAGTTCCGTTCCATCGGGTCGGGGTCAGGCGATCTGCGAGGTGAACAGGGGGTCGGGCGATCTCAGACTCACGCTCGTCGCGGCGACGCCGCCGGCGAGCAGATGAACGAGCGAGAACATCGCCGAGTCGTGGCCGCTCACGCGGTCCGGGCCGGCATCCATCACCTGGTGGTAGGCCAGCGACGGCCCCACGGAGACCGGGATCCCGCGCAGAGTCGCGGACATCGGGTGATGGAAGTGCCCGGCAAGCACGGCGCGCACGTCGGATCCGTCAAGCGCGTCGAGCAGCGCGTCGGCGTCGCGCAGGCCTGCGCGAGCGAGCGTCGGCATCGGGGACGCGACGGGAGGGTGGTGCAGGGCGACGACCGTCCCGGATCCGTACGGCTCGCGCAGCGCGCGCCTCACCCAGGCGATCTGCTCCTCGCCGAGGTCT
>DWXU01000062.1:0-13386 GCA_019119065.1 Candidatus Microbacterium pullistercoris | reverse complement strand
ACAGTACTCGTCAACCTGCATCTCATGGACCTCGCACGTGATTAAACGACCCGCATGATCGGGCTGCGCGCGGGCGAGATCGTCTACGACGGTCCGGCCGCCAGCGCCACGGACGCGGACTTCGAGCAGATCTACGGCCGCCGGATCCAGCCGCAGGACCGCCTGGGAACGTCGTGAGCCTCGCTGTCCCACCCCGGCCGCGCACGTGGCCGAAGACGGCCCTCGTTGCGGCCGCCCTCATCACGTTCACGGTGCTCACCTGCCTGCCGGCCATCGGCGGCGTCGAGCTCGATTTCGCCTCGATCGCGCGCAACTGGCGCAACGGCGCGAACAAGATGCTGCAACTGCTGCAGCCCGACTTCACCTTCCTGCCGCGCACGCTCATGCCGATGCTCGAGACGCTGCAGATGGCGCTGGTCGGGGCGGCGTTCGCGGCGGCGGTGTCCGTCCCCCTCACGCTGTGGGCGGCGCGCCCGACGAACCCGAACGGGGTGACGCGGCGCGTCGTGCGCGCCGTCATCAACGTGATCCGCTCGGTCCCCGACCTCGTGTACGCCACGATCCTCGTCGCCCTGGTCGGTGTCGGTGCCCTCCCCGGCCTCCTGACGCTGTTCCTCTTCGACCTCGGCGTGATCGTCAAGCTCGTATCTGAGGCGATCGACTCCGAGCGCCACCCGTATCTGGAAGCCGGCCGCGCGGCGGGCGGGACGCAGGCGCAGCTGAACCGCGCCCTCGCGATCCCGCAGACGCGTCCGCTCTTCTGGAACCAGTGGCTCTACGCGCTCGAGCTGAACGTGCGCATCTCCGCGGTGCTCGGCATCGTCGGCGCCGGCGGCATCGGACGGCTGCTCAACGAGCGATTCGGCTTCTACGCCTACGACGACGTGGGGCTCATCATCCTCGAGATCCTCGTCGTCGTGATCCTCATCGAAGTGTGCTCGAACCTGCTGCGACGGAGGCTCACATGACCGCGCTGCCGAAGGCGCCCTCCCGCGCCGGAACCACGACGTGGACGATCGTCGTCGGCGCGCTCATCCTGGCGGCCGTGGCCTTCCTCGACGTCGACTGGGGCGCGCTGCTGAACCTGCCGCGCTCCTCATGGGAGTATGGCACGCTCATGTTCGCGAGCCCCGACTGGGAGAAGCTGCCGCGCGCCCTGTTCGAGACGTGGCGATCGATCTCGATGGCGTGGCTCGGCGCGATCCTCTGCGTCGCGCTGTCGATCCCCCTCGGCATGCTCGCCGCTCACGGGGTCGGGCCCGCGTGGCTGCGCCCGATCCTCCGCGGCATCTTCGCCGTGATCCGGGCGGTGCCCGAAGTGATCATCGCGCTCGTCCTGCTGACGGTGACAGGGCTCACGCCCTTCACGGGCGCGCTCGCGCTCGGGATCGCCGGCGTGGGCACGCAGGGCAAGTGGACCTACGAGACGGTCGAGTCGCTGAGCGACAACGCCGCCGAAGCCGTCGAGGCCGCCGGTGGCGGGCGGATCGCGGTGCTGCGGTGGGCGCTGTGGCCGGCCGCGCTCCCCTCGCTGATGTCGTTCGCGCTGTACCGGTTCGAGCTCGGCATCCGCATGTCGGCGGTCCTCGGTCTCGTCGGCGCCGGAGGCATCGGATCCATGCTGTCGAACTACACCAACTATCGTGAGTGGGCAACGGTGGGCATGCTGCTGATCGTCGTGATCGCCGCGACCATGTTCGTCGACGCCGTTTCGGGGGCGATCCGCCGTCGCATCATGGAGGGAGCCCGCGTCCGTGGCATGGTCAGGAGCCGGTGATGCCCCCGCGACGGCGCGGATCCGTGCGCTCGCGCCCTCGATGCACGCGGGCGAACGGCGGGTCGCCGAGGCGATCGTCGCGGACCTCGCGACGACGGTCGAATCGACCGCACAGGACCTCGCGGATGCCGTCGGCGTCGGCCGCGCGACAGTCGTGCGGACGGCGCAGACGCTCGGCTACGACGGGTACCCGCAGCTGCGCGTCGCGGCCGCACGCGAACTCGCGCTCGCGACCCCCGCGGACGCTCCCGAGGATCGCTCGCTGGTCGGTACGCTGCGCCGATCGGTGAGCCACTTCGCGTCGCGACTCGATCACACCGTCTCCGGGCTCACGGAGGAGGCGCTCGCCTCCGTCGTTGCGGCGCTCGATGCCGCCCCGCGCGTACTCGTCGTCGCGAACGGCCTCAGCTCGCCCCTCGGCCTCGATCTGCACCTGCGACTGACCGCGGCAGGCCGCCCCGCCGAGTTCATCCACGACGCGCTCGCCCAGCGCATCGCGGCCCGGCAGATGACGCCCGCCGACGTGTGCGTCGTGATCTCCGGATCCGGCGCGAGCGACGCCACGCTCGCGGTGATGCGCGCCGCCGCCGACTCGCGCGCGCACATCGTCGCGATCACGTCGTTCGCACGGTCGGCCGTCGCCGAGAAGGCCGATACGGCGCTCATCGTGCCGCCCATCGGAGAGTCGTTCCGCGACGAGCTGCTGCACACCTCGCGCGCCGCCCTCATGCTCATCACGGAAGCACTCGTCGACGCCGTCGTCACCCATCGCGGACACCGCGGCGTCGCCGCGCGCGATGCCATGTTGCGCGAGGTCGAGAACGCCATCCGAGAGTCGGAACGCTGACCGTTTCCGCCGCGTCAAAAGCACCGTGAACTCCGCGGTTTCGGCCCTCGAATGCGTCACGGTCAAGTTGCGATCGATATTCAAACCGGTATCGTCGGGGAGACATGTCATTGCAGAACGAGCAGGATCCTCTGTCGACCGGTGATGCGCCGGTGGCGCTGCGATCCCCTCGGCTCGATGACGGAGGTGGCATGTGGCGAGTCGCTCGCGACTCGCAGACTCTCGATCTGAATTCGTCGTATTCCTACCTGCTCTTCGCCCGCGACTTCGCGCACTCGTGCCGTGTTGCCGTTCAGGACGATCGTGTCGTGGGCTTCGTGCTCGGATACCGTCGCCCGGACGACCCCACGCGCCTGTTCGTGTGGCAGGTCGCGGTTGACGCGGACCAGCGTGGGCGCGGCCTCTCGGGCCGCATGCTCGACGACCTCGTCACCGCCGCCGGCGATGACGACCCGATCCGCTGGGTCGAGACGACGATCACCGACGACAACATCGCCTCCCAGCGACTGTTCGCGTCGTTCGCCCGACGGTGGAACGTCGGCGAGAGCGTCGAGCCTCTTTTCGAAGCCGATCACTTCCCCGATGGTCACGACCCGGAACCCGTGCACCTCATCGGGCCGTTCATGTCCGCATAGATATGTGAAGCCTGGGTCCGACGGGCCCAGCCGCGAGATGCGAGAGCGTCACGTGTCATTGCCCCGCGCCGGGGCGTTCCCTGGAGGATAAACACGATGTCCCTCACCGAAGATCCCACGTTCGCCGCGTTCACCAGCCAGGAGTCGAACGTCCGCAGCTACTCGCGTTCATGGCCGGTCGTCTTCGACCGCGCTCTCGGCTCCTACCTGTACGACACGGACGGCCGTGCGTACCTCGACTTCTTCGCCGGAGCCGGCGTGCTCAACTACGGGCACAACCACCCTGTCCTGAAGAAGGCGCTGCTCGACTACATCTCGAGCGACCGCATCCTGCACTCGCTCGACATGTTCACCGAGGCGCGCCGCGACTTCCTGCAGACGTTCAACGACCTCATCCTCGAGCCGCGCGACCTCGACTACCGCGTCGTGTTCCCCGGCCCGGGTGGCGCGAACGCCGTCGAGGCGGCGCTCAAGCTCGCGCGCAAGGTCACCGGTCGCGAGTCGGTCGTGAACTTCACGAACGCGTTCCACGGCATGACGCTCGGCGCGCTGTCGGTCACGGGCAACTCGCTGAAGCGCGGCGGCGCGGGCATCCCGCTCGTGCACGCGACGCCGATGCCGTACGACGACTACTTCGACCGCGACTACCCCGACTTCTTCTACTTCGAGCGTCTGCTGACCGACACGGGCAGCGGGCTGAACAAGCCGGCCGCCGTCATCGTCGAGACGGTCCAGGGGGAGGGCGGCGTGAACACCGCGCGTGCCGAGTGGCTGCGCGGGCTGTCGGAGCTGTGCAAGAAGCACGACATCCTCTTGATCCTCGATGACGTGCAGATGGGCTGTGGCCGCACGGGCGGCTTCTTCAGCTTCGAAGAGGCGGGCATCGTGCCCGACATGGTCTGCATCTCGAAGTCGATCTCGGGCGTGGGCCTGCCGATGGCGCTCACCCTCGTGCGTCCCGAGCTCGATGTCTGGGAGCCGGGCGAGCACAACGGCACGTTCCGCGGCAACGCCCCGGCGTTCGTCACGGCTGCCGAGGCGTTCCGCACCTTCTGGAGCGACGACGAGCTCGAGAAGGCCACGATCCGCAAGGGCGCCTATGTCGAGAGCCGCCTGAACCAGATCGCGGCAAAGCACCCCGACGCCGGCATCGTCGCGAAGGGTCGCGGCCTCGCTCGCGGCCTGCAGTACGCCGACGGCGAGACCGCTGGCCGCGTGGCCTCGGGCTCCTTCGACCGCGGCCTGCTCGTGGAGACGTCCGGACCCGAGGACGAGGTCCTGAAGCTTCTGCCGCCGCTGACGGTCACCGAGGAAGAGCTCGACAAGGGCCTCGCGATCATCGAAGCCGCCACGGACGAGGCCCTCGCCGCCTGAGACGTCGCGCGGCACTCCGCGACGTCGACCCACCACGAAAGGACCACTCCATGATCGTTCGCACTCTCGATGAGATCACCGACACCGAGTACGACATCAAGAGCGAGAACTGGCGCAGCAAGCGCATCGTCCTCGCGAAGGAGGGCGTCGGCTTCTCCGTTCACGAGACGACGCTCTACGCCGGCACGGAGAGCGAGTTCTGGTACGCGAACCACATCGAGGCCGTGTTCATCACGACCGGCGAGGGCGAGATCGAGGATGTCGCCACCGGTGAGGTGCACGAGCTGAAGCCCGGCACGCTGTACCTGCTGAACAACCACGACAAGCACATCGTGCGCCCGCGCACGGAGATCAAGTGCGTGTGCGTGTTCAACCCGCCGGTCACCGGCAAGGAGGTGCACGACGAGAACGGCGTGTACCCCCTCGTGACCGAGGACGTCGCGTAAGCGCCGTCCCCTGACGAAAGCCGCCGGAGAGCATTCAGCTCTTCGGCGGCTTTCGCACGTTAGACTACGAAATGAGCGCCGACGTGCGCTCGTCGTCGCGGTCTGCTCGAGCACCCCATGCTCGCACCGCTCCGTGGCGAATCGGATTCGGCTTCCGCCGCGTTCGCCCCCCTTCCCGGCCAGACGCCATCGTTGCGCGCGCCGGCCTCAATCGAGAGAGTTTTTCATGACCGCTGCCCCTGCGCAGACACTTTCCTTCGCCGACCTCGGCGTTCCCGCCCGCATCGTCGACGCGCTCGTCGCCGTCGACCGCCCGACCCCCTTCCCGATTCAGACCGCGACCCTGCCGTCCACGCTCGCGGGCCGCGACGTGCTCGGGCGCGGCAAGACCGGATCCGGCAAGACGCTGGCATTCGCGATTCCGCTCGCCGCGCGCCTCTCCGACGAGAAGCGGATCCCCCGCCGCCCGACCGGCCTCGTCCTCGCTCCGACCCGCGAGCTCGCCACGCAGATCGCGAAGGTCGTCGCACCGCTCGCGGAGGCCGAGGGCCTTACCGTCACGACCGTCTTCGGCGGCGTCTCGCAACGTCCGCAGGAGCAGGCGTTCGCGCGCGGCGTCGACATCGTCGTCGCGTGCCCCGGCCGGCTCGAGGACCTCATAGGCCAGAAGATCGTCTCGCTCGACCGCGTGCAGATCACCGTGCTCGACGAGGCAGACCACATGGCTGACCTCGGCTTCCTGCCGGGCGTCACGCGGATCCTGTCGCAGACCCCGGCCGGCGGCCAGCGCATGCTGTTCTCGGCCACGCTCGACCGCGGTGTCGCAGGGCTCGCGAAGCGCTTCCTCTCGTCCCCCGTCGAGCACTCCGTCGACCCGGCCGACTCCCCCGTCGCCGACATGACGCACCACGTGTTCGAGGCGGCCGACCAGGACGCCAAGAAGGCGATCGTGCGCGAGCTCGCCACGGGCGCCGGCAAGCGGATCCTCTTCTCGCGCACGAAGCACCAGGCCAAGCGCATCGCCAAGCAGCTCACCGCGGCGGGGATCCCCGCCGTCGACCTGCAGGGCAACCTGTCGCAGAACGCGCGTGACCGCAACCTCGCGGCGCTCTCCAACGGCAGCGTCAAGGTGCTCGTGGCGACCGACGTCGCGGCGCGCGGCGTCCACGTCGACGGCATCGACCTCGTCGTGCACATGGACCCGCCGGCCGATCACAAGGCGTACCTGCACCGCTCGGGCCGCACCGCTCGCGCCGGCGCCTCCGGTGACGTCGTCACGCTGATGACGCCCGACCAGCGCTCCGACGTGAAGCAGCTGCTGCGCCGCGCTGGCATCACGGCTCAGCCGCAGCGGGTGTCGGCCGACAGCCCCGCGCTCGTCGAGCTGATCGGCGATCGCGCAGAGCACGTCGCCCCGCGCCCGGGCGGCCCCGGATCCGGTAATGCCCCGGCGCCCGGGTCGCAGGGCGGCGGCACGTCGCAGGGCGCGAATGCGCGCCGCAAGCGCGCTCAGCGCCAGGGTCAGGGCGGTCACCCGCAGGGAGGCGCCCATCGTTCGCGGGGCGGACGCGGCGGATCCGGCCGCTCCCGCGCGCCGCGCCAGAACCAGCGCTGACAACTCCACAAGTCTCCGACAAGTCCGTCGCTGTTCGCAGCGGACTTGTCGGAGACTTGCGGATTTAGGGGTGGGTGACGCGGTCCACGCATGAACGAGGGCTGACCGGAATGCATTCCGGTCAGCCCTCGTTCATGCGGTCAGAAGTCGAAGTCTTCGATGTTGTCCGCGTCGAACACGAATGGCTCGCCCAGCACGACCTCGCCGTCGGCGCCGACCGTGTACTCACCGAGGTCACCGGCCTCGAACGTGCTGCCCTCGGATCCGTCGGTCTCTCCCGTCACGAGCGCGTTCGCTGCATAAGCGGCCAGATATCCCAGCTCCTCCGGGTTCCACAGCGCGAACGCCGTGACCGTGCCGTCGGTGACGTACTCGCGCATCTGGTTCGGCGTGCCGAGGCCGGTCAGCGCGACCTCGCCCTGGTACTCCGACGTGGAGAGGTAGCGCGCCGCCGCGGCGATGCCGACCGTGGTGGGCGAGACGATACCGGCGAGATCGGGGTGCGTCTGCAGCAGTGCCGCCGTCTGGTCGAACGACTTCTGGTCGTCGTCGTCGCCGTACACCGTGTCGACGACCTCGATGTCGGGGTGGTTGGCGTCGAGCTCGGCGTTCATCATCTCGATCCAGGCGTTCTGGTTCGTCGCGTTCGCGGCAGCCGACAGGAAGGCGATCTCACCTTCGCCGCCGATCTGCTCGGCGATGAGGTCGACCTGCGCCTGAGCGATCAGCTCGGCCGATGACTGGTTGATGAACAGGTCGCGGCACTCGGGATCGGTGTCCGAGTCGAACGTCACGATCTTCGTTCCGACGGAGCTCGCCTCCTCGAGAGCGTCACAGATCGCGCTCGGGTCGTTCGCGGAGACGACGAGCGCATCGACCTGCTGCTGCGCAGCCGTCTGGATGTAGCTGACCTGCGAGGTCGGGTTCGCTTCCGCGGGGCCGACCTCGTCGAAGGATCCGCCGAACTCTTCGACCGCGGTCTCGCCGCCGACGCGCGACGTCTCGAAGTACGGGTTACCGAGGTTCTTCGGCAGGAAGGTGATCGAGGCCGCTTCGTCGCCGCCGGCTCCGCCTTCTTCGCCCGTTCCGCCGTCGTCGCTCGAGCAGCCGACGGCGACCAGGGCGACGCTCGCGGCGATCGCGCCGGCGCCGAGGAGGCGACGGGAAGTGCTGTGTCCAAACATCGTTGTTCCTTTCGTGGTGAGGTCTCTCGGGTCAGGTGGGGAGATTCGCCCGTTCGCGGGCCTGTCGGCGCCGCCCGAGGGCGGCTTCTCGCCGTGAACGCGCCCCGGCCAGGACGGCGGCCGAGATGACCGACAGAATCAGGAGCACGCCGGTGATGATGTTGATCACGGCACTCGAGACGCCCGCGATCTGCAGCGCCCTGCTGAGCGTGCCGATGAGCAGCACGCCCGCGATGACGCCGTGGAGAGCACCGCGTCCGCCGAAGATCGATACGCCGCCCAGCAGGACGGCTGCGATGATTTGCAGTTCCATGCCCATCGCGTTCTGACCGCGGGCGCTGCCGTAGTCGAGCGTGAAGTACACCCCGGCGAAGGCCGCCATCGCGCCGCTCAGCACGAAGAGCGTGAACTTCGAGCGCGCCACGTCGATGCCGGAAAAGTGCGCCGCCTCCTTGTTCAGGCCGATCGCGTACAGGGCGCGGCCGAACGGCGTGGCGTGCAACACGATGGCGAACACGATCGCGAGGACGAGGAAAGGGATCATGATGCCCGGGATGGGCGTGCCGGGGATGTTGGCCTTCGCCAGGTCCGTCCAGAACTCGGGGAAGTCGGTCACCGCAGCCGTGCCGAGCAGCCCGACGGCGATGCCGCGGAACAGCGCGAGGCTGCCGATCGTCACGGCGAGCGAGGGCAGCCCCACGACGGTCACGAGGAAGCCGTTGATCGCACCGCACACGGCTCCGGCGGCGATCGCGAGGACGGCGGCGACGGGAAGCGGCAGACCCGCTTGGACGAACATGCCGGTCAGCACGCTCGACAGCCCGACGACGCTCGCGACGGAGAGGTCGATCTCCTCCGTGACGATGATGAGCGTCATCGGCAGCGCGATGAGGAGGATCGGTGCGATCTCGCGCAACATGTAGGTCACGGTCAGGGGGCTGTCGAAGTTGGGCACCACAATGAGGGCCGCGACGATGACGACCGCGAGCAGGCCGATGACGGCTGCTTCGCGCGTGAACAGCGCGCGGCGCCAGAACGGGTGGGCATGCGGGGGCGTCACACCGGTGACGAGCGTCGTTGTCATCGTGAGACCTCCCTCTCGGCGACGAGTCGTCGATGGCGTCGAACGGCGAGCACGCGGTCGAGCACGATGGCGCCGATGATGAGCGCGCCGACGACCGCCTGTTGCCAGAAGTCGGCGATGCCGATGATGGGCAGCGCCCGGTTGATCGTGAGGAGCAGGAATGCGCCAATGGCCGCGCCCCAGACCGTTCCGACGCCGCCCGCGATCGCGACGCCGCCGATCACGGCCGCGCCGATCGCGTCGAACTCCCAGCCGAAACCGGCATTCGAGCTGACGGTCCCGTAGCGCGCCGCATACAGCACGCCGGCCAGGCCCGCCAGCGCGCCCGACATCACGAAGGCCGCGATGACGCGTCGCGTCACGGGCAGTCCGTAAAGGTTCGCGGCGGCCGGGTCAGATCCGATGGCGTACATCTCGCGACCGGCGCGCTGGTTGCGCAGGTACCAGGCGGCGGCGACGAGGACGCCTGCGGCGATGATCGTGAGGAACGGAATCGACAGGATCTGTCCGGTGCCGAGTCCACGAAACGACGCGGGCATGTCGGACGCGTTGACGCGGTCACCGCCCGTCCACCACACGTTGATTCCGCGATAGGCGTACATCGTGCCGAGCGTGATCACAAGTGCCGGCACGCGGGCGTACGCGACGAGCGCGCCGTTGATGAAGCCCAGGACGGCGCCGAGAGCGACACCGCACAGCACGACCACGATCGCCGGGATGCCGGGGAGGTCGATGAACAGGCGCCCCGTGAGGTAGGCGGTCAGACCGACGACCGAGCCGACCGACAGATCGACGCTGCGGGTGATGATGACGAACGCCTGCCCGATCGCGACGAGCACGAGGATCGACGGCGTCAGCAGCAGGTCGCGCCAGCCGTCGTGCGAGAACACGAACGCCGGGTTGATGGCGGTCGCGACGGCGATGACGATGACGGTCGCGAGCAGGATCCCGGTCTCGCGGGCCGAGAAGACGCGGCGGATCGCGGCGAACATCACGCGGCCTCCTCGTCGTCGGCGGTGGCGGCGCGCATGATCGATTCGGGCGTCGCCTCGTCTCGGTGGGACTCGCCGGTGATGCGCCCTTCGCGCATCACGAGCACGCGGTCGGCCATGCCGAGCACCTCCGGCAGCTCGGACGAGATCATGAGGATCGCCATACCCTCCTGGGCGAGCTGCGACAGCAGACGGTGGACCTCCGATTTCGTGCCGACATCGATGCCGCGGGTCGGCTCGTCGATGAACAGTACGCGCGGGTGCGTCGCAAGCCACTTGCCGAGGACGACCTTCTGCTGATTGCCGCCGGACAGCGTGCCGGTCACGGTGTCGAGCGCGGACGTCTTGACCGCCAGGCGACTCGCCCACTCACGGGCCGCAGCGGACTCGGCGGCGCCCCAGAGCAGCCCCCACTTCGCCAGACGGGAGCGGATCGCCGCGGTCGCGTTGCGTGTCACCGACTGGTCGAGCACGAGGCCTTGGCGTCGTCGGTCTTCCGGGACGAGCGCGAGACCACGCGCGATGGACGTGCGCGGGCTGCCCCCAGGCAGCCGCCGGCCGAACAGTTCGACGGATCCGGCATCGTACGTATCGACGCCAAAGATCGCGCGCGCGACCTCGCTGCGACCCGCACCGACGAGGCCCGCGAGTCCGAGGATCTCGCCCTGCCGGAGCTCGAACGAGATGTCCTGGAAGACGCCGGCGCGCGAGAGGCCGTCGACACGGAGCACCGCGTCGCCGATCTCGGCATCGAGCTTCGGGAAGAGCTCGTCGACGTCGCGTCCGACCATCTGCCGCACGAGGTCATCGACCGAGGTGTCCGCGACGGGCGTCGTGTCGATGTAGGTGCCGTCGCGCATGACCGTGACGGTGTCGCACAGATCGAAGACCTCATCGAAGCGGTGCGAGATGAACATCAGCGCGCGTCCCTCGTCGCGCAGGCTCCGGGCGACCGCGAACAGCCGGTCGACTTCGACGCCGCTGAGCGCGGCGGTCGGCTCGTCCATGATGAGCACGCGTGCGTCGAGGGAGATCGCCTTGGCGATCTCGATGAGCTGCTGGTCGGCGATCGAAAGGCCGTCCGTTAGGCGGTCGGGGTCGATGCTCACGCCGAGCCGCTCGAAGATCCGGGTCGCCTCATCGCGCATCGCCCGGCGGTCGATGCGGCCGGCCCCACGGGTCGGTTGGCGCCCCATGAAGATGTTCTCGGTGACGGACAGGTCGGGAAAGAGCGTCGGCTCCTGATAGATGACGGCGATGCCCGCGGCCTTCGACTGCGCCGTGCTGGCGAAGTCGATCGCCTCGCCGTCGAGTGTGATCTCGCCCGCGTCGCGCCGATAGAGGCCGGCGATGATCTTCACGACGGTCGACTTGCCCGCGCCGTTCTCACCGATGAGGGCGTGGATCGATCCGGCCGAGAGTTCGAGACTCGCCGAGCGGAGAGCGACGACGGCGCCGAACGACTTCGTGACGTCATCGAGGACGAGGACAGCCTTGCCCGGTTGGGCGCGCGGGTGTTCTGCCATGGGGACGCTGACACTCTCCTTCGAGTTCGTCGCAACACGCCGTGAAACGATTCACGAAATGCTAACACGACGCGTCGACGCGGCACGGGGCCGCGAAGCCACGGTTCGATAACGTGCCGAACATGCGTCAACCGAGGAGAACGCCGCGGCCCGGCCTCACCACGCGGTTCGCGAGTGCGCCGACCGCAAGGCCCGACGAGGGCAGGCGCACGAACGTGCGTCAACCGAGGAGAACGCCGCGGACGGCGTGCTCGCGGGCCGCGTGGCGCGTTACTCGGAGCGGGAGATCCGTATCATCTCGTCACGCGGGACGACCTTGATGCGCTCGCGCTGTTCGGCTTCTCCGAGCGCGAGTTCGTGCGCATCGAGGCGGTGCCAGCCGTCGAGGTCGGTCCACTTCACGCCGCGGCTGGTGAGAAGTGCGGTGACCGCTTCCTCCGTCGGTTCCTCGGGCTGCCACCAGGATCCCTGGTCGTTCACGAGGTGCGAGATGGTCTCGGACGCGTCGGACTTGGTGTGGCCGATGAGGCCAACGGGTCCGCGCTTGATCCAGCCGGTCGCGTACACGCCGGGGAGGATGTCGTTGGAGTCCTCGGCGAGGACCTGGCCCTCGTGGTTGGGGATCACGCCGTGGCGGTCGTCGAAGGGGATGCCGGGCAGTGGCGATCCGAAGTATCCGACGGCGCGGTAGAGCTGGCCGAGGGGCTGTTCGCGGATCTCGCCGGTCCCGACGACGCCGCCGGCACCGTCGGACGTCGTGCGCTCGTAGACGAGGCTCGTGACGCGTCCGGCGTCGTCGGTGCGCACCTCGAGGGGCTTCGCCCAGAAGTGCAGGTGCAGGCGGCGAGAGGCCTCTCCCCCGGCATTGTTCGCGCTGGGCAGCTCGCGCCACTTCTGCAGCACGCGGTCGATGACCTTGACCTGCTTGTTCGTCGCGATCGCCTCGCGCGAGGCCTCGTCGTAGTCGAAGTCCTCGTCGTACACGACGACGTCCACGTCGTTCAGCTCGCCGATCTCGCGCAGCTCGAGCGGCGTGAACTTCACCTGCGCGGGGCCGCGGCGTCCGAACACGTGCACGTCGGTGACGGGCGACGCCTTGAGGACGTCGTAGACGTTCGCCGGGATCTCGGTCGTCAGCAGATCGTCGGCGTGCTTCGCGAGGATGCGCGCCGCGTCGAGCGCGACGTTGCCGTTGCCGATCATGCCGACGTGCTGCGCGTCGAGCGTCCACGTGCGCGGCACGTCGGGATGGCCGTCGTACCAGCTGACGAAGTCGGCCGCACCGTAGGACCCCTCGGCGGTGATGCCGGGAATGTCGAGGTCGGCGTCACGGATCGCGCCGGTCGAGAAGATCACCGCGTGGTAGTGACGCTTCAGGTCGTCGAGCGTGATGTCGGTGCCGTACTCGACGTTGCCGAACACGCGGATGTCACCGCGGTCGAGCACGCCGCGCAGCGCGCCCACGACACCCTTGATCCGAGGGTGGTCGGGCGCGACGCCGTAGCGCACGAGGCCGTACGGGGCGGGGAGGCGCTCGAAGAGGTCGATCGACACGTCAAAGCTGCGCTCGGTGCGCAGGAGGATGTCTGCGGCGTAAATGCCGGCGGGGCCGGCTCCGACGATGGCAAGGCGAAGCTTCGTCATAGATGAGGAACTTTCTCGTGATTCGGCGTGGACGTCAGCTGGTTCGCTCGGCGAGGTGCCGCGCGAATCGCGTGAGCGCGTCGCGAACGGATCCGCGCGGCAGGACCGCGATGGCCGCTACCGCGTCGTTGGTCCAGGAGACCGCGAGCGCTTCCGTTCTGGCTGTCGCGTCGTGTTCGCGCAGCTCGGCGAGCTCGCCGTCGAGGATCGAGGGGTCCTCTCCGGCGCGGATCCGCGCGACGCCGTCGTCGATGCGCGCGCG
>DWXU01000061.1:0-4557 GCA_019119065.1 Candidatus Microbacterium pullistercoris | reverse complement strand
AGAACCAGGAAGAGATCGACCGCGCCGCGATGGAGGGGCGTCACTGACGACCCCGATCCGTCTTACGCAGGACGGAAGGCGTGACGTCGCTTCGCCGGTTCGGCGTCGACAGCGGCCAACGCGCCGAGGATCCGGCGCGCTGCGACCGGATCCTTCGCCGTCGTCGTGACGGCACCGGAGAAGGTCGTCTCGATCGCGCAGTCGCCCGGGAGAACCCCGAGGATCCGCACTCCCGGTTCGCCGACGAGCTCGCTGAGCTGCTGGAACCCGAGATCCGCCTCGCCCGCGGCAACGAGGCGCGCGACTGGAATCCCCGGGGGAGCCTGTCGCAGGCGATCTCCCAGTTCGTCTGCGAGACCCCACTGCTCGACCATGCGCACGAGTGCACTCCCGCTGGGGCCCGTGGAGTAGCCGACGGACGCCGCCGACCGCAGCGCATCGCGCACGCCCTGCGCATCGGAGAATGCCGTGCCAGTGGGTCGCATGGCCGGCTCGTCGGATCCGGACGGCACTGCGACCGCCACCTCAGAGCGCACCAGCGGCGTGATCGTCTCGGCATCGATCGCGCCGCTGGCCGAGAGGCGCGTCAGAGCCGCCGACGAGAGAAAGACCAGGTCGACGGCCTTGCCGCCAGAGACGCGCTGCTCGGCATCGACGCCGCCGGTCGCGGTCAGCTCGACCGCGTGATCCGCGAGCAGCTCCGCGAGCAGGTGGCGGGTCGCCATCGAGGTCAGAGCCTTCATCGTGTGCCTCCGTGGATCGGCGCGGCGACCGGCCAGGCCCGTCCCGCGCGTGCGACTTCCGGTTTCGTCATGACGACGCCTCCTCCGGCCAGTACAGCCGGCGCGGATTGTCGACGAGGAGCCGTTGCCGCAACGTCGCGGTGGGGGCGATCTGCGGGATAAGATCGACCAACGCGCCGTCGTCCGGCATGTGAGAGATCAGGTTCGGGTGCGGCCAGTCCGTTCCCCACAGCACGCGGTCACTGAACGCCTCGACCACGCGCCGCGCGAACGGGATCACGTCGGCGTACGGCGCGTTCTCGCCGTCGCGTGCCGGCGGGCCGGTGATGGTGAGGCGTTCGGGGCAGGACACCTTCGTCCAGACGTGCGGATTGTCGCGCAGAAAGCGCAAGAACGCCGAGAACTCCTCGCCGTCCGGATCTTTCGACACGTCGGGCCGGCCCATGTGATCGATGATGACCGGCACGTCGAGGCCTGCGAGGTAACCGGTCAGCGCCGGCAGGTCTCGAGCTTCGAGGTAGACGACGATATGCCAGCCGAGCGGTCGGATCCTCCGGATGATGCGGTCGACGTCCTCGGTGCGTGCCGGGGATCCGAGCCGCGAGAGGAAGGTGAAGCGCACGCCGCGCACGCCCGCCGCGTGCAGTGCCGCGAGTTCGGCGTCCGTGACATCGGGCCGCACGGTCGCGACGCCGCGCGCCCGTCCACCGCTGCGGCCGAGGGCGTCCACGAGCGCACGATTGTCGGCGCCGTGGCATGTTGCCTGCACGATGACGTTGCGTTCGAAACCGAGGTGGTCACGGAGCGCGAAGAGTTCGTCCGCTGATGCGTCGCACGGGGTGTACGTGCGTTCCGGCGCGAAGGGGAACGCCTCGCCGGGCCCGAACACGTGACTGTGCGCATCGACCGCACCCGCGGGCGGGCGGTACGAGGGGCTGGACGGCGACGCGAGCCAGTCGAGCCACCCCGGCGTCTTTTCGTACCCGCCGGACGTGTCGCCGTGCGCCACTGTCATTCCTCCACGTACTCGAGGCCGGCCTTCTCGAGTGGCTCGCGCATCCCGTACAGATCGAGCCCGAGCACGCCGTCGCGGAACTGCTGACGCTTCGATGCTTCGTTCGCCTCACGGTCACGGGCCGCATCCGCGACGGCGCCGACGATCGCGCGCGGCACGACGACCACGCCATCGACGTCCGCGACGACGACGTCGCCCGGCGTCACGAGCGCGTTCGCCGCGACGACGGGGATGTTCACGGATCCGAGCGTCGCCTTGACGGTGCCCTTCGAGTTGATCGCGCGAGAGAACGTGGGGAAGTCCATCTGCTCCAGGTCGGCGACGTCGCGTACGCCGCCGTCGATCACGAGGCCGGCGCAGCCGCGCGCCTGGAGCGAGGTCGCGAGCAGATCACCGAAGAACCCGTCCTCGCTCTCGGTGGTGCAGGCCGCGACGAGCACGTCGCCCGACTGCACCTGTTCGGCGGCGACGTGCATCATCCAGTTGTCGCCCGGCTGGAGGAGGACCGTCACGGCCGGACCGCAGAGCGCCGCCCCCGAGTACGCCGGACGGATGTAGGGGCGCATGAGGCCCACGCGGCCCATCGCCTCGTGGATGGTCGCGACGCCGAACTCCGACAGACGCGCGACGTCGTCGGGGTCGGGTCGTGAGATGTTCGTGCGGACGATGCCGAGGTCGTTGAGGCGCATGGATCGTTCCTTTCAGAGGCCGCGAGCGGCGAGAGCACGGTCGAGGCGGGGCGCGATGCGGCGGGCGTTCGTTTCGAAGACCTGCTGGCGCTCCTCGGCGGTGAGGTTCGGGGTGGCATCGACGTAGCGCTTCGTGTCATCGAAGTAGTGACCGGTGCGCGGGTCGATGTCGCGGACGGCGCCGATCATCTCGCTGGCGAAGAGGACGTTGCTGACGGGGACCACGTCGGTCAGCAGGTCGATCCCCGGCTGGTGGTAGACGCACGTGTCGAAGAACACGTTGTCGAGCAGGTGCTCTTCGAGGTCGGGACGGCCGAGCGCCATCGCGAGGCCCCGGAAGCGCCCCCAGTGGTACGGCACGGCGCCGCCGCCGTGCGGGATGATGATCTTCAGCTCGGGGAAGTCACGGAAGAGGTCGCCCTTGATGAGCTGCATGAACGCCGTCGTGTCGGCGCCCAGGTAGTGATCGCCCGTGGTGTGCATGACGTCTGGGAGACAGGTGGTGCTCACGTGCACCATCGCGGGGATCTCATACTCGACGAGCTTTTCGTAGATCGGGTACCACGAGCGGTCCGTGATCGGCGGGGCGGTCCACCGGCCACCCGAGGGATCAGGGTTGAGGTTCACGCTCACGGCGCCGAGTTCCTCGACGGCGCGGGTGAGCTCGTCGACTGTGGTGCGCGGATCCTCGCCCGGCGACTGCGGCAGCATCGCCCCCATGAGGAAACGGTCGGGGAACAGGCCGCTCACACGCGCGACGAGGTCGTTGCAGATCCGCGCCCACGTGCGGCTGACCTCGAGGTCGCCGATGTGGTGCGCCATGAACGAGGCGCGCGGGCTGAAGACGGTGACGTCGCTGCCGCGCTCGTTCATCAATCGCAGCTGGTTCGCTTCGATGGACTCGCGGATCTCGTCGTCGCTGATCGCCAACGCGGCGGGGTCCGGCGCGGCGACCTCACCGCGCGTGAAGGCGATCTGCTGGTCGCGCCAGGCGCCGAGCGGGGTCGGTGCGGTGGTGTAGTGGCCGTGAATGTCGATGATCAACGCGTGTCGTCCTTGTCACTGGGTTCGCCCTGCGGGCGTCGTCGGTCTTCGGTGCTCCGAGCCTAGGACGCCTCGTCAGTGTGGTCCAATAGATGTGCAAGGCGTTGACCATAGAAGGACTCGATAGATGGCGCTCCCGGATCTCAACCAGCTTCGGACGTTCGTCGTGCTGTACGAACTGCGCAGTGTCACCGCGGCGGCCGACCGACTGCACGTCACGCAGCCGACCGTCAGCTACACCCTGCGGCGCCTGCGCGAACGATTCGGCGATGAGCTCTTTCGGCGTGAGGGGCACGACATGGTGCCCACTGCGAAGGCGACGGCGCTGTTCGGTCCGCTCCACGAGGCGCTCGCGCAGATCGACGCCACCGTGAGTGCGCCCGAGGCGTTCGAGCCCGCGGACTTCAGCGGCGAACTCACGCTCGGACTGACCTCGGTGGGGGAGCAGACGTTTCTGCCGCCGATCGTGGCGCAGCTCGCGCGCGAGGCGGCACACCCTCACCTGCACGTCCAGCGACTCGATGCGGACGAAGTCGAGGACGCGCTCGTGCGCGGATCGATTGACCTCGCGATGGCGGTGGCGATGATCGGCAGCCCCCGACTGTGGCGCACCCATGTGCGCGCCGTCGAGTACGTCGCGCTCACCTCGGATCGGCACCCGTTGCCCGCGGTCGCTCCGGACATGTTCGACGGACGGCGGTTCGTGCGCGTCTCGGCACGCGGCGGGCACGTCTTCCCGCTCCAGGCACTGACCGAGCACGGGCTGATGTCGCAGGTATCGCTGACAGTCGAGGAGTACTCGACCGTGCCGGCGGTGCTCCAGGCGACGGATCTCGTCGTCCTCGTGCCGCGTCACGTGGCGGAGGTGTTCGCGGGCTGGTTTACGGGGCTGCGCATCTCCGACGTGCCGTGGCCGGCACAGAGCACACCGGTCTCTCTCTACACGCGGCGGGAGGCGAACTTGTCACCCGCACAGCGCTGGTTCCGATCCGTCGTGCGCGACGCTGTCAGCTGACGCCAACGACGGCCCTCTCGAGGCTCAGCGCTTCGAGCCCTCGAGCGTCCC
>DWXU01000060.1:0-3433 GCA_019119065.1 Candidatus Microbacterium pullistercoris | reverse complement strand
CGGAGCCCAGCATCTCCCCGATGCCCGTCTCGTGCGGCACGGCGGTGAATGCCGGATGCGTCACGCGTCCGAGAACGCCGAATCCGACGGCCGAGACGATACCGCCGGCGACGCCCATGGCGGCCACTCGTCGGGGCGAGACGAACCCGATCCGCGACAGCGCGAGACCGGCTGCCACGAACGCGATCCACGCGATGAACGGATAGTGCCATCCGATGAGCGCGGAGACGACCTCCCCGCCGTCCGTCGACCAGAAGGGCGACGCGTTGATCACTCGCACGAGGAAGGGCGCCGCGACGGCCACGACGCCCGCGAAGATCAGGAGCGCGGCCGGCCGCAGCGCGATCAGCGGCAGCGCCAGGAGAAACAGGATCGCGTAGGCGGGAAGGATCACGTAGACGGGCGTCGGCAGGATCCAGAGCGCGATACCGAGAGCGAAGATCACCGCGGCGCGCACGGCGATTCGGGCACGGTCCCTCGCACGCGGCGCACCGAGGCGGGGCGCGGATCCGCCTGTGACGAGGCCCAGCGAGACGCCCGCGAGCGTCGCGAACAGGATCGACGAGTTGCCATTGACGACGGCCGCCCAGCTCGACGGATCCGACCAGGACAGCGCAGTCGGCGTCGCGAGCGTGTGCGCGGCGAACATGCCGAGCACGGCCAGCCCCCGGGCGAGGTCGATACCGGGTTCGCGCCTCGGAAGCATGGCTCGCGTCCCGGCTACCCCTGGCGCAGCAACCAGACGAGCAGCGCCTTCTGGGCGTGCAAACGGTTCTCTGCCTCGTCCCAGATCACGCTCTGCGGGCCGTCGATCACCGCACTATCGACCTCGTAGCCGCGATCCGCGGGCAGACAGTGGATGAAGATCGCATCGTCCTTCGCCCGCGCCATGAGCTCGGAGGTGACCTTGTAGCCGCCGAGCTCGAGCAAGCGCTGCGCCTTCTCCTCTTCCTTGCCCATCGAGACCCAGGTGTCGGTGACCACGACGTCCGCACCGACAGCGGCCTCGTCGACGTCGCCCGTGAGAGTGAGCGATCCGCCCGTCTCCGCGGCGATCCGGTGGGCGTCGGCCACGATGTCTTCGCGCGGGCGATACCCCTCGGGGCTCACGACGCGCACATGCATTCCCGCCATGACACCGGCGAGCACATAGGAGTGCGCCATGTTGGAGCCGCCGTCGCCGTAGAAACTCATGGTCAGGCCGGCGGTACGCCCCTTGTGCTCACGGATCGTCAGCAGGTCCGCGAGCAGCTGGCAAGGGTGGAAGTCGTCGCTCAACGCGTTGACGACGGGGACCTGCGTCCCCTCGGCCATCTGCTCGAGCCCCGCCTGCGCGTACGTGCGCCACACGATGGCCGACACCTGCCGCTCCAGCACGCGCGCCGTATCGGCCGGAGTCTCCTTGCCGCCGAGCTGACTCGACGCCGTCGTGATGATCAGCGGCGACCCGCCCAGATCGGCGATGCCGACCGCGAACGAGACGCGCGTCCGCGTGGAGGACTTATCGAAGATGACCGCGACCGTCTGCGGACCCTCGAGCGGCTTCTGCGCCCAACGATCCTTCTTCAGCTCCGCGGCGAGGTCGAGGATCTCGGCCTGCTCGGCCGGGGTGATGCTGTCGTCGCGTAGGAAATGGCGCGTCATTACGGCTCCGTCGAGGTCGGGGTGCGGTCGGCGACGGCGGCGAGCGCCTGGCCGAAGAGGTCGAAGAACTCGCGGACCTCTTCGTCGCCGAGCGTGTACGCGGGTGCGAGACGGATCACGTCGGGCGCGGGAGCATTGACGATCAGGCCGCGCGCGAACGCCTCGCCGGCGACGTCAGCCGCCACCGGCTCGGTGAGTTCGATGCCGATGAGGAGGCCGCGCCCGCGCGTCGAGCGGACGAGTGGGAGGTCGGCGACGCCCGCACGCAGCTCGGATCCGCGGGCGGTGACGTTGTCGAGGATCCGCTCGCGCTCGATGTGATCCAGCACGGCGTTCGCCACCGCGCTCGCGAGCGGGTTGCCGCCGAACGTGCTGTTGTGCGTTCCCGGGAAGAACAGCTCGCTCGCCCTCCCGAAGGTGATCATTCCGCCGAGGGGGAAGCCCGCGGCGATCGACTTCGCGAAGGTCACCGCGTCGGGCGTGATGCCTTCCGCCTGGAAGGCGAACCAATCGCCCGTGCGCCCGGATCCAGTCTGTACCTCGTCGAGGATCAGCAGCGCGTCATGCTCGTCCGCGAGCGCACGCGCCCGAGAGAGGAAGCCGTCCGGCAGTGGGACGACGCCCGCCTCTCCCTGGATCGGCTCGGCGAACAGCGCGGCGACCCCGCCGGCTGCGAACGCCTCCTCGAGCGCCTCGATCGTCGGATCGATCGCCTTCGTTCCCGACATCATCGGGGCGAACGGATCCTGGTAGGCCGCCTTCGGCGTGATCGCGAGCGCGCCCATGGAGCGACCGTGGAACGCGCCGTTGAGGCACAGAATGGTCTCGGCGCCCGTGGCGTTGCCATGCAGACGCGCGAGCTTGATCGCGGTCTCGTTTGCCTCCGTACCCGAGTTCGCGAGGAACACCCGTCCGTCCTCGCCCGTCCCAGCAAGGCGCTTGAGGCGCGCGGCGAGCTCCAACTGCTGCGGCGAGGCGAAGAAGTTCGACACGTGCACGAGGCGGCCGGCCTGCTGCGCGACAGCGTCGACGAAGGTGGGGTGTGCGTGGCCGAGGCAGTTGACGGCGATGCCGCCGAGGAAGTCGAGGTAGCGCATACCGTCGACGTCCCACACGTGCGATCCGCGCCCGCGCTCGAGGTTCGCCAGTCGTCCGCCGAGGCTCATCAGATCGCGGCCGGCCGCGTCCTTCCAGTCGTGACTCATGCTGCCGTGACCTCCGTTCCGATGCCGTTGCTCGTGAAGAGTTCGACGAGGACCGAGTGTGGCACTCGTCCGTCGATGATGGACGCCTTCTGCACGCCGTCTTCGATCGCGTCGAGGCATGCCTGCATCTTCGGGATCATGCCCGCCTCGAGCTTCGGGAGCAGCCTGCGCAGCTCGGCGGACGTCAGGTGCGAGACGAGCGAATCGCGATTCGGCCAGTCGGCGTAGAGGCCGGGCACATCCGTGAGGATGACCAGCTTCTTCGCGCCGAGGGAGCGCGCAAGGGCCGAAGCGGCCGCATCCGCGTTGATGTTGAGCGTGTGTCCGGGGTTGTCGAGATCCGGCGCGACCCCGGCGACAACGGGGATCCGGTCGGCACGCAGGTGGTCGAGCACGGGCTTCGGATCCACGCGTTCGACGTTGCCGACGCGTCCGAGGCTCTCCTCACGCCCTTCGATCACCACGCCGCGGCGGCGACCGCCGAACAGCGCTGCGTCCTCGCCGGACAGCCCCACCGCGAACGGGCCGTGCGAGTTGATCTTGGCGACGAGCTGCGGGTTGATCTGGCCCGTCAGAACCATGCG
>DWXU01000059.1:0-4035 GCA_019119065.1 Candidatus Microbacterium pullistercoris | reverse complement strand
CCGCCCCGTGCTTCGACTGTCGGACGTCGCACATAGCCTGGTCACATGGCTTCGAAACGCTCCACTCCCGCCTACGCCTGCACCGAGTGCGGCTGGACGACCGCGAAGTGGGTGGGGCGGTGCGGCGAATGCCAGCAGTGGGGCACGGTCGAAGAGCAGGGTGCCAAGCCCGCATCGCGTCGGGTGGCGTCGCTGGTGCCCCGCTCTGCGGCGCGTCCGATCACGCAGGTCACGACGAGCGAGTCGCCGCGGCGGGCGAGTGGCGTGGGGGAGTTCGACCGCGTGCTCGGCGGCGGCATCGTTCCCGGCGCGGCGGTGCTGCTGTCGGGTGAGCCCGGCGTCGGCAAGTCGACCCTGCTGCTCGAGGTGGCGGCACGGGCGGCGCGCGAGGGGCGGCGGGTGCTCTACGTCAGCGCCGAGGAGTCGGTGGCTCAGGTGAGGCTGCGCGCCGAGCGGACCAACGCGCTGCACGACGATCTCTTCCTCGCGAGCGAGGTCGATCTCGGCACGGTGATCGGCCACATCGACCAGGTCGAGCCCGAACTCGTCATCGTCGACTCCGTGCAGACGGTCGCCTCGTCGGAGCAGGACGGCGCGGCCGGAATGCCGGGCCAGGTGCGGGAAGTGGCGTCGACGCTGATCCGCATCGCGAAGGAGCGCTCGGTGCCGATCATCCTGGTCGGCCACGTCACGAAGGATGGCAACGTCGCCGGCCCGCGCGTGCTCGAGCACCTCGTCGATGTCGTGTGCCACTTCGAGGGCGACCGCCAGACGTCGCTGCGGTTCGTGCGCGCGCTGAAGAACCGCTTCGGTCCGACTGACGAGGTCGGGTGCTTCGAGATGGCGGGCGACGGCATCCGCGAGGTCCCGGATCCGTCGAGCATGTTTCTGTCGCAGGGCGTCCCCGAGGCCGGCACGTGCGTCGGCATCTCGATGGAGGGCAAGCGCGCGCTCCCTGTCGAGGTGCAGGCGCTGACGATCCCGACGACCGCACCGAACCCGCGCCGCATCGTCCACGGCGTCGATTCCTCACGGGTCGCCATGGTGCTCGCCGTCCTCGAGCGGCGCGCGAACGTCACGACGAGCAACCTCGACGTGTACGTCTCGACCGTGGGTGGGGTGAAGTTCACCGAACCTGCCGCCGATCTCGCGATCGCGATCGCGGTTGCCGGATCCGTGGGCAACTTCGCCGTCGCGCGCGACGTCGCGGCGGCGGGCGAGCTCTCGCTCGCGGGCGAGGTCCGTCCCGTTACGCAGGCGCCGCAACGTCGCGCGGAGGCGTCGCGGCTGGGATACGCGACCGTCATCGATGATCGCGCCGGTCGCGTGCGCGACGCGCTCGCCGCGGCACGGTCGCGACGAGCGCGCGCGAGGGAGCCCCACGACGATGTCCCAGCCTTCTGACGCGGGATGCACGACCCCACAGCGGAAGACACGAACGTGACGGAACAAACCCTCGTCACCGGGCGTTGACCCGAGTATGACTGACACGACCCCGGCCCCTGCACGCCTCGGCATCGACGTCTGGCTCGACATCGCCTGCCCGTGGTGCGCGCTCGGCGAGCGCCGCCTTGACGCGGTGATCGACACGCTGCCGTTCAAGGAGCACGTCGACGTGCGATTCCACTCGTACCAGCTGGATCCGGGAGCGCCGGAGAAGGCGACGCAGTCGCAGGCGGAGTACCTCGCGGGCCGAGGCCTCGACCCAGCGCGCCTCGAGGCCGGCCACAAGCACCTCAGCGAGGCCGGCAACGAGATCGGCTTCACGTTCAACCACGACGACGTCGTGCCGTCTAACACGTGGACCGCTCACCGCCTCATTCAGGCGGCTGCCGCACACGACGTGCAGGCGAAGGTCGTCGACGCCCTGTTCGTGGCGTACTTCGAGCATGGCCTCGACGTCGGCGACGGCGCTGGGCTGAAGGCGGTCGTGGTCGAGGCGGGTCTTCCCGCGCACGTCGCAGACGAGGTGCTGTCGGATCCGAACGCGTTCGACGACCAGGCAAAGGCCGATGTCAGCCAGGCGGCGACGCTCGGCATCCAGGGCGTGCCGTTTTACGTGCTCGACGGGCGCTACGGCGTCTCTGGCGCGCAGCCCGCCGAGGTGTTCGAAGAGGCGCTCACGAAGGTCTACGACGAGCTGAACCCGGCTCCCGTCCAGCCGCTGAGCTCCCTCGGCACCGACGGCGTGACCTGCGGCCCAGACGGCTGCGACGACTGACGGCGCGTACGCACCCGCTTCATAGGGCGCGCGACTAGCCTCCCCGTATGCGCCGTCTCGCGATCCTGCCCCTGCTCGCCGTCGTCGCGCTCGGCGGCTGCGCACAGGTGACGCAGTTCGCCGGCGAATCCCTTGGAGTGCCGGTCGACGAGGTCTGCACGACGATCGACGACGCCTACGAGAGCTACGAGACGATGCTCGAGAAGGGCGAGGTCACGGAGCAGCAGATCGAGTCGGCGCACGCCGACGTCGTCGCGAAGCTCGAGGACCTCGCTGACGACGTCGGCGGCGAGATCGGTGACGTGATCCGCTCGAACGCCGAGAAGTTCGCTGACGTGTCGGGCCCCGACTCTCCGGAGGCGATCGAAGCGGTCGAGAATCTCCGCGACTCGGCCGCCGCCTTCTGCGACTGAGACGACCCCTACCGCACGGTCGCGGTGCGCAGGAGGAGCCAGGTGCCGACGCAGGAGAGCGCAGTGATGACGCCGGCGAGGATCGCGAGCCACCACAGTTCGAACGCGGCGAGGATGTCGGACATCGCGGGCAGGATCGCGATGAGTGCGCCGATCACGACGATGGCGATGCCGACCGCGATGAGCTGAGGCCCGCGCGCACCGAACCGCACCCACGAGGCGCCGAAGACTCCGCCGAGCGAGAGCAGGGTCAGCACGCCGAGGAACACGATCGGGATCAGCAGCGTGAGGTCGCCGGCGCCGAGCACGTAGACGTCGAAGATGTAGAACCCGGAGAACCAGTGGTTCGTCGCGGTCTCGATCGTGGCCAGCAGCGCGAAGGCGACCGTCAGGTAGGCGGCGACCGCGACGCTCCAGAGGAACGTTCCGCCCACGAACGCTCGGCGCGGAGCGCCGAGCGTGAGCGCGAACGGGAACGTCGTGGCGACCGACTGCACGCCGAGGTATCCGAGGAAGCCGAGCAGTGCGTACGCGATCCCGGGGTTCGACTGCGATCCCTGCACCCAGCCGGGGGATCCGGGCTCGCTGCCGAACCGCCAGAAGAGGAACGAGATCAGCACGGAGATGACCGCGACCGTGGCGGTGATGTACAGCGGCACGGCGAACGTGGTCTCGCGCTTGTTGAAGTGGAGCTTGGCACTCGAAATCGTCATGTTCATGGTCGTCAGACCTCCTTGGCGTCGACCAGTCGGGATTCATCTGCGCCGTAAGCGGCGACGAGCTGCTGCAGGGACGCTCGCTCGATCTTCAGTCGCAGGTCGCCCGCGCGTTCGCGGGTGTCGTCATCGATGGCGCCGGCGACCGTGACCGAGGACAACCCGCCGATGGTGCTGCGCTGCAGCACGCGCCGATCGGCGACCACCTGGTCGACGGCATCCGTCGTGCCGCTGACCACCCACGCCGATTCGCTCGTCTCGTCTCGGTCGGCGTCCATGACAATGCGTCCGCGATCCATGATCACCACGCGGTCGAAGAGGGATTCGGATTCCTCGATGAGGTGCGTGGACAGCAGGATCGTGCGGGGTTCGCGCTCGTACTCCCGCAGGAGCACTTCGTGGAACAGGGCCCGCGCCGTGACGTCGAGCCCGAGGTACGGCTCGTCGAGCAGCGTGACCGGGGAGCGCGACGCGAGGCCGAGCACGATCGCGACCGAGGAGAGCTGGCCCCGCGACATCTTCTTGATGGCGGTCTTCTTCGGGATCCGAAACCCCTCGACGAGCTCCGCCGCGACGTCCGCGTTCCAGTTCGGCGCGAAATCGGGCGCGATGCGCAACACGTGGTGGAGGCGATAGTCGTCCGGGTAACGCTGGTTGTCACGCACGTAGGTGATCTGCGCGAGGG
>DWXU01000058.1:0-15286 GCA_019119065.1 Candidatus Microbacterium pullistercoris | reverse complement strand
CGCCGAATCCACTGGCGGGCCTCAGCGATGAGGCGATCTGCGTCGACGGAGCGGCGCCTCACGTGCAGGAGTGCCAGCTGGCGTTCATCCACGTTCTCTGCGTCGTCTTCGACGCGATCGTCGGGACGAGCTCACGATGAGGGTCGTCGTGGTCGGTGATGTCCTTCTCGACGAGGACATCGACGGCGTCGCGACGCGGCTCAGCCCGGAGGCGCCCGTCTCCGTCGTCGACGTCTCCTCGCGCACGCGCCGCGCGGGCGGCGCTGGGCTTGTTGCGACGATGCTCGCGCAGGACGGCGTCGACGTCGAACTCGTCACCGCACTCGCGTTCGACGACGCCGCGTTCGCCGTGCGCGACTGCCTCGGCGGGGTAAGCCTTGTCGCCGGCAACGCCCGCGCGGCGACGCCCGTGAAGACGCGTCTGCGAGCGGAAGGACACGCAGTGGCGCGCATCGACGACGCATGCGGCGAACCGCCGGGGCCCGAGGTCACACCCCGGATGGTCGCCGCGATCCGCTCGGCTGATGCCGTGGTGGTCGCCGACTACGGCCGCGGAATCGCGGCGCACCCCCGTATCCGCGATGCGCTCGAGCGACGACGCTCGAAGCCGTGCAGGTCGGCGTGGCGGCCGCCAGCGAGTACCTTCGGAGCGGCGGCGTCGCAGCGTTGATCCGCGCGCGCAGTCGCTCCGGTGCTGTGCGCCAGAGCGCGCCATCGACCGGCGCCCTGGTCGATGCGACCTCCCGCGCCGTGGGCACGGAATCGCCTGTGATGTCAAGGCCCCTCGCACTGAGCCGAGCCGATCGTAACCTGCCCGCATGAGCGCACATCTCACTGACCCCAGGACCAAGTACCGCCCCGACGCGTTTCCGAAGGACGATGGATCCCAGCCCGGACACATCGAGGAGACGGACCCCGCTCCCGACCACGGTGAGGAGTCGTACCGGGGTTCCGGCCGGCTCACCGGCAGGCGCGCCCTCATCACCGGCGGCGATTCGGGGATCGGACGGGCGGTCGCGATCGCATACGCACGCGAGGGTGCCGATGTCGCGATCGCACACCTTCCCGAGGAACAGGAGGACGCCAAGGCGACCGCAAGCCTCGTCCAAGCCGCCGGCCGCCACTGCGTGCTCCTCCCGGGAGACATCAGCGATGAGACGGTCGCGCGGAAGACGGTCGCCACGGCAGTCGATCGCCTGGGCGGTCTCGACCTCCTCGTCCTGAACGCCGCCTATCAGAAGCAGCGGGACGAAGATGCCGACATCTCAACGGAGGAGTTCGAGCGTGTGATGCGCACCAATCTCTACGCCCCGTTCTGGATGGTGCGCGAGGCGTTGCCCGTGATGCCCGCCGGAAGCTCCGTGATCGTCACGACGTCCATCCAGGGGTTCTCGCCGTCTCCCGGCCTGCTCGACTACGCGATGACGAAGGCCGCGCTCGTCGCCTTCGTGCAGGCGCTCGCCGAGCAGCAGGGCCCGAAGGGCGTCCGCGTAAACGGCGTCGCCCCCGGCCCGATCTGGACACCGCTGATCCCCGCGACGGGTTGGCCGGACAAGCTGCCGAAGTTCGGACAGGACACGCCGCTCGGCCGCGCAGGACAGCCGGCCGAGCTCGCTGGCGCCTACGTCTATCTTGCGTCCGAGGACGCGTCGTACGTTTCGGGCGTCGTCCTGGGTGTCACGGGCGGCAAGCACCTGTGACGGTCACCCCGGCCGGTGGCAGAGCGACAGCTAGGAGCTCGAGTCACGAGGCGGGACCTGAGAGAGGTCCATACGGATCCCGCCCGTCGAGTGCGACGACTGCGCGAGCTCCTCCAACCACTGAGCACTGAGTTTCGCAGGTTGCGCGTCGTCGAATTCGAAAGTCAACGGAATCGCGGGGTGCAGCCAAATCGTGCTGCGGCCCGGGCCTTCTCCGGCCGGATTGACCCACGAGATCGTAAAGCTCTCCCCACGCCGGAGCTTGGTCGTCGCGACGAGTTTGAGGTGCGCGAGCGCGTCGTCATCGATCTCGATCGCTCGCCCGGGACTTCCATAAATCAACTGGCCCATGACAGCGTCCGCTCGTTCGACGCCGCGCCGACGATCGGCACGTTCATTCAGACATTACGCCAGCGGGCGGCGTCGACCCCTCAGCGGGCTCCGGAACAACGTGCAGCCCCGCGGAGGAGTTTGCCGTGTAGGCCAGCGCGTCGAGCCAGGCGGTGTTCAGCTCCGGCCGCCTGCTTCCCGAGAAACGATAGACGACGGGAATCGACTCGTGGAGCCACACACTCGTTCGTCCGTCACCCACGCTGGCATCCTCACGCCACGTGAAGTAGAAGGCCTCGCCTCGTCTCAGCTTCGTCCCCACAACGACCTGTACGTGTGCGAGTGCGCGGTCCTCGATGTCGACCTTCGTCGATCCGTCATAAATGAACTTGCCCATGTGTGCCTTCCATCGGCGTTCGTGGCGGTGCCCCAGAATCCGCGTGCCGCGAGCTTCGGGGCACGGGTTCACCATGTCAGTATTCCCCGACGGTCACAAGTCGATAACGGCGTGGCGATCCGCGTATCGGGAAGCAGTCGGTGATCGTCGCGCGAGGGCCGTCCGTCAGTCCTCGGCGTCTCCGCCGTCATCTGCCGGAAGCGCGCCGCGATCGAAGACCGCGGCGTACACCTCGTCGGCCTCGTCCAGGAGCTCTAGCGTCACATCCGCGATCGGCACGACCCCGGCCAGCAACGGCTCGCAATCGGGGCCACGCGCCACCTCGTCCCCGGCGAGCACCCACGCGAACTCGCTGCCGCCGCGGGTCTGAAGATGCCGGTACTGCATGAGTTGGCGAGCGAGCCAGTGCTGCAATGGACGCGTCCACCAGCTCTCCGGTGACAGCGGGTTCACCGAGAGGCCGGGAAGCGCCAGGCCGCTCTCCCCGTCCTTGCTCTGCTCGCTTGCGTCGATCTCGGGTCCTCTGCTGTAGCGCACGTAGAGCGGAGCGAGCGCCCGCACCAGGCGTGCGAGATCGTCGAGTGAGGAGCAGATGGCCATCGACGGTGCGGGCGTCATCAGGAACGGCTGTCCGCGCGTCTTCCTCGGGTTCGTCACGTGTGATCCCTGCTTTCATCCGCCGACGCGGGCTCCGCCCGGCTCATCGGCTCGATCGATCCGCGCGTCAGTGCGCGCGCTTCCTCAGGCAACCGGCGAGTGCGTCGCTCACACGCACCTCTTGATCGAGGTTGCTGTGCAACAGGTAGGCGACCTCGGGCTCGCCGTCGGCCAGAGAGGCGAGCAGCGCCGTGTAGACCGCGATCTCGTAGTGTTCACTGCCGAGCCCCGCAATCAGCGCCGCTTCGTCCTGACGCGAGGGTCCGGCCTGCGCGACGAGCATCTCCGACTGCTGCGCGATGCCCTGCCCGGCTGGCGACGGCGACGCCAGCATGGGCATCCCCAGTTCACCGAACACGCGATGGAGTTTCTCGATCTGCTGCTTCGTCTCTTCCTGGTGGTTGCGGAACAGTTCGCCCACCTCGGGCGAGAGCGCGACGTGCTCGAGCCATTCGAGCGATGCGAGAGAGTCGTCCTCCATCGTCAGGGCGTTCTGCAACTGCATGCGGACGAGATCCTCCGTCGCGGTGAGAACGGTGTCGGACATGTCGCACTCCTTTCGTCGGAACGTTTACGGTAGGCTCCTCGCCCGATGCGGTCGAGGGGGTTGATTCGGTCGCTCGGCGTCAGTAGGGCGTTGTCAGGCGGCGTCCCCGCGCGCCTCCTCCGGCAAGTTCTCGACCGGCGAGATGACGACGTCCTGCGCCCGCCAGTCGAGCGCCGCGATGTCCTTGCTCAGTCGGTCGAGGTTCGCGACCCGCACACGCCCGTGTCTCGGCACGACGAACACCTCGATGTGGAACACATGCCCCATATCGCGCATGCGCACGCCGCACTCGCGCACCCACCTGGCGAGCATCGTTCGCGCGATGACCGCGTCGATGAGTGGCTCCGGCTTCTTTGAATCGACCGTCCGCGCGCGCTGATCCATGAGGTCGGATACTGCGGCGCGCACGTTCCGGACGCCGTCCACCACGATCCCGGCAGAGATGAAGAGGGCCGCCGCGCTGTCGAGCCACCAGATGCCGATACCCACACCGAGCACGCCGATGATCGTCGCGAGGCTCGTCGTCCAGTCGGCTTTCGCCATGTCTGCGTCAGCGTAAAGCGCCTTGTCATGGAGCACGGGGGCGAGCCGTGCCTTCCGCCGCCCGTGGATGAGGGGCCCGATGGCCACAACGATCATGACGGCGATCATGAGCCAGCCGAGCCAGATCGTGTGCCCGAACAGGCGAACGGATCCGATCGACGGGTGTTCGACCGCAATCAGGCTCGACGCCGAGTCGACGGCGAGGGTCGCACCGACGCTGAACAGGGCGACTCCCGAGACGAGGTGTCCCACCGCCATCGCACGATGTCTGCCGTACGGGAAGCGCCCCGATGGCGTTCGTCGCACGAATCGCAACGCGATGAGGAATGCGAGCTGCGATACGAGCGTCAGCATGTCCTCGATCCATGCCGTCTTCATCGCCTGGGAGCCGCCGACCACGAACGCCACGAGAACGATCCCGACGCTCGTGTAGGCGATCGTGAACCACTCCCAGAAGATGGCCTTGCGCAGTGCTTCCGACTGCTCTCGCGGAAGCTTGATGCGGCCGAGCCGGTGTGTCATCGCGTCACCTCATCGAGGTACTCTTCGAGTGACACGAGGAGGGCGTTCTCGCCCAGGGGCGTCAGCAACGCCACCGGGTCACTGCCGTTCGCTGCGAGGTCCGGGTAGCTTCGCGTTACTGTGGCCCGACTCGACCACGGCGAGGCGTCTGTCACTCCTCCGATGACGACATCGAGGTCTCCCCGCTCGAGAGAGGCCACAAGGCGCTCCTCGCTGTCCACCGACCACGTCACGTCGGCCCCGAGGGACGACGCGTAGTCGCGCACGGTCTCGGGGAGCGTACCGCGCGGCGTCGCGCCGGATATGTCGACAAGCGGCTCTGCGGGCGACGCACCCACACGCAACACGCCGGTCTCGCGCACGCGCTCCAATGTTCCGTCGGGATCCGCGGGGATCGATGCGCAGGCTGTGAGCGCACCGAAGGAGAACACACCCGCCGCGACAACGGCTATCCATCGTGACATACCCTGAGCGTCTGCCGCCGCACCCACCGCCACAAGGCCCTTGACCTTCTCCGGCGTTTCCGTAAGGGGCCTCACCCGCGATCTGCCCGGCTTTTTATACCACTTCGCCTCACCCGCTGGCGACCCCTCCTCGAATATCTGCGCCGCTCTTGCGGGGTAGGAGACATGCTGACAGGCTCGGCACGACCGGCTTATCCGTCGATCACAAGGAGGAACTCATGGGAATCGATGACAGGATCTCCGCCAAGGCCGACAAGCTGAAGGGCTCTGCCAAAGAGGGCTTCGGCAAGGCCACCGACGATGACAGCGCCGTCGCCGAGGGCAAGGCCGACCAGGCCAAGGGAGAGGCGAAGGAGGCGTTCGAGGACGTCAAGGACAGGGCCAAGGAGTTGAAGGAAGACCTCACCGACAAGTTCGGCGGGTCGGACCGAGACGACGAGCGGAACTGACGCCGCTCCGGCCGCTGTCACGACGAAAGCCCCACCGCATTGCGGTGGGGCCTTTTCGCTCCCCGGATTGGACTCGAACCAATAACCTGCCGGTTAACAGCCGGCTGCTCTGCCATTGAGCTACCGAGGATCATCTCGTGCTGCGCGTGGCGCAACCCGACAAGCCTATCAAATCCATGACGCCACCTCGAAACCAGGCGGCGGTCCGGGCGCGTCGGTCTCGCGGACCTCACGCTTCGAGGAACGCCAGTGCGCCCTCGTTTCCCGGAGTGACGATCGGCTCGCCCGTCGGCGCGCGCTGTGCGACGACGACGGCCTGATCCAGCACGAGGCGACCAGCGCCGATGTCGTCGGCGAAACCGGTGTCGTTGGTCATCGCGAGCACGGCCATGCCCCACTCCTCGCGACGGCGCAGGATCGCGTCGCGCACCACGTGGCGCACCTCGACGTCGATTCCGGCCAGTGGTTCGTCCGCGATCAGGAGCCGCGGATCCATCACCAGCGCGCGTGCGAGTGCGACGCGCTGGCGCATGCCGGCACTCAGCTCGTGCGGGAACTTGTCCGCGGCACCGAGCGGTAGACGCACCTCGTCGAGGAGATGTGCGACGCGCTCGGCCAGGCGACGGCGGTCGGCGCGCGGTTCGCGCGCGACGATCGGCAGAACGATCGTCTCGCCGACCGTGCGGTCGGGGTCGAGGGTCGGGCCGTCGTCCTGCGACAGATAGCCGGTCCGATAGGTCAGCACGCTCCGCGCGCGCCCGGGGCGCCGCGCGTCGATCCCACAGACGAGAGCGGATCCGCCGACGATGCTCACATCACGGCGCGACTGGCCGGACAGCGCGGCTCCGAGCGAAGACTTTCCGGCGCCCGTCGGTCCCGACACGCACAACGCACCACCGAACGGCAGGGCAAGCGTCAGTCCATCGACCGCCCGCACGCGCGACGAACCGCGGCCGCGGGCGACGCTGAGATCGTCGAGGTGCAACGCGCGGTCGGTCAGTTCGGGAACACGCATGACGTCATCTTCTCAGAACTGTCGGGAAGGGAACGCCGTGTGACGCGCGGTACCCGCGTGCGCGGCAGGTGTCGGGTCAGTCCTCGGCGAGACGGTGCCGTTCCAGATCGAGGTCTCGCAGCCGCATGCGCACGGCGCGACCCTCTTCGGACTCCGGCGCGACGCGTTGCACGGCACCGAGCAGCTCATGCTTCTGCGCGTCGAGCGCGCGGATGATCAGACGCCGACACAGATCGTTCGCCGACCGTGCCGCGAGTTCTTCGTCCCGCGCGGGGAAGTCGCGCATGAGCACCTCTCCCCCGAGCTGTCTCAGTGCCTGTGGCAGTTCGTCGATCGCCGCCTGCCCCCACCCCGGCTTCGTCCGATCGACGCTCGCGATCGCGGCCCGGACGGCGTCGAGCGCCGGGGTGCGGAAGGGGAGCGAGAGCGCCCGTTGCAGCAGCGATGGGTCGATGCGGTGACCGTACTGCAGGACACCCGTCAGTGCGTCGCGTTCGACGACGACGTCGGTCGTGCGGGGAAGCGCCGCGAGCGTCACGGCCGGGGCCGCGGTGGGTGCCGCCGAGGCCGGGGCTGTTCGATCCCGATCGGACCGGCGTCCGCGCGCGGCGTCTTCGACCTCACGGTGCACGTCCATCGGATCCATGCCGAGCCGCTGTGCGAGCACCCGCTCATATCCGGGGCGCAGCAGACGGTCTCGGATCTCCGCGACGATCGGTGCCGCGGCTCGCAGCGCCCCGACTCGGCCCTCAACGCTCGTCAACGGGAAGTCCGAGATCTTGCGATCGATGACGAACTCGAACATCGGCGCGCGACGATCGAGCAGCCCGCGCACCGCCTGGTCGCCGCGCTGCAGACGCAGGTCGCACGGATCGAGCCCGTCCGGCGCGACCGCCACGAACGTCTGGGCAGAGAAACGGTCGGCGTCGGCGAACGCGCGCAGCGCCGCCTTCTGGCCGGCCTCGTCGCCGTCGAAGGTGAAGATCACCTCGCCTGTCGCGGAGTCGTCTCCCATCACACGCCGCAGCATCCGAATGTGCTCGCTGCCGAAGGCCGTGCCGCAGGTGGCGACGGCCGTCGTCACGCCCGCGAGGTGACACGCCATGACGTCGGTGTAGCCCTCCACCACGACGACACGTTTCGGATCGCCGCGCGCGATGTCACGCTTGGCCAGGTCGAGGCCGTAGAGCACCTGGTTCTTCTTATAGATCGGCGTCTCAGGCGTGTTGAGGTATTTTGGCCCCTGGTCCTCCTCGAAGAGCTTGCGCGCGCCGAAGCCGATCGTCTGCCCCGTGACGTCGCGAATCGGCCACACAAGACGCCCGCGGAAACGGTCGTAGACGCCACCGCGCTGATTCGTCGACACAAGACCGGACGTGATCAACTCCTCGCGGGTGAAACCCCGCTTCTCGAGGTGGTTCAACAAGCCGTCCCAGCCCTGCGGCGCGTACCCGACGCCGAAGTGGCTCGCGGCCCCGGGGTCGAAGCCGCGGGCGCCGAGGAATGCCCGGGCGCGCTCGGCCTCTGGGGACAGCAACTGCTCGCGAAAGAATTCGGCCGCCTGCGTGTTCGCGGCGTAGAGACGGGAGCGCCCGCTGGCCGCCGGCGCGGGTCCGCCGCCCTCCTCGTACGTGAGCTGGTAACCGACGCGCTGCGCCATGCGCTCGACCGCCTCGGTGAACGTCAGATGGTCCATCTCGCGCAGGAACGTGTAGACGTCACCGGATTCGCCGCAGCCGAAGCAGTGGTAGAAGCCTTGGCTCGGCCGCACGTTGAAGCTCGGGCTCTTCTCGTCGTGGAACGGGCACAGCCCCTTGAGTGACCCGATGCCGGCGGTCTTCAGCGCGACGCGCTCACCGATGACGTCGGCGATGTTGATGCGCGCCTTGACCTCCTCGACATCAGCCTGGCGGATCCGAGCCATCAGTGCGCTCCGAGCGGTGCCGCCTGCGCCGCGCGCATCCAGATGCCGACCGAAGCCGGGTCGATGTCGCCGACGAGGCGCGAGTGCCACGCCACGGCTGTCTGGTCGGTGAGGCTCGCGATCTGATCGACGATCACACGTTTGCGTTCGGCGTCGGAGCCCGCCTCGAGGAAATCGGCCGCGAGCGACGGGTCGAGCTGGTCGGCACCCGACGACCACAGCGTGTCGGCGTTCCACAGCGCGTCGGCGATCCGTGTCAGCACGCGTCGCTGCTCGACGTAGACGCTGCGGCGCGCCTCGATCGTCACGATGGAGGCTCCCATGATCCCCTTGAGCGCCGCGATCTCGAGCTCGATCTCGCGTGGCACGACCACCTCGGCGCCGTAGCGGGTCAGCGACGCGTCGGCATACGCGGCGCGCGTCGCCTCCACGGAGGCGCTCGCGAAGCGTCCGATGAAGTCGCTCGTGAGGTTCTTCAGGCGTGCGAGGTCGGCACGGGAACGCTCGAACCGCGTGAGCCACATCGGCTGACGCATCAGGCGGAAGAGCGCTTCCGCGAGCTCGTCGCGGCTGTAGTCGTATCCGACCCACGCCTGGATCCGACCGACGAACGCGTCGTGCTCGGCGGGATCTGCGAGGCGTGCCACGTCGACGTAGCCGTTGACGACCGCGTCCTCGAAATCATGCACGGAGTACGCGATGTCGTCGGCGAGATCCATCACTTGCGCCTCGATGCAGCGGACGCGTGTCGGCGCGTCACCACGCATCCATCGGTAGATCTCCTCGTCCTCCGGATACACGCCGAACTTCAGCCGTCCGCCGGGATCGTGTGCGGGGTCGTCGACTGTCCACGGGTACTTGCATGTCGCGTCGAGCGTGGCCCGTGTCAGATTGAGTCCGACCGAGCGGTGTTCGCCGGTGATCTTCGGCTCGAGTCGCGTGAGGATTCGCAGCGACTGCGCATTGCCCTCGAAGCCGCCGATGTCGGAGGCCCAGTCGTTCAGCGCGCGTTCGCCGTTGTGCCCGAAGGGCGGATGGCCGAGGTCGTGACTGAGGCACGCCGCGTCGACGACGTCGTCGCTGAGACCGAGCGCCGAAGCCAGTTCGCGGCCGATCTGCGCGACCTCGAGCGAGTGGGTGAGCCGGTTACGCGCGAAGTCGGCGTCGCTCGCGGGGCTGAGTACTTGCGTCTTCGCGGCGAGACGCCGCAGGCCCGCCGAATGCAGCACTCGCGCCCGGTCGCGTGCGAACTCGCCGCGCTGCGAACGCCGTTCCGGCAGGAAGCGTTCGACGTCGGTGTCCGTGTAGCCGGCCGCCCGGTCAGCCGCCACTGGTATCCAGCTCCGCCTCGTGCAGCGCCGCCGACTCGGCCGAGGCCAACTCGCGCGAGTCGAGCCACCCCTCGGGCAGGATCGCCCGCCTGGCGCGTCCGGATCGACCGCGGGGACCTTCCACGCTGTCGCCCGGGAACGGAACGGTCAGGTCGAGTTCCCCGATCAAGTCGTCGATCTGAGCCAGCGAGTCGACCTTCGTGAAGCGACCGCGCATCTCGCCTCCGACCGGATACCCCTTGAAGTACCACCCGGCGTGCTTGCGGATGTCACGGCATCCGCGCAGTTCGTCCTCGTAGAACTCCACGAGCAACTCCGCGTGGCGGCGGAAGGCGGTGGCCACGAACGCGAGCGAGGCATCCACGCGCGGAGCGTCGCCGCCGAACGCGCGTGCGAGCTCGCCGAAGATCCACGGTCGACCGAGGCATCCGCGGCCGACCACGACGCCGTCGCACCCCGTCTCCTCGACCATACGCACGGCGTCGGCCGCGCTCCAGATGTCACCGTTGCCGAGCACGGGGATGCTCGTCACGTGCTGCTTGAGCTCGGCGATGGCGGACCAGTCGGCTGTTCCCGAGTAGGACTGTTCGAGGCTCCGCGCGTGCAGCGCGACGCCCGCGGCGCCGACGTCTTCCGCGATCCGGCCGGCCTCGAGGAAGGTCGAATGGTCGGCATCGATGCCGGTGCGCATCTTGACGGTGACGGGCACATCACCTGCCCCGTCGACCGCGGCCGCGACGATGTCGCGGAACAGGTCGCGCTTCCAGGGCAGGGCGGATCCGCCGCCCTTGCGCGTGACCTTCGGGACCGGGCATCCGAAGTTGAGGTCGATGTGATCGGCGTGGTCCTCCCCCGCGATGATCCGCGCGGCCTCGCCCGTGTATCGGGGGTCGACGCCATACAGCTGGATCGAGCGTGGGGTCTCTGACTCGTGGTGCTGAATCAGGCGCATCGTGACGTCGTTGCGCTCTACGAGGGCACGGGTCGTGATCATCTCGGTCACATACAGGCCGATACCGTATTCGCGGCACAGTCGACGGAACGCCATGTTCGTCACACCGGCCATCGGCGCCAGCACCACGGGCACGTCGATGGTGAGCGGGCCGATGCGAAGTGGCGGCATGTCGCGCACGGCGGGCGCGAGGGGTGCTTCTTCGAGGGCGATCGTCACGCCCCCATCTTCTCACCTTTCGCCTGGGCGGATCCGGCTGCGGTTAGCCTGTGGATATGGCCACTGATCTCGATCCCCGCAGCATTGCGTTCACCGACGCCGAGGGCGCTCCGACGACGCTCGCCGACTACGGCGACGAGGTCTTCCTCGTCGTGAACGTCGCGAGCAGGTGCGGCCTCACGCCGCAGTACGAGCAGCTCGAGCAGCTCCAGCGCACCTATGGCGACCGTGGGCTGCGCGTCGTCGGGTTCCCCTGCAACCAGTTCATGGGGCAGGAGCCCGGATCGATGGAGGAGATCCTCGACTACTGCGCGACGACCTGGGGAGTCTCCTTCCCCATCGCCGACAAGGTCCGGGTCAACGGCTCGCAGGCCGCGCCGCTCTACAAGGCGCTGACGAAGACGAAGGATCACGCGGGGCTCGGCGGCCCGGTCGCGTGGAACTTCGAGAAATTCGTGATCCTCCCCTCCGGAGAGGTCGAGCGCTTCCGCCCGAAGACGACGCCTGACGACCCGGCGATCATCGACCTCATCGAGAAACACCTGCCGCGCTGACGCCCCACACCAGGGCGCATCCGTCAGGCGCGCGGCACGTCCACGGCGCCACCGTAGCGGCGGTCGCGCGCATGGAACGTCTGGATCGCCCGCCAGAGGTTCTCGCGGCTGAACTCCGGCCAGAGTGCGTCGTCGAAGACGAGTTCCGCATACGACGCCTCCCACATCATGAAGTTGCTCGTGCGGCGTTCGCCCCCGGAGCGGATGAAGAGGTCCACGTCTGGCATATTCGGCAGGTAGAGGTTCTTTGCGATCGTCTTCTCGCTGATCGCTGAGGGCTTCAGGCGTCCCGCCTGCACATCTTCGGCCATCTTCCTCATGGCGTCGACGACCTCCCAGCGTCCGCCGTAGTTGATGCACATGGCGAGGGTCATCCGGGTGTTGTCCTTGGTCAGCTCCTCGGCGAGCTCGAGGTCCTTGATGACGGATCCCCACAACTTCGGACGGCGACCGGCCCACCGCACGCGTACGCCCCATTCGTTGAGCTGGTCGCGGTGGCGGTGCAGCACCTCGCGGTTGAAGCCCATCAGGAAGCGCACCTCCGACGGCGATCGCTTCCAGTTCTCCGTTGAGAACGCGTACACCGACAGATGCTTCACCCCGGCCTGCACGGCACCCGCGATGACGTCGAGCATCGCATCGACGCCCACACGGTGTCCCTCCGTGCGCGGCAGCCCCTGCCGATTCGCCCAGCGGCCGTTCCCGTCCATCACCACGGCGACATGATTCGGCACGGGGCCGGCGAACGCCGGAGGTTCGAGCCCCGTCCAGTTGAGCGGCTTATACGGCTCGGCGTCGGGGTGCGTGTACGGCTTCGGCATGCCGCCATTATCGCGCCCCGCCTCGGCCCCGGTGATCACGCGACGCTCAGCGCCGACCGAGCGAGCGGATCGCGCGCTCGAGGTGGAACTGGGCGTACGCCGCGACGAGACCGCTCGCCCGGTCCGCGACGCCGGGCTCCGCCGTGTCCACGGTCTCCCACGCACCGGCGAGGAGCGCGGCGACATGATCGAGCGTCACGTGGTCCGCCCGCGGGGTTCCGGCCGGCGCGCACGCCTCGCACACGACGCCGCCCACGTGGGCGGAGAACCGGCCGTGAGGCCCCTCCTCGCCGCATCGCGCGCACGCGTCGAGCTGGATGGTCCACCCGCTGAGCCCGAGGGCGCGCAGCAGATAGGAGTCACGCGTCGCCTGGGCGGAGTGTTCGCCGCGGGCGAGCGAACGCAGTGCGCCGACGAGGAGGAAGAACTGCTGCGGCTGGGCATCGCCCTCTCCCACGAGGCGGTCGGCTGCCTCGGCCATCGCACTCGCGGCGAGATAGCGGTCATAGTCGGAGGCGATCGCCGCGCCGTATGCGCCGGTCTGATCGACCTGCTGCACGATGTCAAGATTCCGGCCGATGTACAGCTGCGCGTCGACGGCCATGAACGGCTCGAGACGCGCCCCGAACTTCGATGAGGTGCGGCGCACGCCCTTCGCGACCGCGCGGACCTTGCCGTGCTGCCTCGTGAGCAGCGTCAGGATCCGATCGGCCTCCCCCAGCTTGTGTGTGCGGAGGACGACCGCGTCGTCACGATAGGTGGGCACAGAGACATTATCTCTCGCCCACAGGGCGTGCGCCGCACGTTGCACTCCCTCACGCGAGCGAAGTGCGCGCTGTCGGCGGCCACAGGGGCGAAGCGAAGCGGGCACCTTGCTGGCGCCGCTGGCAACGGGCCTGGCGGGAGGATCCGCTACTGCGGATCCGGGGGACTGCGGCGCCGGGAGGGTGCCCGCGTAGCGAAGCGCGTACCTTGTCGGCGCCGCTGGCAACGGGCCTGGCGGGAGGATCCGCTCCGGCGGATCCGGGGGACTGCGGTGCCGACAAGGTACGCGCGCAGCGCTACTGAGTCGCTGCCCGGAAAAGGACTCTCAGCTATGCCGACACGAGCGACTGCTCGCTCACGCGCACGGAGCGGTTCACGGCGGAGACGATCGCTTTCAAGGACGCGGTGGCGATGTCCCCGTCGACGCCGACGCCCCACAGCCGCTGACCATCGACCTGGAGCTCGACGTAGGCGGCGGCCTCGGCATCGCCCGACGCGCTGAGGGTGTGCTCCGTGTAGTCGTACAGCGTCACGTCGTGGCCGCGGCCGCGCATGATGTCCAGGAATGCTGCGACGGGCCCGTTCGCCGTGGCGGTCACGATGATCTCGTCATCGTTCTCGCGCAGGGTCGCTTCGAGTTCACTCTCGCCTTCGGAGGAGCTGCGGGTCGTCGTGCTGAGCAGCTCGTAGCGCCCCCACGACGTGTCGGCGGCACCGGAGGGCAGGTACTCGTCCTGGAAGATGTTCCAGATCTCGTCGCTGGTGATCTCGCCGCCCTCCGAGTCACTGCGCAGCTGCACGACACCGGAGAACTCGATCTGCAGTTTGCGAGGCAGGTCGAGGTTGTGGTCGGCCTTGAGCAGGTACGCGACGCCACCCTTCCCCGACTGCGAGTTGACGCGGATGACGGCCTCGTACGAGCGACCGAGGTCCTTCGGGTCGACCGGCAGATACGGAACCGCCCACGGAATGTCCTCGACGGAGACATCCTGCTCGGCGGCCCTCGCAGCCATCGCTTCGAACCCCTTCTTGATGGCGTCCTGGTGAGAGCCGCTGAACGCGGTGAACACGAGGTCGCCCGCCCAGGGGCTGCGCTCGGGGACGGGCAGCTGGTTGCAGAACTCGACGGTGCGCTTGACCTGATCGATGTCGCTGAAGTCGATCTGCGGGTCGATCCCCTGCGTGAACAGGTTGATGCCGAGTGCCACGAGATCGACATTGCCCGTGCGCTCGCCGTTGCCGAAGAGGCAGCCCTCGATGCGGTCCGCGCCCGCCATGTAGCCGAGCTCAGAGGCCGCGATCGCGGTGCCCCGGTCGTTATGCGGGTGCAGCGACAGGATGACATTCTCTCGGTTGTCGAGGTGGCGGTTCATCCACTCGATCGAGTCGGCGTAGACGTTGGGCGTCGCCATCTCGACCGTCGCGGGGAGGTTCAGGATGATCTTGCGTTCGGCCGTGGGGACGAGGACCGTCATGACCTGATTGCAGATCTCGGCCGCGAACTCGAGCTCGGTGCCCGTGTAGGACTCGGGCGAGTACTCGTAGTAGACGGTCGTGTCCGGTATCGTCTCTTCGTACACCTTGCAAAGTCGCGCGCCTTCGAGCGCGATGTCGATGATGCCCTGTTTGTCCGTGCGGAACACGACGTCGCGCTGCACGATGCTCGTCGAATTGTACAGGTGCACGATGGCCTGCTTTGCGCCGCGGATCGATTCGTAGGTGCGCGCGATGAGGTGCTCGCGCGCCTGGGTCAGAACCTGGATCGTGACGTCATCGGGGATCAGCTCTTCCTCGATGAGCTGGCGGACGAAGTCGAAGTCGGTCTGGCTCGCCGACGGGAACCCGACCTCGATCTCTTTGTAGCCCATCTTGACGAGCAGTTCGAACATGATGAGCTTGCGCTCGGGGGTCATGGGATCGATGAGGGCCTGGTTGCCGTCGCGCAGGTCGACGGCGCACCAGCGCGGTGCCTGCTCGATGCGCTTCGAGGGCCAGGTGCGGTCAGGGAGGTCGACCGTGATCTGCTCGTGGAACGGGGTGTACTTCCGTACGGGCATCCCGCTCGGCTTCTGGTTGTTCTGCATCTTCTTGCTTCC
>DWXU01000057.1:0-3752 GCA_019119065.1 Candidatus Microbacterium pullistercoris | reverse complement strand
CGCGTGCGTGCGCGAGTATTGCGCGAGACGTGATCGCGAGTGATCTCGGAGAACACGTTGGCCTCGATCCTCCTGACGGCGTCGTCGGTCAGCTCCGGCAGATCCTTGTCGTTGGCATTCATCGTTCTTCCTCCCTCACGGCACCACGCAGGCGCGTTCGTATGCGAGAGAGACGGTTGCGCACGGATCCGTGGCTGACGCCGAGTTCGTCGGCCGCAGCCTGGTAGGCGTACCCCTCGGCAATGCAGAGGGTGAAGATGCGGCGGTCGGATTCCGAGAGCGTCGACACCTCGGCGGCGATGCGGTCGGCGAGCTCGCGGTCGATCACCTGCTGCTCGACGTTGACGATGTCGGGCTGACGCTCGTCGACCACGCCTGCCGTGTTCTCGCGCTCGCGGCGGCGCCGACGGATCCGGTTCGCCGCGACGTTCCGGCAGATCGTCGCGAGCCACGGCAACGCGGAGTCTCCCGCGAGCTCGAAGCCGCGCAGCTTTCGCCAGGCCGTCGTGAACGTCTCCTGCGCCACGTCTTCCGCGTCGCCGCGGTCACCCAGCAGACCGTGCGCGATCCAGAAGACCGGACGCACGTAAGCATGGAACAGCTCGCCGAAGGCAGCATCGCTGCCCGACGCGGCCGCCGCCACCAGCTCGGCGTCCGTCACATCGTCGATCATGTCCCCACCCATCATCCGTGCAATCATCTCTCACCCTGGACAGTGTCACGAGGCGCAGGATCGTCTCAGATCGATTCTGGGTCGCCAGAGTTTGCGGGTTCGGGCTCCGCAAACCCGCAAACTCTGGCGACCCATTCGTGTCGCGCGGGAGGAGAATGGATCCCATGACGCAGCTCGATCTCGACAGCTACCTCGACCGGATTGGATACGCGGGGAGCCTGGATCCGACCCCGCAGGTTCTCGACGAGATTGTCGCGCACCATGCGAATGCGATCCCATTCGAGAACCTCGATCCGTTCCTCGGCACGCCGAACCGGATCGACCTCGAATCGCTGCAGCGCAAACTGGTGTCCGGCGGACGCGGCGGCTACTGCTTCGAGCACAATCTCCTCCTGCGCGCCGTGCTGCTGCGCCTCGGCTTCGACGTCACCGGGCTCTCGGCGCGGGTGCGGTGGGGCATGCCCGACGACGCGGTGACCCCGCGCAGCCATATGCTGCTGCGCGTGAGGGCGGAAGGCGAAGAGCGGATCGCCGACGTCGGCTTCGGCGGCATGGTGCTCACCACGAGCCTCGCACTGCGGTCGGGCGACGAGCAGCCGACGCCTCTCGAACCCTTCCGGCTCGTCGCGGACGGCGACGAGTTCACGCTGCAGACCTTCGTCGCGGGCGAGTGGCGGTCGCTGTACCGCTTCGACCTGCAGCCACAGCTGCCGATCGACTACGAGGCCTCGAACTGGTACACGTCGACGGCGCCGGAGTCGAAGTTCGTCATGGCGCTCATCGCCGCGCGGGCGACCCCCGATCGCCGGCACGCGCTGGCGGGTCGACGTCTGACGACAAGGGTCGTCGGCCAGCCGCCAGAACAACGGATCCTCGGCAACGCCGACGAACTCCGCGACGCGCTCACGGAGCTGTTCCGTATCGATACGAGTGCGCTCGACCTCGACGCCGCCTTCGCGAAGGCGGACCCGCCAGCCTGATCCCCGTTGGGTCGCCAGAGATGGTCAGTCCCGGGCGCCCACACCGGTATTCTTTGGCGACCCATCCTGCCCCATCCCTGCATGGGCGGCACGCCTGCCCCGACAACGCAAGAGGGTCGCCAGAGTTTGCGGGTTCGGCGGGGCAAAACCTGCAATGTGTGGCGACCCAATGACGGGTGCGCACGCGACGACGCCCCGCCACCCGAGATCGGGGGCGGGGCGTCGTCGTGTGGGGGTTACTCGCCGAAGGCTGTGACCTCCGGGGTCGCGGAGATGTCGCCGCTGCCGGTGTTCACACCGACCGAGAGCTTCTCACCGCGCGGCTCATTGTGGAACACGAACTCGCCGTCGACGAAGTCGACCTTGATGTGGTGCCCCGACTCGAGCTGACCGGAGAGCATCGACTCGCTGAGACGATCCTCGATCTCGCGCTGCATGGCCCGGCGCAACGGGCGCGCACCGAGCGCGGGGTCGAACCCGACGTCGATGAGGCGCTCCTTGGCGGCCTGCGACAGCTCGATCGACATGTCGCGGTCGAGCAGACGCTCGGCGAGGCGCTTCGTGAACAGGTCGACGATCTGCAGCAGCTCGGTCTTCTTCAGCTGCGGGAAGACGATGACGTCGTCCACGCGGTTGAGGAACTCGGGCTTGAAGTGCCGCTTGAGCTCTTCGTCGACCTTGCCCTTCATCCGCTCGTAGCTCGTCTTCTCGTTGCCCTCGACCTGGAAGCCGACGGGGCCACCGGCGATCGCCGACGAACCGAGGTTCGTGGTCATGATGATCACGGTGTTCTTGAAGTCGACGACGCGGCCCTGACCGTCGGTCAGACGACCCTCCTCGAGGATCTGCAGCAGCGAGTTGAAGATGTCCGGGTGGGCCTTCTCGATCTCGTCGAAGAGTACGACCGAGAACGGCTTGCGCCGCACCTTCTCGGTGAGCTGGCCACCCTCTTCGAATCCGACGAAGCCAGGAGGGGCGCCGAAGAGGCGCGACACCGTGTGCTTCTCGCCGAACTCACTCATGTCGAGCGAGATGAGGGCGTCCTCGTCGTCGAACAGGAACTCGGCGAGGGCCTTCGCGAGTTCCGTCTTGCCGACGCCCGTGGGTCCGGCGAAGATGAACGACCCCGAGGGGCGCTTCGGATCCTTCAGGCCGGCACGCTGACGACGGATCGTCCGCGCGAGGGCCGTGATGGCTTCCTCCTGGCCGATGACGCGCTCGTGCAGCGCGCGCTCCATGAAGACGAGGCGACTCGACTCCTCCTCGGTGAGCTTGAAGACCGGGATCCCCGTGGCCTGCGCGAGCACCTCGGCGATCAGGCCCTCGTCGACGACCTCGTTGGACTCGACGTCGCCCGCGCGCCACTGCTTCTCGAGGCGCAGACGCTCACCGAGCAGCTGCTTCTCCTCGTCGCGCAGGGCGGCGGCCTTCTCGAAGTCCTGCTCCTCGGAGGCCTGTTCCTTCTGCTCGCGCACCTTGGCGATCTTCTCGTCGAACTCGCGCAGCTCGGGCGGGCTCGAGAGGATCGAGAGCCGCAGGCGGGCGCCCGCCTCGTCGATCAGGTCGATCGCCTTGTCCGGCAGGAAGCGGTCCTGCACGTAGCGGTCGGCGAGGTTCGCGGCAGCGACGATCGCGCCGTCGGTGATCTGCACCTTGTGGAAGGCCTCGTAGTGGTCGCGCAGGCCCTTGAGGATGTTGATCGCGTGGGGCAGCGCGGGCTCGTTGACCTGGATCGGCTGGAAGCGACGCTCGAGGGCCGCGTCCTTCTCGAAGTGCTTGCGGTACTCGTCGAGAGTCGTCGCACCGATCGTCTGCAGCTCGCCGCGCGCGAGGAGCGGCTTCAGGATGCTGGCGGCGTCGATCGCGCCCTCAGCTGCGCCCGCGCCCACGAGCGTGTGGATCTCGTCGATGAAGACGATGATGTCGCCGCGGGTGCGGATCTCCTTGGTGACCTTCTTGAGGCGCTCTTCGAAGTCACCGCGGTAGCGAGATCCGGCGATGAGCGAGCCGAGGTCGAGCGAGTAGACCTGCTTGTCCTTGAGCGTCTCGGGCACGTCGCCCTTGACCACGGCCTGCGCGAGGCCCTCGACGACGGCGGT
>DWXU01000056.1:0-3282 GCA_019119065.1 Candidatus Microbacterium pullistercoris | reverse complement strand
CGGGGGCGATGCCGTGCTCGGCGCAGAACTCGAGCATGCGCGGGGGCTGACGAATCAGCGGCGGTGCGCCGGGTCGTGGACCGGCGCGAAGCGCAGCGGCGACCATGCGCCCGGCTGGTCGAGCTCGGCGTAGCGCAGCTCCGCGCGGTTCGGCCACACCTGCGCCGTGCACGCGATCGTCGAGAGCGTGGGATACCCGTGTGGGCGATTGTCGCGGACGATCGCGCGGTCGTCGCCGGGGTCGACCTCGGCGGTGCGCGCGAGCATGTCGGGCCATTCCTCGAACGGTGCGTCCGCGAATGCCTCTCGCCAGGCGGCGATGCGCGGCGTGTGCGGGTCGTCGACGTCGTTGTGCGCGACCATATGGGTTCCGGGCGAGAGGGTCTCGGTCCGCAGCATGGATCCGTCCCACGACGTGACGGCGGCCGCACCGGCGGCGATCTTCACGACGTTGAACCCGCGCATCCGATTCACCTCGTCGACGGGCAGCGTGTCGAGCGCGGCGTGTTCGTGGGCGTCGAGTTCTCGCAGCGCGCGTCCGGATGGATCCCGTGCGAGGGCGGCGAAGGGCAGGCGTCCGCGCGAGAGGATCTGCTCCTCCGGGAGATCGGGGGTTCCCTCACGGTTCAGCACGACGGCGAGACGGCCGGCGTCCGGTTCCGCCGCGAGCCACGCGCCGCCGGTGCGCTGGTCGCGCACGCCGACGAGGTCGGGTCGCTCGGGCCACCACGCGCCGAGCGGATCCCAGGAGCGGGAGGGGTCCTCGTCGCGCACCGCGAGGAACGACACGGGCTCGGCGGAACCGGTGGGCGGAACGCGGACGACGACGGTGCACACGCCTCCCAACCTATCGGCTCGCCGGGAATGACAGGATGGATCCATGTTCATCGTCGTGGGCGTGACCGGCGGCATCGCCGCGTACAAGACCGTGCAGCTCGTCCGGCTGCTCGTGAAGGACGGACACGATGTGCACGTCGTGCCGACCGACGACGCGCTGCGATTCGTCGGGATGCCCACGTGGGAGGCGATCAGCCGCAACAGGGTCACCACCTCGGTGCATGACGACGTCGCCCAGGTGCGCCACGTGGCGCTGGGCCAGCAGGCTGACCTCGTCGTCGTCGCGCCGGCGACCGCGAACACGATCGCCAAGATGGCCGCCGGGCTGGCCGATGACCTGCTCGGCACGACACTGCTCGCCACGACGGCTCCCGTGCTCATCGCGCCGGCGATGCACACGGAGATGTGGCGCCACCCCGCGACCCAGGCGAACATCGACACCCTGACCTCGCGCGGCGTCCACATGATCGGCCCCGTTTCCGGCGAGCTCACAGGGGGCGACAGCGGCCCGGGCCGCGTGTCCGAGCCGGAGGACGTCCACACTGCCATCCGCCGCGAGCTCGAGCAGCGCACCCCCGGCAGTGCCGCAGCGGCCGGCACGCGCTGGCTGGTGACGGCGGGCGGCACCCGCGAACCGCTGGATCCCGTGCGCTACATCGGCAACCGTTCGAGCGGGCGCCAGGGCCTCGAGGTCGCCCGCGCGGCCGCCGCCCGCGGTGCCGACGTGACGCTCGTCGCGGTCAACATGGATCCAGGTCTCGTTCGTGTGACGCCCGAGACCCTTCCCGGCGCGGCTGAAGGGTCGTATGCGTCACACGAATCCGGCATCCGGATCCTCACGGCCAGCAGCACCGAAGAGCTGCGGGACGTCGTGCGGGAAGAAGCCGACCAGCACGACGTGGTCGTGATGGCGGCAGCGGTGAGCGACTATCGCGCGGCGGACGTCGCGCAGGACAAGATGCGCAAGGAGGACACGGGCGGCGCGCTGAGCATCGAGCTCGTCGAGACGCCGGACATCCTCGCGGAGATCGCGGCCTCGCGGCGCGAGGGCCAGACGATCGTCGGCTTCGCGGCCGAGACCCCGGGCGAGACGACGCTCGCCGAGCGCGCCTTCGCGAAGCGCGAGCGCAAGGGGTGCGACCTGCTCGCGGCCAACGAGGTGGGGTGGAATCGCGGCTTCGAACGCGACGACAACCACCTGCTCGTCGTCGACGAGGCGGGCATCGTGGCCGACGTCGCGGGCACCAAGCGCGAGACGGCCGAGGGGCTCGTGACCGCGATCCTCGCGCGCTGAGCGAACGGTATCTGAGCGAGAGGCCCACTCAGAAGCGCAGCAGGCCCTCCGCTCGGCGAGACTCGTGCGTGCGGGCCGCACCGGGCGCGCCGGCGTCAGGCGACGACGAACGCCTCGGCGATTCCCTCGGGGGAGAGCGCGTGCTCGACGGCGAGCATGCTCGCGCCGATGATCGGCGCATGCGCACCCGCATTCGACTGCGCGATCGTCAGCCGTTCAGTGGCGAGCGGCATCGAACGCGTGTAGACCACCTCGCGCACGCCGGCGATCAGGTGTTCGCCCGCGCGCGACATGAATCCGCCGATCGCGATGACCGACGGGTTCAACAGGCTCACCGACGTGGCGAGCACCTCGCCGATGTCGCGGCCCGCCTGCCGCACCGCCTGGATCGCGGTGAGATCGCCTTGACGTACGAGGTCGACGACGTCCGAGGCGTCGGCGGCGTCGTACCCCTGCGCGCGGAGGTCGCGCGCGATCGCGAACCCGGACGCGAGCGCCTCGAGGCAGCCGGTGTTGCCGCATGCGCACGCCACATCGGATCCGCGCGAGACACGCACGTGGCCGATGTCACCGGCGCTGCCGCGCGCGCCACGCTGCAGGTGCCCGTCCGAGACGATGCCGCACCCGATGCCGGTGGCGACCTTGATGAACATCAGGTGGTCGATCTCGGGCCACGCGACGGCGCGCTCGCCGAGCGCGGAGATGTTCACGTCGTTGTCGACCAGCACGGGGACGTCGAAGTGGGCACGGATCCAGCCGCGCACGTCGACGTTGTCCCAGCCGGGCATGATGGGCGGATTGACGGGCCGCCCCGTCGAGAACTCGACCGGTCCGGGAAGCCCGATTCCGACTGCGGCGACGTCTGCCTCGCCACGACCGAGCTCGTCGAGCAGGCGACGGGCACCGTCGACCACCCACGCGAGGACCCGGTCCGGTCCTTCTGCAATCGGCAACGGCACGCTGTGCTCCGTGAGGACCGTTCCGGCGAGGTCCGTCAGCACGACCGTTGCGTGCGACGCGCCGAGATCCGCGGCGACGACGATCTTCGCCGTCGGGTTGAGGGCGAATCGCGACGGCGGACGCCCGCCCGTCGATGCGCCGTCCGCCACCGGTGCGATCAGCCCCATCCGCATCAGCAGGTCGACGCGGGC
>DWXU01000055.1:0-26564 GCA_019119065.1 Candidatus Microbacterium pullistercoris | reverse complement strand
GGCGACGTCTCGAGCTTCGTGGCCGGTGCCGACGCGGTCTGCGTCTGCCCGGCGGAACCGGAGGAGGAAGCCGCGGCCAGCACGTCGTCCTTGCGGATACGACCGCCGACTCCCGAGCCCTTGACCGAGGTAAGGTCGACACCGTGCTGCGCGGCGAGCTTGCGCACGAGTGGCGTGACGTACACACGCCCATCCACATCTTCGTCGGCAGCGGGCGTCGGCGCGGGCTTCTCCGTCTGGGCGGGCGTCTCGGGTTCCGATGCCTTTTCGGTCTCCGGGGCCTTCTCAGGTTCCGGCGCCTTCTCGGGCGCGGCAGAATTTTCGGCCTCGGGCGCCTTCTCGTCTTCCGCAGACTTCTCGGGCTCGGCGGCCTTTTCGGGCTCCGGGGCCTCTTCCTTCTCGGCGGGCTTCTCGGCCGGAGCCGCGGATCCGGAGCCGACGCGCGCGAGCACCGCGCCGACTTCGACCGTGTCGTCTTCGGCCGCCATGTGCTCGAGCACGGTGCCAGCGACGGGCGAGGGCACCTCGGTGTCGACCTTGTCGGTCGAGATCTCGAGGAGCGGCTCGTCGACGTCGACCGTGTCGCCCACCTGCTTGAGCCAGCGCGTGATCGTGCCCTCCGTGACGCTCTCACCGAGCTCGGGCAGAATCACGTCTGTCGCGTCGCCTGAGTCTGCCGACGCGTCGCTCGACGCAGCCGGAGCCTCCTGTTCAGCGGGCTGCTCGTCGGCCTGCTCGGGCTCGGCGGGCGCCTCTTCGGTCTGCTCGGGCTCGGCGGCCTGCGGTGCGTCGTCTGCGGCAGCGGAGTCGTCGGAGGCGTCGCCGCCCGACCCTTCGCCGTCGCCGACCATCGCGAGTTCCGCGCCGACCTCGGCCGTCTCATCCTCCTGAACGAGGATCTTCTCGAGCACACCGGCGACGGGCGACGGGATCTCGGTGTCCACCTTGTCGGTGGAGACCTCGAGCAGCGGTTCATCGACCTCGACGGTGTCGCCGACCTGCTTCAGCCAGCGGGTGACCGTTCCCTCGGTGACGCTCTCGCCGAGAGCGGGGAGGACAACGGAAGTGCTCATATTCGAGTCTCCTTCAGGAAGGGAAAGTGCTTCTTTCAGCCTAATGGATCGGGGTGGCCGTCACGCGTCATCCGGTGATCCGCGCGCGAGCGTCGATCACATCGTGTGCAGGGGCGATCCCGCGAGGGCGAGGAATGCCTCGCCGAGAGCTTCGCTTTGTGAGGGGTGGGCATGGACGAGCGGCGCGATATCAGCCGGGTGCGCGTCCCATGCGACGGCGAGCTGCCCCTCCGTGATGAGCTCTCCGACGCGCTCGCCGACGAGGTGAACACCGATGACCGGACCACCCTCGAGGGCGACAACCTTGACGAATCCTGAGCGCGCGGTGCTTCCCGCGGAGACGATCTCGGTCTTGGCGTTGCTCGACAGCGGCACCTCCTGCACGACCACCCGGCCTGAGCCGTGGGCCGCGATCGCCTGTGGTTCGGTCAGTCCCACCGAAGCGATCTCCGGGGTCGAGTAGGTCACCCGGGGGAAGAGGGAGTCGTCGAGCGGCGAGGGGGACAGCCCGGCGATCGTCTCTGCGACGAACGCGCCGTGTCGGAAACCGCGGTGGGCAAGCTGCGGGCCCGCGACGATGTCGCCCACGGCCCACACGTGGGCGGCCGTCGTGCGCAGGGCGTCGTCGGTCGCGACGAAGCCGCGCTCCGTGTCGATCCCGAGCGTGTCCAGACCGAGCTCGCCGGTGGCAGGGGAGCGGCCGACAGCGACGAGGAGATAGTCGGCCTCGAGGTGAGACGTGATCTCGTCGCGCTCGATCGAGACCGTCACGCCGTCGCCGTTCTCGGTCGCGCCCGCGACGCGCGCACCGAGTTCGAGCGCGATGCCGCGACGACGGAGGGCTTTCTCGAGCGCGGCCGAGGCGGACGGATCCTCGTTCTGGAGGAGGCCGTCCATGGCCTCCACGATCGTGACGTCGGCGCCGAGGGCGTGCCAGGCGCTCGCGAACTCCACGCCGATGACGCCGCCGCCGAGGATGACGACGCGGCCGGGGATCTCATCGAGCGCGAGAGCGGCGGTCGAGTCGAGGATTCGGCCTCCGAACGCGACACCGGGCACGATGCGCGGCACCGCGCCGGTGGCGAGCACGACGTCCGTGCCGATCCAGCGATCCTCGCCGACGGCCACGGCAGGCCGACCGTCGGCGTCGGCGAGGACGCCGCGCCCGGTGACCACGGTGATGCCACGTGCGGCCACAAGCGACGACAGACCGCGGTGCTTGCCGTCGATGAGCTTCGTCCGCCACGCGCGTGCCGCGGCGGCGTCGATACCCCCGAGCGTCGCCTCGACGCCGACAGTGCCAGCGCGCCGGACGGTCTCGGCGACCTCCGCGGTGTGCAGGAGAGCCTTCGTCGGCACGCACCCGCGGTGCAGGCACGTGCCGCCGAGGAGGTCCGCCTCGATGATGGCGACGGAGCTGCCGAGCTCAGCCGCGCGCAGCGCGGCCGCGTAGCCGCCGCTGCCGCCGCCGAGCACGACGAGATCGAAGGTGTGGTCGGTCATGCGGTGCCGCCCTCTCGTCAGCGTTCCTCCGCCGTGCCGCCTGCGGCGACGAACTCGATGAGCGCGCGCGTGGAGGCGCCGGTCGGTCCCTTGTCGGTGAAGCCGAAGGGGCTCGTCGTGCTCATTCCGGATCCGGCGATGTCGAGGTGGACCCAGTCGATCTGCTCACCGTTCTTGTCGTTATCGACCCGCCCGATGAAACGCTGCAGGAACAGGCCTGCATAGATCGTGCCGGCGGCGCGATTGCCGACGTTCGCGTTCTGCATGTCGGCAACGCGCGAATCGAGCTCGGGCTTCATGTGCTCCGCGAGCGGCAGGCGCCAGGCAGGCTCGCCCGTGCGCTCGGCGGCCGCGAGGAATGCATCGGGCGCCTCGCCGTGGCCGAGCACGCCGGTGTGGCGCGTGCCGAGGGCGACGACGACGGCACCCGTCAGCGTCGCGACGTCCACGATCACATCCGGACTCTCTCGGCTCGCGGCGACGAGACCATCGGCGAGGACCAGGCGCCCTTCGGCGTCGGTATTGGTGACCTCGACGGTCGTGCCGTCGGCAATCGTCAGCACATCGCCCGGTCGTGTCGCGCGACCCGAGGGCATGTTGTCCGCGATGCACAACCAGGCCGTGACGCGCACGGGAAGCTCGAGCTCGGCGGCGGCGCGGACGACGGCGAGCACCTCGGCGGCGCCCGTCATGTCTTCCTGCATGCCGACCATGCTGGCGGCGGGCTTGAGGGAGAGTCCTCCCGTGTCGAACGTGATGCCCTTGCCGACGAGCGCAATGTGGCGCTCGGCACCGTCGGGTGCGTAGTCGAGGCGCACGAGGCGGGGCGGGCGCTCAGACCCGCGACCGACGCCGAGGATTCCGCCGAACCCGCCGTCGGCGAGCGCCTTCTCGTCCCATACGGTCGTCTGCACCGGCAGGTCGGCGACCGCGCTCGTCGCGACGTCCGCGAGCTGTTCCGGCGACTGGCGATCGGCGGGCGTCGAGACGAGATCCTTCACCAGGGCGACTGCCCGTGCGTGCGCACGCACGGGGGCGAGATCCTCCTCGGACGCCGACTCCGGCGCGTGGACGACGACGTTGCTCGCGCGGCGTCCGTCGGCACGGTCCTCGTCGGATCCGCTCTTCAGCGAGTTGAATCGGTAGCCGCCGAGCGCGGCGCCCTCGGCAGCGGCTCTCCAGGCGCCGTCGACCTCGGAGACGACGTGAACGGCGACGGTGTCGACGCCTGTCAGCTGGCGGACGGCGGCACCGACCTCGTCGCGGATGACGTGCGCGTCGGCGCCACTTCCGAGCCCGACGACGGCGAGCGGCGCCGCGGTGAACTCGGGAGCATAGACCCGCGCGAAGGAGCCCTTCTTGCCCGTGAAGGCGATCGCCTCGAGCGCGGGGCGCAGTCCGTCGAAGCCCTCGAGCGCGTCGTCGTCGAGCGTGGGGAGGGCGAGGACCAGCACGTCGGCTTCCTCAGCGGGGAAAGGGACATGGGTGATCGAAATATCCGGAAGGGGCATGCGAACCATCCTAGGTTCGCATCCGGAGCCGCGGGGGCGCGGGGGTCTCTAGACTGGGGGCATGGCTTGGAATCCGGAGATCTTCGACCGGGTGGCGAACGCTCCCGTCGTGCCGCCGCGCCTTCCGCTGGTCGTGCTCCTGACGGGCTTCACCGATGCGGGTGGCACCGTATCGAGCATCGTCGACTACATGCGGGACGATCTCGACCCGCAGCCGGTGGCCGTTTTCCGTAACGACGCTCTGCTCGACTACCGGGCGCGTCGCCCCGTGATCACGTTCGACCAGGATCACCTGTCGGAGTTCCGGGCCCCGCGCCTCGAACTGTCGCTGGTGGCCGATGCGCTCGGACAGCCGTTCCTGCTGTTGTCGGGATACGAGCCGGACTTCGGGTGGGAGGGGGTCGTCGACGTGCTCCTCGCGCTGGCCGACGAGTTCGACGTGTCGACCATGACGTGGGTCCACGCGATCGCGATGCCGGTGCCGCACACGCGCGAGATGACGACCACGGTGAGCGGATCGCGCGCCGACCTCGTCCAGGCACACTCCGTCTGGAAGCCGCGCACGCAGGCGCCGGCGACGCTCGGGCATCTCATCGAGTTCCGGATGTCGGAGGACGGGTATCCGGTCGCGGGATTCGTCATGCTCGTGCCGCACTACCTCGCCGAGACCGACTTCCCGGGAGCGACCCTCGCGGCGCTCGACCGGCTCATGACCGCAACGGGCCTCGTCTTCGCACTCGATGGCGTTCGTGAGGAGCATCGCGCATATCTCGGCCGCGTCGAAGACCAGATCGCGAACAACGACGAGCTCGCACGCATGGTCGAGGCGCTCGAGGAGCGCTTCGACACGTATATGGCGGCCGACGGTCAGGCGGGTGAGGCGGACGACCAGCGATTCGACGAGGGCGACCTGCCGAGCGCCGACGAGCTCGCCGCCGAGCTCGAGCGTTTCCTCGCCGACCGCCCCGGGGACGATGAAGGCCGGTTCTAGGGAATACAAGAGGTCTCGGCGGCGTTGTCACAGGTGCGGTGATGACTGGTCGTGAGCCACCGCATTTGTATGAGAGAATGATGGCCCGCGCCGTTGTCGGATCCACGCTTTCGAGCGTTGGACTTGACAAGGGCCTTAATCGTGTTCGAACACACCCGGAGCGCTGGCGCCAGGCGACATCCGGCGAAAGGTGAAGCGTGACTCCTGCCACGAAGACCACGAAGACCGACGAGAAGATGGCCGAGACGGCCGAGAAGACCACAGCAGCCAAGAAGACCGCGGCCAAGAAGCCGGCCGCGAAGAAGCCTGCGGCGAAGACCGCGAAGGCGACGGCGGCGAGGAAGACGACTGCGTCCGCGGAGAAGAAGACCACCGCGGCTGCGGCCAAGAAGACGACCGCGGCTGCGGCCAAGCGCACGGCGGCGAAGGAGCCGGCCGACAAGGCCAAGCCCGCGCGCAAGCGGAAGACCGATGTCGTCGACGAGATCATCGCCGAGCCGACCCCCGAGGTCGAAGAGCAGCCGAAGCCGAAGACGGAGCAGAAGGAGCCGCTCCCGACCGGCGCGATCGTCATCAGCTCCTCCGAAGAGGAGGACGTCCCGGTCTACTCGACCCAGATCACGGGTGCGACGGCCGACCCTGTCAAGGACTACCTGAAGCAGATCGGCAAGGTGCCGCTGCTGAACGCGGCCGAAGAGGTCGACCTGGCGATGCGCATCGAGGCGGGCCTCTTCGCGGAGGAAAAGCTGTCGAAGATGTCGGCGGCCGACAAGTCCACGCAGCTCGGACTCGACATGCAGTGGGTTTCCCGCGACGGAAAGCGTGCGAAGAGCCACCTCCTCGGCGCGAACCTCCGCCTCGTCGTGTCGCTGGCGAAGCGCTACACGGGCCGCGGCATGCAGTTCCTGGACCTCATCCAGGAGGGCAACCTCGGCCTGATCCGCGCCGTCGAGAAGTTCGACTACACCAAGGGCTTCAAGTTCTCGACCTACGCGACGTGGTGGATCCGCCAGGCGATCACCCGCGCGATGGCCGACCAGGCCCGCACCATCCGTATCCCGGTGCACATGGTCGAGGTCATCAACAAGCTCGCCCGCGTGCAGCGCCAGATGCTGCAGGATCTCGGTCGTGAGCCCACGCCGGAGGAACTCGCCCGCGAGCTCGACATGACGCCGGAAAAGGTCGTCGAGGTGCAGAAGTACGGCCGCGAGCCCATCTCGCTGCACACCCCGCTCGGCGAAGACGGCGACAGCGAATTCGGCGACCTCATCGAGGACACCGAGGCGGTCGTACCGGCCGACGCGGTCGGCTTCACGATGCTGCAGCGGCAGCTCGAGGGCCTGCTCGACTCCCTCTCGGAGCGCGAGGCGGGCGTGATCCGCATGCGTTTTGGCCTCGGTGACGGGCAGCCGAAGACGCTCGACCAGATCGGCGACACCTTCGGCGTCACGCGCGAGCGGATCAGGCAGATAGAGTCCAAGACGATGGCGAAGCTGCGCCACCCGAGCCGGTCGCAGTCGTTGCGGGACTACCTCGAGTGAGCGGCGAGGCGAACGAGGGCAAGTCCCTCGAAGTCTCGGTCGACGATAAGACGTACCTTCGGATTCCGATTCGTACGCGCGTCATCATGCCGGGGGACCAGCTGGACGACGTCATCCGCGAGTACGCCGAGGGACACACGCAACGAGGCGACATCCTGTTCGTGACCGAGAAGATCGTCGCGATCATGCAGGGACGCTCCTACATGATGAGTGAGATCCGCCCCCGGCGTCTTGCGACTTTCCTCTCGCGCTTCGTGACGAAGACGGCGTACGGCATCGGGCTCGGCATCCCCGAGACGATGGAGTTTGCCCTGCGCGAGGTCGGCTCCCCGCGGATACTGTTCGCCGCCGCCGTCTCCGCCGTCACCAAGGTATTCGGCCGCCGCGGTGACTTCTACCGGATCGCGGGCGAGAAGGCGCGTGCGATCGACGGCCCGACGCCCGGCACCATCCCGCCGTACAACGAAGCTGTCGTCCTCGGTCCTGAGGATCCCCACGGCGTCGCACGCGACGTCAAGCGGATCGTCGGCTGCGACGTCGCCGTGGTCGACATCAACGATCTCGGCGGCAACATTCTCGGGACGACCCTCGACAAGGGCGCTGAGCGCCTGCTTGCGCGGATCCTCAGCGACAACCCGCTCGGGCAGGGGCATCAGTCCACGCCGATGGGGATCATCCGACGGGTGTAGCTCGTTCTCCGCTTCGCTCGCGCGCGTCAGAAGCCGATGGCGGCGCGGTAGCGCGCCTTGTGGCCCGTGCGGATCCCCGACACACTCGGCTTGTTCTCGTAGACGCCCGCGCCCCAGTTCCCCTCGACGAGCACGGGGCCGTCGTTCGTCACGACGACGTCCCATCCGGCGTATTGCACGTCCGGGTTGACGCGGGCCGCCTCGTCGACGAGGGCGATGGCCTCCGCGAAACGGGGCAGCTGGAAGTCCGCGATCCGGTAGCCCGTGTCGGGGTGCGTCTCGTGGACGTTCGCGTGAGAGTCGTAGCCCGCGCTCATCGCGTGCCCCGTGTCGGGGTCAAGCATCGTGTAGAAGCCGCCGTATGACATCTGGTCGCTGACCTCGCCGCGGCCGAATTTCTGCGCGATCGCGAGCGTATGGACGTCGGTGCCGTCGTAGAAGGCCGTGATGCGCGTCGTGTTGACGGTGCCGGGGCAGACGGCAGCGATGTCGTCGTGCTGCGCGATGACCTCTTCGAGCAGGATCTCGTCGCCGGCGATCAGCTGCGCATGGAAAGCCGACCAGTCGTCGATCTCATCGGCGCGGTACCGTCGGACGCCGAGGCCCATGTGACTGACCGGCACCTTCGCGATGACGGTGCCGTGCTGTTCGATGAAGGCACGGACCTCGTCGACGTTGCCGTCCTCGACGACGAGCCAGGCCCGCTTCAGGAAGCGGTCGAACTGACGGTTGAAGGCGATCTTGTCTTCGAAGATGCGGCGACCGGCAGGACGCGAGTATGCCTGTGCGAGCTGCATCGACACCGGGTGGGTCATGAAGGTGGCCCGCTCCGCTGCCGTGAGCGTCGCGAAGTCGAAGTCGACGTAGTCCTGGAAGGCGACGTCCTTGCGGGCCGCCTGCCACAGCATGTCGGCGACGACAGCGGGCACCGCCTTGCCGTGCGCGTCGCGCACTTCCTTGGCGCGCTCGATGACCGCGCCGATGTCGACGCGGCGGGCGCGCTCGGCGAGATAGCGAAGTTTCGGTCCGAGGGCGAGGCCGTTCGCGGGCATGGATCCTCCGGGTCGGCGTCAGGCGGTCGGGCGCGCGCACGGGTTGAGCGTCCGCGTAGCGGCCGGGTCATAGTCTAGGTGGGATGAGCCCGTCGAAACTGGCGAACAGCCGCCCGCGCGTGCGCGTGTCGCGATCCGCGCTCGTGCGCAACATCGCGCGTGCACGGCAGAGCGCGCCGAATGCCGCCGTGGACCTGCGTCGCGACGCGTGCGGACACGGCGCCGCCCTCGTCGCCGGCGCGGCGCGTGAGGCCGGCGTGACGACGGCGATCGTCGATGCGGGCGAAACGTCGCACGGGCTCGACGCCGTGACGGGACACGCGCTGCCGCTCGAGACCGTCTTCGGTATCGATGGCGTGGGCGTGCCGGCGATGACGTTCGCCGCTCCGGTGCTGCAGACGAAGCCGCTCCGCGCCGGTGACGGCGTCTCGTACGGGTACCTGCATCGAGCCGAGAAGGCCACGCGCGTCGCCCTTGTCGCCGGCGGCTACGCGCAGGGCGTCGCCCGAGCGATCGGTTCGCACGCGTCCGTGGTGATCGCCGGATCCGAGCGCCCGATCGTCGGCCGCGTCGCGATGGACGTCTGCGTCGTCGACGTCGCGGACGCGCCCGTGAGCGCGGGCGACGAGGCCGTGTACTTCGGTGACGCGGCTCCGCGTTCGCTTGCGCGATGGGCGGAGGCGAGCGGATGGACCATGCTCGAGCTCGTCGCGATCGTGGGCCTCGGAGCCGAGAGCGAGGAGGCCCCGTGATCCCCGCCGAACTCCGCGTCGATCTCGACCAGCTGCGACGCAACGTGCGAGCCGTGCGCGCCCGCATGGCTCCCGCCGAGCTCCTCGTCGTCATCAAGGACGACGCGTACGCGCAGGGCGTCGAGCCGATCGTCGCGGCCGCCCTCGACGCGGGAGCGGTCTGGTTCGGCGGGATCGACCTGCCCAGTGCCGTCCGGGCGAAGCGCACGGCGGGAGATCGCGCGCGCGTGCTGTGCTGGATGACGCTGACGGAGGCGGAAGCCGCGGCCGCCCTCCGTTCAGACCTCGAGGTCGGCGTCGGCGATGCCGACTACCTCGATCGCGTCGCGCGCGCGGCCGAGACCACCGCGACGCGCGCCCGCGTGCACCTCAAGATCGATACCGGCCTGCACCGAAACGGCATTCGACCCGAAGCCTGGGACGCGTTCTGCGCCCGCGCTGCCGCGCTCGAGCGCGCGGGCCGGATCCGCGTCGTCGGCATCTGGACGCACATCGCCGAAGCGAGCGACGCGGAGGACGACACGTCTCGGGCCGCCTTCGACGATGCGGTCGCGGCGGCCGAGCGCGCGGGGCTCGAGCCCGAGGTGCGGCACCTCGCCGCGAGCGCGGCCGCCTGGCACCGCCCGGAGTTCCGGTATGACCTCGTGCGAATCGGAGCCTTCTGTTACGGGATCCGATCCGAGCACGGCCCCGCCATCCCGGGCGTCGCGCCGATCTCGTCGCTCATCGCACGGGTGACGGAGATCGGCGACGTCGCCACCGTCGGCGTCGGGTCGGTCGACGGGTACCCGTCGTCGGCCGGTGGACGCGTCAGCGTCGCGACGCCCGGCGGCGTACGCCGGCTCGTTCGGGTGGAGCCGTTCTCGTCGCTCGTCGAGCTCTGGGACGGCGCAGCCGTCGGCGACGAGGTCGTCATGTTCGGACCCGGTGACACCGGCGAGGCGACACCCACTGATCTGGGCGAGGCGACCGGAACGGTGGGCGAGGAACCGTTGCTGCGCGTCTCGCCGCTGGTGCCGCGCGTCTACGACGAGGGCGCCTCCCCGAGCGGGGAGACGCCCTAAGTCGAGGTGACGGGGTGTGCGTCAGTCCTGAAGCTTGGCGGTCTCGTCGTGCCAGTTCGTGGCGACTTCACGCAGCTTCTCCTCGAACTTGCGTCCGTGGTGTGCGCAGTACAGCAACTCGCTGCCGCCGACTTCGGCTGCGATATAGGCCTGCGCTCCGCAGGCATCGCACCGGTCAAGGGCGGTCAGGCGGTGGGAGACAGAAGCTTCGGCTGTCGTAGTTGCAGTCATCGGGTTGCCTCCTTCTCGGTTCGTCTCAGGTGAGGCGCCACTCCATACAACCACGGGACACCGTCAGGGATTCCCGGGAAGGCGCGTGTTTCGCGCTGGGCGTACGCGTCCCGGCCTCAGTCGGCGCGACGCGGGTGTGTCCGCGGGGCCGTCGGAGCGTTCGAAGATAGGATCGAATCTTGTGACAGCCGAGTACTCCGCCCATCATCTCCAGGTCCTCGAAGGTCTGGAGGCCGTCCGTAAGCGGCCGGGCATGTACATCGGTTCGAACGGATCGCCGGGGCTCATGCACTGCCTGTGGGAGATCATCGATAACGCGGTCGACGAGGCTGTCGCAGGCAACGGCGACCGGATTGTCGTGATCCTCCGCGAGGACGGCAGCGTCGAGGTGCAGGACCGCGGCCGCGGCATCCCCGTCGACGTCGAACCGCGCACCGGGCTGACCGGCGTCGAGGTGGTCTTCACGAAGCTGCACGCCGGCGGGAAGTTCGGCGGTGGCTCGTACGCCGCCTCGGGCGGCCTGCACGGCGTCGGCGCGTCGGTCGTCAACGCGCTGAGCGAGCGTCTCGACGTCGAGGTCGACCGCGGCGGCAAGACATACGCGATGAGCTTCCACCGCGGGGAACCCGGCGAGTTCACCGACACGGGCGAACCGCGTCCCGACGCCCCTTTCGCCCCGTTCCGAAACAGGAGCGAACTGCGCGTCGCCGGCAAGGCCAAGAAGGGCGTCAGCGGCACGCGCGTGCGCTATTGGGCCGACGGACAGATCTTCACGAAGGACGCGGCGTTCCAATACGACGAGCTCGTGACGCGAGCGCGCCAGACGGCGTTCCTCGTGCCGGGGCTGGAGATCGTGATCCGCGACGAGCGTCCCGACGCCGACCCCGACGGCGGCGTGCGCGAGACCTCCTACCGATACGAGGGCGGTCTCGGGGAGTTCGTCGAGTTCCTGTCGACCGACGCGCCCGTGACCGACACCTGGCGGCTCGATGGCACGGGGAATTTCACCGAGCGCGTGCCGACGTTGCAGTCGGACGGATCCATGGTGTCGACCGAGGTCGAGCGCGAGTGCCGCGTCGACATCGCCCTGCGCTGGGGAACGGGCTATGACACCCACATGCGATCGTTCGTGAACATCATCGCGACACCGAAGGGCGGCACGCACCAGCAGGGCTTCGAGCAGGAGCTGACGAAGCAGCTCCGCGCCGAGGTCGAGAAGAACGCGCGGCGACTGAAGGTCGGCAGCGACAAGCTCGAGAAGGACGACGTCCTCGCGGGGCTCACCGCCGTGCTCAACGTCAGCATCCCGGAGCCGCAGTTCGAGGGACAGACGAAGGAGGTGCTGGGTACGCCCGCCGTGCGCAGCATCGTTGCGAAGGTCGTCCGCGAGGGCATGAAGGCGCGTTTCACGTCGACGAAGCGCGATGACAAGAACCAGGTCTCGATGCTGCTCGACAAGGTCGTCAGCGAGATGAAGGCGCGCGTCTCGGCTCGTGCCCACAAGGAGACGCAGCGCCGCAAGAACGCGCTCGAGTCGTCGTCGCTGCCCGCGAAGCTCATCGACTGCCGGTCGAACGACGTGTCGAACTCCGAGCTGTTCATCGTCGAGGGTGATTCGGCCCTCGGAACCGCCCGCAAGGCGCGCGACAGCGAGTATCAGGCGCTCTTCCCGATTCGCGGCAAGATTCTCAACACGCAGAAGGCATCGATCGGCGACATGCTGTCGAACGCCGAGTGCGCGGCACTCATCCAGGTGGTCGGCGCGGGGTCTGGCCGCTCGTTCGACATCGAGGCGGCACGCTACGGCAAGGTCATCATGATGAGCGACGCCGATGTCGACGGCGCGCACATCCGCACGCTGCTGCTGACGCTGTTCTACCGCTACATGCGGCCGCTCATCGAAGCAGGACGAGTGTACGCCGCCGTTCCGCCGCTGCACCGGGTCATCGTGCAGCACCCCGGCTCGAAGCCCAACGAGACGATCTACACGTACAGCGACCGCGAGCTGAACGGTCTGCTGGCGAAGCTGCGCAAGCAGAACAAGAAGTGGCGGGAGCCGATTCAGCGCTACAAGGGCCTCGGTGAGATGGACGCCGACCAGCTCGCGGAGACCACCATGTCGCGCGACGGTCGCCTTCTGCGCCGGGTGCGGATGGAGGACGCCGAGTCCGCCGGACATGTCTTCGAGATGCTCATGGGCAATGAGGTCGCCCCGCGCCGTGAATTCATCGTCCGGGGCGCGGCGCAGCTCGACAAGGAAGCCATCGACGCGTAGTCGGCTCATAGACTGCGGTCATGGTCCTGCTTGCCATCCTGCTCTTCGTCAATGCGGCATTTCACATTCTTACCTGGCCGAACTTCTTCCGCCGCGTCGTGAAGGATCCACGCTCCCGCGACGAGAACGGCAAGGCGACACGATTCTTCACCGTGCACCTGGTGCTGTTCATGATCGCGATGGTGATCGCAGCAGTGTCGGCCGTCGCGGGCGTCGCCGCGCTGGTCGGCGCGCTCTGACCGCTGGAGACGGAAGCGCCAGCGAAGGAGAATTGCTCTTCGGGAGGTCCTTTGGGCCCGAATCCTCCTCCCGAAGGCGAAATCTCCTTCCGAAGGAGTCAGCGGACCAGGTCGGTCAGCGCGGACTCCAGCGTCGGGTAGCGGAAGGAGAAGTCCTGCTCCGCGAGCACCGACGACGTCGTGTGACGACCGGTGAGGGCGAGAAGCGGATCCGTGCGGAGCCCGATCGACGCGAGCCGCAGCACGAACTCGGGGGTCGGGAGCCCGAAGGGCACGCCGACGGCCTCCCGCAGCAGACGCATGAGCTCGGCATTGCGCACGGGATGCGGCGCGGCGGCGATCACCGGCGCGTCCGGGAGCATGAGATTCGCATCGAGGCCCAGGGCCGCGCGTGCGACACGCAGCCAGTCCTCGATGTGGATCCAGCTGAACCACTGCCGTCCGCTCGCGATCGGCCCGCCGAATCCCAGCTTGGCGGGCAGCAGCAGGCGACCCAGCGCCGGCGTTCCTCGATCGAGCACGATCGACGTGCGGATCGTGACCAGATGCGCAGCGTTGGCGCCCTGCGACGCAGCCTCCCAGGGAAGAACGACACCCGTCATCTGAGGGAGGCCCGACGTGGGATCCGGAGTCTCCTCGGTGATGAGCTCGTCACCGGCGTCGCCATAGATCGCCGTCGTCGAGGCCTGCACCCAGCGATCGACGGGACGCGCGAGGCGCGCAGCGGCTTCGACGAGCGCCTCGGTCGCGACGACGCGGGAGTCGCGGAGCGCGCGGATGTTCTCCTCGGTCGGGCGGCAGTCGACGAGCTTGCCCGCGAGGTTGACGACGGCGAGTTCGCCGTCGGACTCGAGCGCGTGCGCCCAGGCGCCGACGTCACGCGGATCCCAGCCGACCTCCGTTGTGCCTGGAACGCGGCGGCGGCCCGGCGTTCGCGTCAGCACGACGACCTCGTGGTCGTCGGCGGCGAGCGTGGTTGCGAGCGCGCGTCCCAGCGCTCCGGAACCGCCAGAGATCACGACCTTCATGGGGCGAGGCTATCGGATCAGCTACAGCGTGCGGCCGATCGTCGCGATCGGGGCCTCGAGCGGCTGACCCGAACCGTCGCGCTTCGAGAGCGTCATCGGGATCTTGCGGACCGCGCCCTTCGCGTCGAGTGCATACGCGGGGTCGGGACCTGCCCACGCGATCTGAAGGCTGTCCTCACCCTTCAGGAACGCGTGCGCGCGGACACCACCGGTACCGCGCCCCTTTGCGGGGTACTCTCCGAAATCGCTGATCTTCGCGCGTCCCGCGTCGGTGCCCGCGAGGGTGCCCTCCGCAGCGGAGACGGTTGCCACGACGTTGCCGTCGCCGTGCACAGCGCCGAAGAACAGCACGGACGCGTTCGCGCTGAGCTTGACGCCCGCCATGCCTGCGGCCGCGGCCCCCTGGGGGCGCACGGCCGAGGCGGGGAAGCGCAGCAGACGCGCATCGGTCGTGATGAACACGAGGTCGGCCTCGTCCGGTGCGGTCGCGACGCCGACGACACGGTCGCCGGGCTTGAGCGCGATGACATCGACGCTGGGACGAACGGCGACGCCGGACGGCAGGACCCGCTTGACGGTGCCGTGCGCCGTGCCGATCGCCGTCGGAGCGTCAGCCGCGAGCTCGACGAGCCCGACGATCTCTTCGTCCTTCTCGGTCAGTCCCACGTAGTCGCGCAGGCGCTGGCCGGCACCGAGCGAGATCGACGTGGGCGGGACCGACGGCAGGTCGATGGGGGAGAAGCGCACCATCCGGCCTGCGGAGGTGATGGCGCCGATCTCGCCGCGGATCGTGCCGCGCGCTGTCGACAGGATCGCGTCGTGTTTGCTGCGGCGTGCGGGCGGGGCGATCTCCTCGCCCCCGGGCGTGTCCACGCGAACGGCCCGCCCCGTGGTCGACAGCGCCACGAGCGTGGGTGCGTCGGCGATCTGCAGGTCCTGCTCGGTTGCCTTCGCCGATCGCTTCGGCTGAGGCTTGGCGTTCATCAGCACCGTGCGGCGGGGGGTTCCGAGCTCATCCGCGACCTCCTCGAGCTCCGTCGCCACGCGCTGCCGGATGAGCGCGTCGGATCCGAGCAGTTCCTCGAGCGACGCGATCTCCGCGCGCAGGTCGTCGCGCTCGGTCTCGAGTTCGATCCGTGAGAATTTCGTCAGGCGACGCAGGCGCAGCTCGAGGATGTACTCGGCCTGCACCTCGTCGAGGTCGAATACCTGGCACAGGCGCGTGCGCGCCTCGTCGCTGGTCTCGGACGACCGGATGACCTCGATGACTTCGTCGATGTCGAGGATGGCGATGAGCAGACCCTCCACGAGGTGGAGGCGATCCCGACGCTTGGCGAGGCGGTGCGCCGTGCGGCGGGTGACGACGTCGATCCGGTGGTTGACGTACACCACGAGCATGTCGCGCAGACCCAGCGTGGACGGCTGCCCGTCGACGAGGGCCACGTTGTTGAAGCCGAACGAGTCCTCGAGCGGCGTCAGGCGGTAGAGGCGCTCGAGGACCGCCTCCGCGTCGAATCCCGTCTTGATGCCGATGACGAGGCGCAGGCCGTGCTTGCGGTCGGAGAGATCGTTGACGTCGCTGATGCCCTGCAGCTTCTTCGACTGCACGGCGTCTTTGAGCTTCTCGATGACGCGTTCTGGTCCCACCATGTACGGCAGCTCCGTGACGACGATCCCGGTGCGGCGTGGGCCGATCTGTTCGATGCGCGCCTTCGCGCGGACCTTCACGGATCCGCGCCCGGTCTCGTACGCGTCTCGGATGCCGTCGAGCCCCATGATCACGCCGCCCGTGGGGAAGTCGGGGCCGGGAACGAACTGCATGAGGTCTTCGGTCGTGGCGTCGGGGCTCTCGAGCAGGTGAGTCGCGGCGCTGACGACCTCATTGAGATTGTGCGGCGCCATGTTCGTCGCCATGCCGACGGCGATGCCGGTCGCGCCGTTGACGAGCAGATTGGGGTACGCGGCGGGCAGCACCTCGGGCTGCGTGTACTGGCCGTCGTAGTTCGGCACGAAGTCGACGACGTCCTCGCTGAGGTTCTCCGTCATGCGCATCGCGGCGCGGTCGAGACGCGCTTCCGTGTAGCGCGACGCCGCGGGGCCGTCGTCCAGGGATCCGAAGTTGCCGTGGCCGTCGACCAGCGGAAGGCGCATGGCGAAGTCCTGCGAGAGACGCACGAGGGCGTCGTAGATCGCGCTGTCGCCGTGCGGGTGGAGCTTGCCCATCACGTCGCCGACGACGCGTGCGCTCTTGACATGGCCCCGCTCGGGCCGCAGCCCCATCTCGGCCATCTGGTACAGAATCCGTCGCTGCACCGGCTTGAGGCCGTCGCGCGCGTCGGGGAGAGCGCGCGCATAGATGACGGAGTACGCGTACTCGAGATAGGAGCCCTGCATCTCGGTCTCGAGCGCGATGTCCTCGATGCGCTCGTTCGTCGGTGCGGCAGATTCCTGCTTGCGCGCCATGCAGCCCTCTCTCGTGGAACGTGGTGAGCCGGGCGAGAAAACGGGTGTGCCAGACTGGCCCGGATGCCGAAAATCCTACCCGCGCGCCCTGCCAAGGCCCGGAATCTCGCCGGAGTGGCGACCGAGATGGTCCGCTCGCTGGGTGGACGAGGTGACTGGCTTGCGCCGGCGGAATCGGCTGTCGCGATCGTCGTCGATGGCCTCGGCGCGATCCAGCTGCGCGCCCACGCGGCGCACGCCCGTCACCTGGCACGCGCCATGGGGCGCCGGCAGGTGGCGCAGACGGTGTTTCCCTCGACCACCGCCGCGGCGCTCGGATCGTTCCTGACGGGCGTCTGGCCCGGGGAACACGGCCTCGTGGGTTACCGCGTGCTCGATCCGGATCGCGACCGGCTGGCGAATCAGCTCAACGGCTACGAGAAGGACGGTCTCGACCCCGCGGCCTGGCAGCGTTCGTCGACGGTGTTCGAACGCGCAACGGGGATCCGCAGCTATTCGGTGGGCCATGCTGAGTACCGCGCGACGGGGTTCACCCGGGCACTGCAGCGCGGCGCCGAGTTCATCGCGGAGGACGACCTGACGGACCGCGTGCAGGTGGCTTGTGCACTCGCGTCGCAGCGCCCCGGCTCGTTCGTGTACTGCTACATTCCCGAGCTGGACAAGGCGGGACATCGCCACGGAGTCGACTCTGATGCGTGGCGGGAGACGCTCGAGGCGATCGACAGCGCGATCCGCCCGGCTCTGTCGCTGCCGCACGGGGTCGGCGCTCTCGTGACGGCGGATCACGGCATGGTCGATGTGCCGCGGAATCGTCATGTGCTGCTGCGCGCCGGGGATCCGCGTCTGGACGGTGTCCGGCACCTCGGCGGCGAACCGCGCCTCGTCCACGTCTACGCCGACAGCGGCGTCGACATCGATGAACTCGCCGCCCGGTGGCGCGAGGAATCCGGCGCGTACGCGGATGTGTCGATGCGCGATGAGGCGATCGCGGACGGGCTGTTCGGGGCGTCCGTCGCACCGCACGTGCGTGGGCGGATCGGGGACGTGCTCGTCGCCGCGCGCGGCGACGTCGCGTTCTACGACGATCGACTGCGCAACAAGGATCCGCAGAAGATGATCGGGCAGCACGGATCCGTGACGCCCGAGGAGATGACGGTGCCGCTCATCCGCTTCGGGGCGTACGCCGGCTGACGGGCGCGACCGGCCGGATCAGTCGTCGCCGCGGGCGCCGAAGACGATCTCGTCCCACGAGGGCATCGATGGGCGTCCGCGGCGACGCGACGAGTCGGCGCGCGGCGCGTCATCGTCCGCAGACGTGTCACGGGACGGCTCCTCGGGCCGCTCCTCCCGCGCGGGGGACTCCTCGGCGGGCGGCGGCGTCTCCTCGAGGTTCGGATCGATCGAGGAGAACATCGCGAGCGGACGGTGCGGACGGTCGTCGGGCTCCTCGTTTGCGTCCTCGGCAGCCGACGGCGGCGTCTCGCGCTGGCCGCGCTTGCGGCGCAACGCCTCGAGCAGGTCGGCCGTTTCGGCCGGACGCTCGGGTTCGGGCGCGGGGGCGGGCTCCTCTTCGTGGAACGTGTGGTCATCGAACGACGAGGCGTCCTTCTCGTCCTGCGCCACGTCGAGCGCACGCAGGCGGGGGATGAGCGTATCGCTCGCCATCCGGCCCTGGCGCGAGAGCTGTGTGGCGTCGTCGTTCGCTGGGGCGAGCGCACTGCGACGCGGGTCGAAACTCCATCGAGCGTCGCGCTGGATCCCGGAGGCCTCGAAGGTGAGCTTCACGACCCAGCCGTCCTCGGTCTTCCAGCTCGTCCAGCTCTCCTGTGTCGCCGACACGTCGGTGAGCTTCTGCCGAATCGCGTTCCCGAACGTCGGGTTCTCGTCCTGGTCGACGCCGATGCCCGTCAGGACGGGCATCGCGAGCGCGCGATCCACGATGTGCTCGCGCTCGGCGAGGACGGGGCCCTCGAAGAGACGGACCTTCTCGATCTCGTACGAGAGCAGCTCGGCGACCTCTTCGGCGGTGAGGCCCGCCCGGAAGTGGGCCTGGATCTCCCGCGGGCTCGGTCCGGTCTGCTGCGGACGCGGCTCGACCACGACGCGCGCTTTGCGCACCTCCTGGCTGAGCATGTCGTCGATCTCGAGAGTGAAGCGCTGTCCGTGCTCGGTGGCGAGGACGAGGCGCTGCCCCTCCGTACCCACGATGGTCAGCTGTTCCATCCTGCTCCTCTCCGCCGTGTGCGCACTGGGCGCATCGCACACATGGTGTCACGCGCGCGCTCTGAAACGGGGAATAACGCGGGCGCGCCGCACGTTTGCTCGGAACGAGATGGTCTACGACGCGCCGAAGTGAGTACGCGCATTTGCGATTCCCGGCTTCGTCGTGCAGACTGTCGCCGCCCCGCGCACTGCGGTATGTCGACATCAGATGTCGATTACGCAGGCGATGACCGATATCGAAGCGACCCACGCGACCGCGACCGGGGCATCCAATCCATCCACACCCACCCGAGAGAAGTGACTCCTGGCGATGGCAACTGACTACGACGCACCGCGCAACAAGAACGAAGACGAGGGCAGCGAGTCGATCGAAGCCCTCAAGGCGGCGCGGTCGAACCAGAACACGGCGGTCGAGAATGACGACGCCGACAACCCGAGCATCGTCCTCGGCGGAAACGACCTGTCGAACGTCGAGCTCGACGTCGTCGTTCTTCCCCCGCAGCAGGACGAGTTCACCTGCATGGAATGCTTCCTCGTGAAGCACCGTTCGCAGATCGACCACGTCGGCGACGCCGGCCCGATCTGCCTCGACTGCTCCTAACGGGCGTCCTGCTCCGCTGCGGCGCGCTGGGCGCGCCGCAGCGCGGCGATCACGCGGTCGGGCGTGCGCGTCGAGATCGTCCACGACGTGACCGGATCGTCCGGATCCGTGTTCTCCACGACGACGACGCCCTCGATCCCGCCGCGGATCAGATACCACCCGCGCGGATCCAACCCGACACCCCGTGCGCGGCGTCCTTCGTCGCCCCGGTGCCCGACCGCCTCTCCGAGATACGCGACATCGATGTGGGCGCGCCCGGCGCGCAGTTCGCGTCCCGAGACCTCGACGACCGGCGCCACGGCGACCATCACCGCGATGAGGAGGACGGCGACCGCGAGGCCGATCGACAGCGACACCGTCTGATCGATGGGAACGGCGACGAGCGCCACCATGGGCGCCACGATCGCGGCGCCCGCGAGGATCTTGAGCGACGGCGTGAGCCGCTCGCGATAGACGGCCAGATCGCGTGGCCGCGTCTCGGACGAAGCAGTGGACTGGTGCATTACCCTCGATGCGTGAGTGAAACCGTGGACGTCCCCATTGTCGCATCCCACGTGCCGGCCTACGCACACCCCGGCGATGCCGGAGCCGACCTCGTGTCGACCGCGTCCGTGCGGCTCGAAGCGGGGGAGCGGGCGCTTGTCCCCACCGGGGTGCGGATCGCGTTGCCCGAGGGGTATGCGGCGTTCGTCGTGCCGCGATCCGGACTGGCCGTCAGGCACGGCATCACCGTCGTCAACTCTCCCGGAACGATCGATGCGGGCTACCGTGGGGAGATCAAGGTCGCCCTCCTCAACACCGATCGCGCGGAAGCGTACGAGATCGCGGCGGGTGACCGTATCGCGCAGCTGATCGTCTCGCCGGTCGCGCGGGCGCGCTTCCTGCCGGTCGACGACCTGGACGAGAGCGTGCGCGGCGAGGGCGGGTTCGGATCCTCCGGCTACGCCGGCGCGACGACGAACTGAAGCGAAGAAGGAACCAGAGGCGAGATCGATGACAGATTCCCACGACGAGGCGGCGGCGCAGCCCTCGACCGAGAAGTCCGCACCGGCGGACCGTGCAGAACGCGGCCCGTTCGACGCGAGCGAGGCGAATCCCGTCCGGCCATACATCGACATCGGCGGAATCAAGGTGATGCCGCGCGAGGGGATGAACCTGCGCCTCGAGGTCGAGGAGAGCTCGCAGCGGATCGTCGCGGTCGCGCTCGACTATCGCGAGTCCACGCTGCAGGTGCAGCCCTTCGCGGCGCCGCGCTCGACGGGCCTGTGGCACGAGACGCGCGAGCAGATCCGTGCCCAGGTGTCCGATCAGGGCGGCCGTGTCGACGAGCGCGACGGCCCTCTCGGTCCGGAGTTGCTCGCCGAGGTGCCGGTCAACGGCGAGTCCGGCGCGGGCAAGCGCATCGCTCGGTTCGTCGGCATCGACGGGCCCCGGTGGTTCCTGCGCGGCGTCATCGGCGGCAAGGGGGCGAGTTCGCCTGAAGCAGCCGCCGACATCGAAGACCTCTTCCGCTCCATCGTGGTCGTGCGCGGCGATGCGCCCATGCCCCCACGCGACCTGATCCCTCTTTCGATGCCGCAGACCCCGGGGTCCTGATGGCGGGCGAAGAGCGCGACGGTGAGCGCGACGAGACGCCGCTGACGCCGCCCGACCCGGATCATCCGCGCGCATCGGCCGTCCTCGGAGAGGCCTTCGGGCAGGCGGCGCGCCGAGCCGGTATCGACCCGTCGGACCACGCCACCACCGGGAAGGTCGTGTGGAAGGCGATCGGGGGCGTGCGGGGCATTGTCGAATCGGTGCTGCCGCTCGTCGTCTTCCTCGCCGCCGTCACGCTGTGGCCGGATCAGCTGCTGATCGCCGTGATCCTGTCGGTGGCGGCCGCCGGCGCGTTCACGCTGGTGCGCCTCGCACAGCGCCAGGCACCGTCCGCGGCACTCGGCGGGCTCCTCGCGGTGGCTGTCGCAGGGGCGCTCGTGCTCCTCACCGGGCGCGCGGAGGACAATTTCATCCCTGGATTCATCACGAACGTCGCCTACGGCTCCGCCTTTCTGATCTCGGCATTCGCGGGCTGGTCGATCATCGGCCTGGCGGCGGGGTTCCTCATGGACGACGGCATCCGCTGGCGCCGGGACCGGCACAAGCGTCGCGTCTTCTTCTGGCTCGCCGTGATGTGGGCCGCCCTGTTCTTCGTACGACTCGCCGTGCAGTTCCCGCTCTGGCTGGCCGAAGTCGACATCCAGGTCATCGGCACGGTGAAGCTTGTGATGGGAATCCCGCTGTTCGCGCCGCTCGTCGCGGTGACGTGGCTCGCCGTGCGCGCGCTTTACGCGCGTCGCGAGAGCTGACCGTGTAGTATTTATCTTGATATCAAGATAAATTGTGCGCCATTAGGACTCCCTTCCTAGCCCCAGACGCCCGGGAGAGGGAAGATGGGAGCGCACAGCTGCGGTCGAGCAGAAGGAGACACCCGTGTCCACGGTGAACAGCTTCGGTGCCAAGAGCACCATGTCGGTCGGTGGCACCGACTACGAGATCTATCGAATCGACGCCGTCGAGGGGTACGAGAAGCTCCCGTACAGCCTCAAGGTGCTCCTCGAGAACCAGCTCCGCACGGAAGACGGAGCGAACGTCACGAGCGAGTCGATCGCGTCCCTCGGCCAGTGGGACGCGACGGCGGATCCCAGCAATGAGATCCAGTTCACGCCCGCGCGCGTGGTCATGCAGGACTTCACCGGCGTGCCCTGCATCGTCGACCTCGCCACGATGCGCGAGGCCGTCACCGAGTTGGGTGGCGACCCCGACAAGATCAACCCGCTCTCGCCGGCAGAGCTCGTGATCGACCACTCGGTCATCGCCGACCTGTTCGGACGCGCCGACGCGCTCGAACGCAACGTCGAGATCGAATACGAGCGCAACGGCGAGCGCTATCAGTTCCTCCGCTGGGGGCAGACCGCCTTCAACGACTTCAAGGTCGTGCCTCCCGGCACCGGCATCGTCCACCAGGTGAACATCGAGCACCTGGCGAAGGTCGTCTACGACCGCACGGTCGACGGCACGCTGCGCGCGTACCCCGACACCTGCGTCGGCACCGACTCGCACACCACGATGGTCAACGGCCTCGGCGTGCTCGGCTGGGGCGTCGGCGGCATCGAGGCGGAGGCCGCGATGCTCGGCCAGCCCGTCTCGATGCTCATCCCGCGCGTCGTCGGTTTCAAGCTCACGGGCGACATCCCCCCGGCCGTCACCGCGACGGACGTCGTGCTCACGATCACCGACATGCTGCGCCAGCACGGCGTCGTCGGGAAGTTCGTCGAGTTCTACGGCGAGGGCGTCGGCTCGGTGCCGCTCGCGAACCGCGCCACGATCGGCAACATGAGCCCCGAGTTCGGCTCGACGGCCGCGATGTTCCCGGTTGACGACGTCACGCTCGACTACCTCCGCCTGACCGGCCGCGACGAGGCCGCCGTGCAGCTCGTCGAGAAGTACGCGAAGGAGCAGCACCTCTGGCACGACCCGTCGATCGAGCCGGTCTACAGCGAGTACATGGAGCTCGACCTGTCGACGGTCGTGCCCTCCATCGCCGGCCCGAAGCGTCCGCAGGACCGCATCGAGCTGTCCGAGGCGAAGCAGCAGTTCGAGAAGGACGTCGTCCACTACGCATCGGCCCAGACGACCGACGACATCGTCGACCTCGAGTCGAAGCACTCGTTCCCCGCGTCGGATCCCGGATCCACGCCGGGCGATGAGGACCACGACACCCGCCCCGTGCACATCTCGAGTGGTGTGAACGGCGTATCCACCCCGGTTCCCGTCACGACGCCCGACGGTGAGAGTTACATCCTCGACAACGGTGCTGTGACGCTGGCCGCGATCACCTCGTGCACGAACACCTCGAACCCGTCCGTCATGGTCGCCGCCGGGCTGCTGGCGCGCAAGGCGCGCGCGAAGGGCCTCGAGCGCAAGCCGTGGGTGAAGTCGACGCTTGCGCCGGGTTCCAAGGTCGTCACCGACTACTACGAGAAGTCCGGTCTGGACGCGGACCTCGAAAGCCTCGGCTTCTATACGGTGGGCTACGGCTGCACGGTCTGCATCGGCAACTCCGGCCCGATGATCGACGAGGTCTCGGAGGCGATCCACGCCAACGACCTCGCGGTCGCCGCCGTCCTCTCCGGAAACCGCAACTTCGAGGGCCGGATCAGCCCGGACGTGAAGATGAACTACCTCGCGTCGCCGCCCCTGGTGGTCGCGTACGCCCTCGCCGGCTCGATGCACTTCGACTTCGATGCCGACCCGCTCGGCACCGACGCCGACGGCAACGACGTGTTCCTCAAGGACATCTGGCCGTCGCCGGAGGAGGTCCAGGAGATCGTCGACTCGTCGATCTCGCGTGAGCAGTTCATCACGCAGTACAAGACCGTGTTCGACGGCGATGACCGCTGGCGCAACCTGCCGACGCCGGAGGGTTCGGTGTTCGAGTGGGACGACGAGTCGACCTACGTGCGCAAGCCTCCGTATTTCGACGGGATGGGCCGCGACCCGGAGCCGGTGCAGGACATCTCGGGTGCGCGCGTGCTCGCGAAGCTCGGCGACTCGGTCACGACCGACCACATCTCGCCGGCCGGAGCGATCAAGGCCGACACCCCCGCGGGGCAGTACCTCACGTCGCACGGCATCGACCGGAAGAACTTCAACTCCTACGGTTCGCGTCGCGGCAATCACGAGGTGATGATTCGCGGCACATTCGCGAACATTCGACTGCGGAACCAGCTCCTCGACGACGTCGAGGGAGGCTACACGCGTGACTTCACGCAGGCCGACGCGCCGCAGGCGTTCATCTACGATGCGTCGCAGAACTACCAGGAACAGGGCACGCCTCTCGTGGTGCTCGGCGGCAAGGAGTACGGCTCCGGATCCTCGCGCGACTGGGCGGCCAAGGGCACGCGCCTGCTCGGCGTGAGCGCGGTCATCACCGAGAGCTTCGAGCGAATCCACCGTTCGAACCTCATCGGCATGGGCGTCGTTCCGCTGGAGTTCCCGGCAGGCGAGTCGGCCGACTCGCTCGGCCTGGACGGTACGGAGGAATTCTCGATCGAGGGGCTCACGAAGCTCAACGATGGCGAGACCCCGAAGACGGTCCGGGTCACGGCGAAGCCGACCGCGCACTCGCCCGAGGGCAAGCAGACGGTCGAGTTCGACGCGGTCGTCCGAATCGACACGCCGGGTGAAGCCGACTACTACCGCAACGGCGGCATCCTCCAGTACGTGCTGCGCAGCCTCATCTGACGCGAACCCGCTGACGGGCCCCTTCCTCACCTTGGAGGCAGGGGCCCGTTGTCGTTCACGAGAGGAGAACCCCACCGTGATCCTCGGGTCAGCCGGATTGCGCCGAGCCGCGGCATCTTCCCGGCAAGAGGGCGTAACCTCGGATCCATGGCTCTGCTTGACTCGATCTCGTCCCCGCGGGATCTCGACCGACTCTCGGCACGACAGCTGTCCCAGCTCGCGGGCGAGGTGCGCGAGTTCCTCGTCGAGAACGTCTCGCAGTCGGGCGGACACCTGGGCCCGAACCTCGGCGTCGTCGAACTGACGATCGCCCTGCATCGCGTGTTCGACTCGCCCCAGGATCCGATCGTCTGGGACACGGGGCACCAGTCGTACGTTCACAAGCTCCTCACGGGACGCCAGGATTTCGACGGGCTCCGCTCGCGTGGCGGCCTCGCGGGCTACCCGCAGCGGTCCGAGAGCCCTCACGACGTCGTCGAGTCGTCGCACGCGTCGAGCTCGCTCAGCTGGGCTGACGGCATCTCCCGCGCCTTCGCTCGCACCGGTCGCGCGGATCGCCACGTGGTCGCGGTCGTCGGCGACGGCGCGCTCACGGGCGGCATGACGTGGGAGGCGCTCAACAACATCACCGACGACAACGATCGCAACCTCGTGATCATCGTCAACGACAACGGACGCAGCTACGCGCCGACGATCGGCGGCATGGCGCGCTACCTCAATCGCGTGCGCACGACCGCCGCGTACCGCGACCTGGGGGAGAAGTCGAACAAGCTCGCTCGACGCCTCGGCCGCGTGGGGCGCGCCTTCTACCGCGGTGTGCGCGGCGGGACGCACGGCTTCCTCTCGCGATTCACGAACAACACCGCGCTGTACGCGCAGCTCGACATCAAGTACCTCGGCCCGGTCGACGGCCACGACCTCCCCACGCTGTTGGAGACGCTCGAGCTGGCGAAGGCCCACAGCGCGCCCGTGATCGTGCACGTGATCACGGAGAAGGGCCGCGGATACGATCCGGCGCGCGAGGACGAGGCCGACCAGTTCCACTCCGTCGGTCGCATCGACCCAGCGACGGGCACTCCGCTCGCGTCGTCCGGCGAAGGCTGGACCGACGTGTTCGCTGACGAGCTCGTGCAGATCGGAGACCGCCGCGCGGACGTCATCGCAGTGACCGCGGCCATGTTGCGCCCCACGGGCCTCGCGCCGTTCGCCGAGCGATTCCCCGAGCGCGTCTACGACGTCGGCATCGCCGAACAGCACGCCGTCACCTCCGCCGCGGGCCTCGCCTACGGCGGCCTGCACCCCGTCGTCGCGCTCTACTCGACCTTCGTCAATCGCGCGTTCGACCAGGTCCTGATGGACGTCGCCCTGCACCGCGCGGGAGTCACCTTCGTGCTCGACCGGTCCGGCGTGACCGGCCCAGACGGGCCGAGCCACCACGGGATGTGGGATCTCGCGCTGCTTCACATCGTCCCGCACGTGCGCATCGCTGCTCCTCGTGACGCCGTGCGCCTCCGCGAGGAACTCGGCGAGGCCGTTGCGGTCGAGGACGCTCCCACCGTCGTGCGCTTCCCGAAGGGCGAGGTCGGCGAGCCGATCGAGGCCATCGAACGCACCGAGGACGGCGTCGATGTTCTCGTGCGCGACGGCGACGAGGACGTGCTCCTCGTGGGCATCGGACCGTTCGCCCGGACCGCCCTCGATGTCGCCGACCGCCTCCGGGCACAGGGCATCGGCGCGACCGTGATCGACCCGCGCTGGGTCGTGCCCGTCGCGCCCTCTATCGTCGACCTCGCCCGCCGCCACCGCCTCGTGATCACTCTCGAGGACGGTATCCGCGTCGGCGGAATCGGCACCCGCGTGCGGCAGGTTCTGCGCGAGGCCGGCGTCGACACAGCAGTGGACGAGCTGGGTCTCGCCGACGAGTTCATCGACCACGCCTCGCGGGACCAGATCCTCCACGATGCCGGTCTCACCCCCGCGAAGATCGCGCAGGATGTCGTCTCGCAGGTCCTCGGCACGCGTATCCCCGTTGCGCGACAGGAAGC
>DWXU01000054.1:0-2617 GCA_019119065.1 Candidatus Microbacterium pullistercoris | reverse complement strand
CTATGCCCCGCGCTTCGTGATCGAACGCGACGCGACGTCGCTGCTGCCGATCGAGCGCGGGCGCAATCAGCGCGCACCGCTGCTGCAAGTGCGCGCGGCCAAGCGCTTCCTACGGGGCCTCACGAGCGGCGAAGATCGTGTGCTGGCCCGCAGCGGACACCTCGCCCAGTCGCACTACGCGTGGAGCCACGTCTTCGCGCACCTCGGCCGGGCCGGATCCATCCTGAGCGACTACACGCCGCTGTCGTCGTCATCTGCGGTGACGGCCGAAGGGCGGATCCCCCGCATCGCCTACAACCCCGCCAAGTCGCGCGCCATCATGGCCGAGTTCTCGCGGCGCTGGCCGGGCATCGAGCTGCTGCCGCTGCAGAACATGACGCGTGACCAGGTCGACGACGCCCTGCGCACCTCCCTCGTCTACCTCGATCTCGGCGCGCACCCCGGCAAAGATCGCTTCCCTCGTGAAGCCGCGGCCATGGGATCCGTGGTGCTCGTTGCCAACCGCGGCGCGGCGGCCAATGGCGTCGACGTGCCGCTTCCACATGAGCACAAGGTAGAGGTGCGCCCCGACATCGTGCAGAACGCCAAGCGCGCCTACGACCGCGTGCTCGCGGATCCGGCCGCTGCGTTCGAGGCGCAGGCCTCCTACCGCGCGCGCATCCCCCACGAACGCGCCGTGTTCGACGACGAGGTCGCCGCGATCTTCATCCACGGCATCGAGGGCTCTGACGGGGCGCGGCCGGCGCGGTAGGGGGCTTCTCCGGGGGTCGCTTCGTTCGGAAGGAGATTTCCCCTTGCGAAGGAAGAAATCGCCGACTGGCGCCTTCCGAGGGCGAAATCTCCTTCTGTGGGGACGCGTGTCCCGACCCACTCATCAGTCAGTCGCAGACCAAAGAGCATCCAAGGGAACTGCGGAGATTCGTTCACCCACGGCGACCGTGGATGACCCGGTATGCAGCACGTAGCCCGCGACGAATCGGTCCCCGAGCCGGTCCCTCAGTTTAGCGAGACCGACAGCATCCCTTGAGCGCACTGTGGCTGCTGATTTCACCTCGATACCGACGACTCGACCATCAGGCGTCTCCAGAATCGCATCGACTTCGACGCCCCGATTGTCGCGGTAATGGTGCAGCGTCGTGCGCGTCGATGCCCACGTCTGCTGTCGCCTCAATTCGCCGACGACAAAGCATTCCAGCAAACTGCCGAGCAGAGGCGACGTCGGCCGCAGCCCTTCGGCCGCCGCACCGAGCAGAGCAGCCGCCAGCCCAGAGTCGACCGGGAATACCTTCGGTTGCTTCACTTCGCGAGAAGTCAGGTTCACTGTCCAAGCTGGCAGCGTGTGGGTGAGATAGAGCGTCTCCAACAGCGCCACATACGGATCAAGAGTGCGTCGAGGCATGCCGGCATCGGTCGCCAGTGCGGCCCAGACCATCGTGCTGCCCATTCGCGCCGCAATGAGGCGGAGCAGTCGCGGCAGGTCCGCCATACGTTGCAAGCCGGAGATGTCAACAGCATCACGCTTCACGATCTGCGACACGTACGCGTCATACCAGTCTTGTCGTCGCCGAGCGGATTCGCGCCTCAACGCCTCCGGGTAGCCGCCAGTGCATGCCCGCTCGACATACTCCTCACGAGTGAGTGAACCCTCGTGCGAGGACAGCATGTTCGGCACGAAGGCGAGATCGACGAACGAGCCAGCGGTCGACTCGATCTCGCGCTGACTGAAGGGGTGCAGGTCGATGTGCTCCGCCCGCCCGGCCAGCGACTCATGCGTCGAAGAAAGTTCAAGGAGGTTCGCTGAGCCCGTGACAAGAAAACGGCCTGGACGCTGGTCCCTGTCCACTGCCGCTTTGAGAGCGATCACGAGTTCGGGTGCCCTCTGCAACTCATCGATGACCAGCAGGCCTTCAGGCGCCTGCTCCACGAATCCGGTCGGATCAGCGCGCGCAAAATCCAGCGATGAGGGGTCGTCCAGCGTCACCGCAACGCCTGGCCGCTCAGCGAGAACCTGGCGCGAAAGCGTCGATTTGCCGACCTGACGAGCGCCCTGGATCACGACGATCCGCGTGTCGCCGAGTGCCTCGACAACTCGCGAGAACACGAGACGAGGGACAAGGCGTGCCGTGCTCATCCGACCACATTACTGCCCAGCTCGCCGTTTCACCACCTACTGTTCGCCGTTTGACCACCGTGTGCTCGCCGTTTGACCACCCCCTGCTCGCCGTTTCACCACCCTCTGCTCGCCGTTTCACCACCGCGTGAGATGGTCGTGACGAGCACCCGACGCTGGTCTTCAACGCCCCGCTCGTGCGGCATACGTCGCTCCCTTGCCGAGGGTCGGGGAATCTGGCGAGATCTGGCCGAATCGCGCTTTAATTCGAGATGCTCGGCGAATTTCGAGACGCTCGGCGAATGATTCCGCTCCGGCGGGCCGCTCCGCGCCGTCCGGGAGGCGCGTCAGCGGCCGCGGAGGGCGCGGCGCAGCCTGCGCATGCCGCTCTGGGCCGGTGGCAGGTCGTGGGTGAGCATCGCGTCGATGTCGCTCGGGTGCGCGCGGCGCTCCGACTGGATCCGTGCCCGCTCGCGCCGGCCGTGACCGAGGGCGAGACGAAGCCCG
>DWXU01000053.1:0-5409 GCA_019119065.1 Candidatus Microbacterium pullistercoris | reverse complement strand
GATCGCTCGTGCTCAACTCCTCGGCGACGTCGATGGGGTTCTCGGCGAGGTTCCGCTCGGGGATGAGGTCGGCGAGCGCGTGCATCCGCTCGAGCGCGCTGCCGGCCGCCTCCTCATCGAGAAACATGCCGTTGTCGCCGGCAACTGACGCGCCGGCGTTCGCCGCCAAGGTGACGAGGCTCGACAGCGCATGCACCGGATTCGCCGGCCACAGCACGCGTCCCTCGCGCGCGAGCTCGAAGACGACCTCCCAGTCGCGCGGGGCCTCGGGGAGGAGATCGGGTCGAAAGACCGCAACCTGCGCGGCAGAGTCGGTCGCGAGACCGTACTGGTGCCCGCGGTACGCGTAGGTCTCATGCGACGGACCGACCGACTGCGCTGCAAGCGCGGCGAGCTGATCATCGAACCCGTGGCCGTCGAGCGCAGCGAGCGCGTTCTTCTGCACCGCCTCCGGAACATGCGGATGATCCATCACCATGAGGTCGTACCCGGCAGCGAGTTCCTCGATCGGCGCGCCCTCGAATGCGCTGAGCGGGTGCTTCTGCCACGTGACCGTCACGCCCGTCTGTCTGGCGTACTCGGCCGATGCCGCCACGATGCAGTCGTAGCCGCGCGGATGGTCCCACGTGATGCCACGAAGAGTCGTCATGACGGCGTCGCCTCCGACCAGCCGAACTCCTCGCGGAGCTCCGCGTCGTGCTGACCGAGTTTGGGCGAGGGCACAGTGCTCATAAGCGGACGGCCGTCGACGCGGATCGGGCTGCGCGTCGTCTTCAGCGACATCGCCTCGCCGTCCCGCGTGAACGTTCCATCGCGGTCGATGCGCTGGACCATGTCGATCGCGGAGAAGCCGTCGTGCGCAACGAGCTGTTCCAGCGTCAGCACGGGCGCACACCAGACATCGGCCGCGTCTAGCACGTCGAGCCAATGCTCCGTCGGCGCCGTCGCGAGGCGCGTCGCGAGCAGTTCTTCGGCGGCACTGCGCTTCGACCACGCATCTTCCTCCGTGTACGCGCGAAGTTCGTCGATCTCGAGCAGCTCCGCGAGTTTCGGAAGCGGGTTCATGGCCAGCGCAATGTGCCCGTCCGCCGTCGGGTACGTGCCGTACGGGGCGGCGAGGAACGCGTGCGCCGACTGCTCGCCGCCGCGACGGACGGTAACCGACGGGTCGTTCAGGTGCACGCTCAGCAGCTCGAACTGCAGGTCGAGCATCGACTCGAGCAGGCTCGTCTCGACCAACCCTCCGCGTCCCGTCCGGGCACGGCGGACGAGCAGCGCAGTGACGCCCTGCGCGATGTGGCAGCTCGTGAGGTGGTCGGCAATCGAGAGGCCCACCGGAACCGGCCCGTGCTCGCGGGATCCGTTCAGCCACGGCAGGCCGGACATCGACTGCGCGAGGAGGTCCTGGCCCGGTCGGTCCTTCCACGGTCCCGTGTTACCGAAGCCGCTCGCGCTCGCGTAGATGAGGCCGGGGTTGATGTCCTTCACGGTCTCGTAGTCGAGGCCGATGCGCTCCATCACGCCGGGTCGGAAGTTCTGTACGATCACGTCGGCGTGACGCACGAGGTCCTTCACGCGCTCCAGATCCGCCGGGTTCTTCAGGTCGGCGGTCATGCCTTCCTTGTTGCGGTTCATGGCGTGGAACGAGACGGTCTCCTCATCGGCCACACTGCCCGCGAACGCGAGTGTGCGGCCGATGTCGCCGGAGCCGGGTCGTTCGATCTTGATGACGCGGGCGCCGAGATCGGCCAGTCGCATGGCGGCAACCGGTCCCGCGAGGAACTGGCTGAAGTCGAGCACGAGGATCCCCTCAAGCGGCCTGTCGATGTCGTCCGGCATCTCTGCGTCTCCTCTTCGAGATTCGTACGGTTGATTGCGCGCGCCGTGCGCAATCGATTGATCAATCATGTCTCTTCTCTCCGTCAAGGTCAACGCCATGCGTCATGCGTATCCGAGCAACAACGGCAGCGTCGTGCTGATCGCAGGGAAGAACGTGATCAGCAGCAGCACCGAAAGCATGGGTATGTAGAACGGCAGCACGCCGCGGATGATCGTGCTCACCTTGTAGCCGGTTGTCGAGGACAACACGAACAGCACCATGCCGACGGGCGGCGTGAGCAGGCCGAGCAACAGGTTGAAGATCACGATCGCCGCGAAATGGAACGGGTGTACGCCGAACGTCTCGGCCACCGGCGCGAGCACCGGCACGAGGATGAGGATCGCCGACGTCGACTCGAGCAGCGCGCCGACGATCAGCAGCAGCACGTTCACGATGATAAGAAAGACGACGGTGTACGTCGTGATGCCGATCAGTGCGTCGGCGGCCGCCTGCGGGGCGCGCTCGCGCGCGAGAACCCACCCGAACAATGCCGCAGTCGCGACGATCAACAGGACGGCACCCGACGTCTGCGTCGTCTGCACGAGGCTTTGCACGATGCTCTTCCACGTGAACTTTCGGTAGACGATCGAGAGCACCACCACGTATACGACGCCGAGGCCAGCCGCCTCTGTCGGCGTCGCGATGCCGAGCAGAATGCTCCCGAGAATGACGACAGCGGCGCCAGCAGGTGGCAATGCGCCCAAGAGTGATCGCATCCGCTCACCCCACGCCGTGCGTTCCCCGCGAAGGTCATCACGCTTCCGCAGTATCCACCACACCGCGACGCACAAGGCGACGATGAGCAGCAATGCCGGAACGAGGCCGACAAGAAAGAGCGCACCGACGGACAGGCCGGCCGTGACGGCATACACGATGGCCGCAATCGAGGGCGGGATGATCGGCGCGACAAGACTCGACGCCCCTGTGAGCCCGACGCTGAATCCAGCGGGATAGCCGCGCTTGACCATCTGAGGCACCTGCATGCGGCCCATCGCTGCGGCGTCGGCGATCGCCGCGCCACTCATCCACGAGAAACCGAAGCTCGTCGCAATGTTGACGTACCCGAGGCTGCCGCGGAAGTGTCCCAGGAAGGCGACGGCCGCCGCGTACATTCGGTCGGTGATGCCAGAATCGTTCGCGAGATTTCCGAGCAGGATGAAAAGCGGCACCGCGAGGATCGGGAAGCTGTTCACGCCCGAAAGCGTCTGCTGCATGGCGACGTCCATCGATACGCCCGGCGTCACGGCGATGTAGACCATCGACGGCACCAGGAGAGCGATCGCGACAGGCACGCGGACGGCGAGCAGGACGAGGACCCCGACGACCATCAGGATGAGCGTCATCAGAGCCCTTCCTTCTCGAGGTTGTCCATGCCGCCGGGGATGCTCTCCGGGTCGGTGATGTTCTGCACGATGTTCCCGATGCCATGCAGCGCGATGAGTGCGAAGCCGACGACACCTGCCGCGTACACGACCGGCATGGGCAGAGATGTCGCCGGCGCGGACAGAGCCGCCGTGTCACGCATGAGCGTGGCGCCTGCGACCGTGAGGACCGCAGCGCCAGCCACGACGATGAGCGTGGCAATCGTGTCGACGACGGCGGTAGCGCGCCTCCCCAACTTGGCCACGACGATGTCCACTGAGACGTGCAACCGCTCGGACATCACGTAGGCGGCGGCGATGAGCGTCATCCAGATGAGGAGAAACCTCGCGGCTTCTTCCGTCCATGGGATCGGGGAACTGAAGACGTAGCGGCTCACCACCTGCACGATCACAGCAACGAGCAACGCGACGATCAGCACACACGCGAGAGCCTTCTCGACGAGAGCGATCGTGCGCAGAGCGCGTTGCATCACTTCTGCGATTCCACGATGTCGGTGTAGAGCTCACCGAACGAGACCTGCTCGGGAAGCGCAGAGCGGACGGCTTCGGCGAAGGCGTCGGTATTCACGTCCTCGATCACCTCGACCGTACCCTCGTCCGCCCAGGTCGCGACGATCTGCTCTTCGTCTTCGACGATGCACTCCTGTGCGGCAGCCGAACCGGCCTCGAGCGCAGCGTCCCACGCGGCACGCTCGTCATCGGAGAACGATGCGAGCACGTCCTCGCTCGTGACGACGTTCGACGCCTGCACGATGTGGCCGGTCAGGCTCACATAGTCCTGAACCTCCGCGAATCCGAGCGACTCGAAACTGGGGATCGGTGCTTCCTGGCCATCGATCGCCCCCTGCTGGAGCCCGGTGTACACCTCGTCGAGCACCATCGGCGTCGCAGTTCCGCCCATCTCCTCGACTCCGAGGATGTACAGTGGCGCGTCCGGCGTCCGGAGCTTAATGCCCGCGAGGTCGGACGGTTCCCGGACCGGCTTGTTCGCCGAGACATGCCGGGTACCGAAGTACCAGCTGGACTCGACGGCGAGGCCGGAATTCTCGCGCAAGCCCTCCCACACAGCCTGGATCGCGTCGGAGTCCTTGTTCGCGAGGAAGCTGTCGACGTCGTCGAAGAGATACGGTGCGTCGAGAACCGCCGCGTCCTCGTACCAGGTGCCAAGGAAGGCGGCGCCGGCCATCGCGACGTCGAGACTGCCGGAAGCAACCTGCTCGAGGACTTCTGCCTCGCTTCCGAGCTGCGCAGAAGGATATGACTCGATCTGGATACCGGAACCGGACAGCGCATCCTGCACCGCGGGGATCGCGCATCGCTCGAACGCGTGCGTCGGCTCGTAGACGTGCGCGAAGCGCAGCACGCGCGCGTCCGCGTCGGCACCCGAGGTGTCGCCCGCCGGTGCATCGTCACGCTCGACCTGGCCACCGACGCAGGCAGTGAGGGCGAGCAACGCCACTCCGCCGAGCGCAACCGCACTGATTCCACGATGAGGGGACATGAGCGTTCTCCTTCGAACCGATCGTTGCTCAAACGTTTGCTCACCCTAGTATGCACACTCGACCAGCCGATCACAAGCGACAGTCCCGCTACCGCAGCGGCACTGTCGACTCGCGCACAATGAGGCGCGGTGGCGGGTCATCGACGCGGATGTTCGATGGCTCCTCGCCGAGGATCCTGCGGTGCACCTCGTCGAACGCGCGCCGCCCGAGCTCGTACGACGGCATCGTGACGGTGGTGAGCGGCGGCCACGTGTTCGCGGCCGTCCACGAGTCGTGGAGTGCGACGACCGCCAGGTCGCGTGGCACCTGAACGCCGGCCTTTCGCGCATACGCGAGCAGGCCGACCGCGGCGTTGACGTTCGCGACGAAGATCGCGGTCGGACGCGGCGTGGCCGCGAGCAGCTGTGCGGCCGCACGCTCGCCGTCACTCGGTGTGTAGCCGTAGGCCGTCACGAGCGCCTCATCGACCGCGATCCCGGCCGCGCCCATTGCAGCACGAAACCCGCGCGCGCGCCGCTCGGCCGTGTAACTCTCGGAGATGCCGTTCGCGAAAGCGATCCGCTCATGCCCGAGGTCGATGAGGTGGCGAGTGGCGACGCGCGCGCCCACCTCGTCCGGCATCGTCGCGGACCCCGGTTCATCCTCG
>DWXU01000052.1:0-3501 GCA_019119065.1 Candidatus Microbacterium pullistercoris | reverse complement strand
GTGCTTCCACTCGTCGGGCGCGCTGTGGGCGGCGCGATCGTGCAGGTCCCGCGCGACCTCGAGGAGGCTGCGTGGGTATCCGGCGCGCCGAAATGGCGTGCGATGATCTCGGTCGTCGGTCGGCTGATCCTGCCCAGTCTGCTCAACGGCTGGTTCCTCTGCTTCGTCGTCCTGTCCGGCACCCTCGCGGTTCCGCTGCTGCTCTCGACCAAGTCCGACTCGCTGCTGTCGGTGAACGTCTTCAGCTACTACAGCTCGGGCCAACCCGAGATCGCGGCCGCCATCTTCGTCCTCCTGATCGTGCAGATCGGTGCCGTCGCCGCACTGGTCGGTCTCGCGCAGTGGCTGCTGACCCGATCCTCCGCCCGCACGGCCGCCCGCGTCGCCTCGGCACGCGCGTCCGCACACACGAACCCGAACGCGCCGACCGACCGAGACCGCAGCGCTGAAAGCCAAGGAGTCCACGCATGACCAAGCAACGCGTCGCCATTGACGGTTTGACGAAGACGTTTGGAGACGCCGTCGCACTCGGCGGAGTCGACCTCGACGTCGAGCCGGGTGAATTCGTGTCACTGCTCGGCCCCAGCGGTTGCGGCAAGACGACCACGCTTCGGTGCCTCGCGGGGCTGGAAACGCCCACCTCCGGTGCGATCACCGTGGGTGACGAGACTTTCGTCGACGCCGATCAGGGCGTCTTCGTTCCGCCGCATCGCCGTCGCATCGGAATGGTCTTCCAGAGTTACGCGCTGTGGCCCAACCGGTCGGTGCGCGGCAACGTCACCTATCCGTTGCGGCTGCGGGGCGTCGGTCGCCGGGAGGCGGCGAAGATGGCCGCCGAGGTGATCGCGGCCGTCGGCCTCGAACACCTGGCGAAACGCTACCCGCACGAGCTCTCGGGCGGCCAGCAGCAACGCGTCGCCCTCGCGCGCGGACTCGTGTCGGCCACCCGACTGATGCTCTTCGACGAACCGCTGTCGAATCTCGACGCGACTCTGCGCGTCTCGATGCGCAGCGAGATCCGCCGGCTCCACGACGAGTTCGAGCACACCTCCATCTACGTCACCCACGACCAGAGCGAGGCGCTCGCGATGTCCGACCGCGTCGTCGTCATGCGCGACGGCCGCATCGAGCAGCAGGGAACACCGGGAGATATCTTCCGCCGCCCGCGTACGCCCTTCGTCGCGCGGTTCATCGGCATGGAGAACGTGCTCGAGTGTGCGGGCGTCGTCGACCGAGCCGGCTCCCGGGTGGCGCAGTTCGGGCACGGCATCGAGATGCCATCACCGCCCGCCGAAGTCGCACCGGGGGCGTCGATCGCGTTCCGCGCAGGTGACGTCGAGTTCGACCGAGAGTTCGACCCGCAACGCGATGCGCTGGCATTGCGCGGGCGCATCTCGCAGTCGTCCTACGCGGGCGAGGGGTACTCCGTCACGCTGGAGCTCGCCGACGGCGCGCTGATCGCGGGGTTCATCCCCGACGCGTCGCACAACCCGCCGCAGGAGCGCTACCTCGGCGAAACCCGCACAGCCATCGTGGCGAGGTCCGCGGTGCTGACTCTCGCCGAAGACGCCGCGTAATCCGATCCGCCCACGAAGGAGACACCGCATGAGCCAAGATCCGGTATCGATGCTGGAGAAGTACGTTGAGGCGTTCAACGCCGGGGACTTCGAGACCCTCGTCGACTTCTATCACGACGACCTCTACTTGAACGTGTCGCGCGGCACCGAGCTTCGCGGCAAGCAGTCGGTCGTCGACCATTACACGAGCGTGCGGTCGATGTCGCAGCGCACGATGACGATCGACCGTGCGTTCTCCAGCGGCAACCAATTGGCCGCCGAATTCGTCTCCGAGTTCGCCTTCCTCGCCGATGACGAGAACTTCCCCTCTGGCCCCGTGCGGGCCGGCGACAAGCTCTTCGTCCACACGTTCGTGCACTACGAGCTGCGCGACGGGCTGATCTGGCGCGGCCGCTCGGCGACGTTCCAGCGGCGATGGGAGCGCGCCGGGCAGCCTGCGGGCGACGATGACTGAACCACACGCGATCCGCGTTCGGCGCCTCGAGTCGATCGCCGAGATTCGTGAGCTCCAGTACGAGTTCGGTTACCGCCTCGCTGCCGGAGATGCCGCGGGCGCGGCGGAGCTCTTCAGTCCTGACGGGATCGTCGAGGTGAGCGGAGACGGCGGCGTGCGGGGGCCGGCCCCCATCACGGCCCGGCTCACGGCTCTCGTCGCCCCCGGCGGATCCGACGATGTTGTCCCGCGACTGCCGATGGTGCGCGCGCACCTGCAGATCATGCCGGTCATCACGGTTGCGCCCGACGACGTCCGCGCGCAGGCGACGTGGCGTGACCTGGACACCGGCGGCGGTCCCGTACCGGCGTACTGGGCCGAGGGCCCGTTGGAAGTGACCTATACCCGCACGGAGCTCGGGTGGCGCATCGCCCGACTCCACTGGCTGCCTTACGTGCACGTGCCTTACGACGGCGGCTGGGAGGAACACGCCGCAGCGTCATCCGCCGGCACGCCGGCGCAATGGCCCGAGGTCTTCCATCCGCCATTCCACTTCCTCGAGCCTGACCCGCCCGCGACCACCTCCGCGAACGCCGATGCCGCCGAGGCGGATCTCGCCGAGCGCGTCCAGGTACTCGAGGACCAACGTGCGATCGAGAACGCAATCGGCATGCTCGGCTTCTACCTCGACAAGGAGCAGTGGACGCGGGCCGGAGGCCTCTTCGTCTCCGGCACGATCGCCGGACTCCCCCTGTGGCCAGCGAACACCGTCGATGGGCCGAGGGAGGGTGTGCTGCGCGACACGATGTTCGCGCAGATCAGCGCCACGGTCTCGGGGAACCGCGCGCATGCCCGGTGGCGCGCCTTCGCGCAGTGGGCTCGGCACGGCGAGGGGCACGAGTGGGGGCTCGCGACGCTGACGGCCGAGCTCGTGCGCACGGTGGTCGGGTGGCGGATCGCGCAGGTCGACGTCCCGTTCGCGGTGTTCACGCCCTATGACGAGGGCTGGTCGCGTATCCAGTCGCCGACCAGCACGGTCTTCACAGGCGAGGGATCTGGCGCAACGTACGACGGTGGGACCGTGCACGCCGTGGATCCGAGGTCGCGCGACGACCTCGAGCGTCGCCTGCGCCGCCTCGAGGCGTCGGCGGAGATCGAACGCACGCAGAACATCTACGGTTACTACCTCGCGACGTTCGAATGGGATCGGCTTGCCAACCTGTTCACGGAGGACGGGGTGATCGAGGTGGCGCTGCGCGGGATCTATCGCGGCCGAGACTCCGTCCGCCGGAGCCTCGACCTGTACGGAACCCATGCCGAGCATGGCGTGCTACACAACCACATGCAGCTGCAGCCGGTAATCCATGTCGACGACGACGCGCGACGCGCCACGCTGCGCGCCCGGTCGTTCAGCATGATGGGCCAGTTCGGAGAATCCTCGCGCTGGGCCGGCGGCATCTATGACAACGTCTACGTCGCCACGCCCGACGG
>DWXU01000006.1:0-4289 GCA_019119065.1 Candidatus Microbacterium pullistercoris | reverse complement strand
GCGTTCGTGAGCGCCTCCTGCACGAGGCGGAACGCCGTGCGCGAGACGAGATCGGGCGGATCCCCCTCCGCGAGCGAGCCTTCGAGGTCCACGTCGACGCCGGCCTCGCGCACCTCGGCGATCAGGGCCGGGAGCATCTCGAGCGTGGGCTGCGGCGGCTCGATGCCCGTTCCGTCCGGCCGCAGCACGCCGAGCACCTGGCGCAGCTCGGCGAGCGCCTGGCGCGCGTTGTCCTGGACGAGTCGCGCCGCGGACGCGGTCTCGTCCCGCGAGAGATCGTCGCGATATGCGAGGCCGCCGGCGTGCATCGCGACGAGCGAGATGCGGTGCGCGAGCACGTCGTGCATCTCGCGTGCGATCCGCGTGCGCTCTCCGGCCTGCGCCGCGTGGACCTCGAGTCCCCGTTCGCGCTCCGCTTCGACGGCGCGCTCGTGCAGGGACATCAGGAGCGCCCGGCGAGCGCCGATGAACAGCCCGAATCCGGCCGGTGCGAGGAACGTGACGACCACACCGACGAACATCAGCACGCTGGGTGTCGGGCCGAACGCCTCGGAGGGGAAGAGCACGTAGAAGGTCATCAACGCCGCGACGAAGACGACGCCGTTGATCACGATCGGAGCCCACCGGCGATGGGTCGCGTTAGAGACCGCCGCCAGCATCGCCGGCCCGGAGCCGGTCGCCGACGAGATGCTGCTCATCGCCGCGGTAACGGTCGCGATCGTCGTCGGCGCCCTGCGTCGCAGCGGCAGGAGGGCGATCGCGACCACGCAGACCAGCGCGTCGATGCCGGCCAGCGCGAGGATGAGCGCCTGATCGGGAATGTCCGCGCCATCGACGGCCAGGACCCCCATCTCGGCGACGAGAATCAGCGATCCGTACATCGTGACGTGTCCGACGAGCGCCATCAGCACGACGACCAGATAGCGCCACACGCGCGACCAGACGCGCAGGCGCGTGCCTGTCGCGTACTCGATTCGCGGATCCGCTGTCGTCACGCATCGAGCCTACTGAGGCGACGCCCGCGTTCCCTCCTCCGCATGGCTCGAGTGGTTCCGCCCATCGGTGGAGGCGAACCAGCCTCTCGCGCGATGTGCGCGGGAGGCCCTCCGCGGGAACGTGGAGGCATGATCGAAGCGAACCAACTCACCAAGAGGTATGGAAACACCGTCGCCGTTGACAACGTGTCGTTCACGGCGAAGCCCTACCGGGTCACCGGGTTCCTCGGCCCGAACGGCGCGGGCAAGTCCACCACGATGCGCATGCTCGTGGGTCTCGCCCGACCGGACTCGGGCGAAGCGCGGATCCTCGGGGTGCCGTTCGTCGACGTCCCCAATCCCGGTCGCCATGTCGGCGTGCTGCTCGACGCATCCGCCATGCACAACGGCCGTACCGGTCACGAGACGCTGACGCTCGCGGCGATGACGATGGGCCTCGGGCGCGGTGCCGTCGACCGCGCGCTCGACCGCGTCGGCCTGTCGCAGAAGGAGGCGAAGCGCCGCACCGGGGGCTACTCGCTCGGCATGCGCCAGCGGCTGGGCATCGCGCAGGCGCTGATCGCGGATCCGGCCGTGCTGATCCTCGATGAGCCGGCGAACGGTCTCGACCCGTCCGGCATCCGCTGGATGCGCGACATCGTGCGCGGCTTCGCGAGCGAAGGCGGAACCGTCCTGCTGTCTTCGCACCAGCTGGCGGAGGTCGATCAGACGGCCGACGACATCGTGATCATGGGCCAGGGCCGCGTGATCACGCAGGGGTCGCACCAGGAGCTCACCGCCGACGGATCACTCGAGGACCTGTTCTTCACCGCCACGGCGGGAACCGACCGCGAGGAGAGTGCCGCATGAGCACCATGACCACGACACACACCCCGGTTCTCGAGGGGACCCGCCCGTCGTTCGCGCGCCTCGTGCGCGTCGAGCTGCGCAAGATGGTCGATACGCGTGCCGGACTGTGGATCCTGATCTCGATCGCCGTCATCACGGCGGGCGCGTCGGCCCTGCCGCTCTGGATCCTTCCCGCGGAGGGGCTCACGTGGTCCGCGCTGATCGACTTCGCCTCGGCGGGGTGGGCACTGCTGCTGCCGTTCCTCGGCGTCCTTGCGGCGACGAGCGAGTGGTCGCAGCGCACCGGGCTCAGCACCTTCACGCTCGAACCGCGACGCACGCTCGTCAACATCGCGAAGCTCGTCGCGTCGCTGATCCTCGGTCTCGGGATGCTCGCGGCGACGTTCGGCGCCGCGGCAATCGCGAATCTCGTCGGCATCGCGGCGTTCGACGGCGACGGGTCCTGGTCCCTGTCGCTCGGATCCGCTCTCGGATACGTCGGCGGCATGGCGATCTACGTCACGATGGGCGTCGGTCTCGGCCTCGCCCTGCTGAGCACTCCGCTCGCGATCGTCACGTTCATCGTCGCCCCGGTGCTGCTGAGCGTGCTCGTGCTCGTGCCGGCGCTCAGCGACGTCATCCCCTGGATCGACCTGTCGACCGCGAGCATGCCGTTGCTCGCCGGGACGCTCGCCGGTGAGGAGTGGGCGCGCCTCGCGACGGCGACCGCGCTGTGGTGCGGCGTCCCGCTCGCACTCGGCCTCTGGCGCACCGCGCGGCGCGAGGTGGCGTAGGAGGAGCGGGACGGCCGCGAGTGCGGGTCCGCCCCGCGGCCATTCGCGAGTGCGGACACGTCCTTTTCCGCGCGGTTCTGGGTCGATCCGCACTCGCGAAGGGCGGCCTACGTCAGCGGCGTGAACTCGACGATCGGGATCCGGGCGTCGCCGCCCTGCGCGACGCCCATCGCGTTCTTGAGGCGCAGCCACGCGTCGGGGTGGGCCGCGCGATAGCGGTCGAGCACCGTATCCGAGGCCACGTCGTCGAGGAGGTCCACGGCGACGTGCTCACGCCGCACGCCGCCCGTACTCAGGTACGCGACGCCGTTCGCCCGGAGATTCCGGTACCACTGCGCCCGCGTGCCGAAACCGGAGGCCACGCGCAGGGCGCGCCCTTCCCGCTCCACGATCTCGACAACGGCGTGTCGCGGCTCGCCGGACGACCGCCCGAGGTGCTCGATCATGACGAAACGCGGCCCGAGGAGCCACCCGAGGCCCGCGCGATACATCGGGATCGGCAGCCGCATGAGCCACCGCGTGCCGAGTAGTCGGGCGATGACGCGATCAATCATCGCCGAGGGCCTGTCTGAGGCCGCCGCAGCTCAGCCCTCGCGGATCGTCATCTTGGCGATCTTGTCGCCGACGACCGCGAACGTGAAGGCGCTGCGACCGTTGGCGTGGTTGCTGCGCCAGTCGCCGACGACGGTCACCTCGTCGGCCGAGACGGCAACCTCTTCGGGGGTGAGCACGCCCTGCGAACCAATGAACTCGCGGTCGCTCCACGCTTTGATTGCCTCGCGCCCGACAAAGTCGCGGCCCCAGTCGTCTACCGCGCCACCCTCGACGAACGCGTCGAGGAACCCGGCGTCGTCGTGGCGGTTCACGGTGGCGATGAACGACGCCACGGGTTCGGGGATCTGCATCTCGGCCATCGGCACTCCTGACGCGTCGGTTACGGTTCGCACATCCGAGTCTTCCGCACGCCCAGCGGCCCTGTCCACCCCCTACGTCCGCCCTGTTGTGACGACGTCGCCGCCAGGGACCGGCTGCGTCAGTCGATGAGGTCGTGCCGCACGATGACCTCATCGCGGCCGGGGCCGACGCCGATCACCGAAATGCGCGTGCCGCTCATCTTCTCGAGGGCGAGGATGTAGTCCTGCGCGTTCTTCGGCAGGTCGTCGAACGTCCGAGCGGAGGTGATGTCGTCGCTCCAGCCGGGGAAGTTCTCGTAGATCGGCGTCGCGTGGTGGAAATCACTCTGGTTGACTGGCACCTCGTCGATGCGCTCGCCGCCCACGTCGTACGCGACGCACACCGGGATCTCGTCGAGCCCGGTGAGCACGTCAAGCTTCGTGACGACGAGGTCGGTGACACCATTGATCCGGGTGGCGTAGCGGGTGATCGGAGCGTCATACCACCCGACGCGGCGCGCCCGACCGGTCGTTGTGCCGAACTCGTGTCCCTGCGTCGCGAGCCACTCGCCCTGCTCGTCGAACAGCTCGGTCGGGAAGGGGCCCGCGCCGACGCGGGTCGTGTAGGCCTTCACGATGCCGACGATGCGGTCGAGGCGGTTCGGTCCGACACCGGATCCAGTTGCCGCGCCGCCCGCGGTGGCCGACGACGACGTCACGAACGGGTAGGTGCCGTGGTCGATGTCGAGCATCGTGGCCTGTCCGGCCTCGAAGACGAC
>DWXU01000051.1:0-10675 GCA_019119065.1 Candidatus Microbacterium pullistercoris | reverse complement strand
GGCAAGGTCCGGCGCGAGGGCGCCGACGGCACGCGCGGCGTCGCTCGCGTCGTCGTACGATGACGCGGCCCGCGACGGCGCCGTGCCCGCGTCGACGGCGTGGAGGCGCGCCAGTGCCCGGCCGGCCTCTGTCGCGGCTCGGGTCCCCGCGTTCTGCCCACGCAGATCGTCGAGAGGGAGGCCCTCGATGAGGGCCGTGGTGACGATCCCGAGCGTCTCGTCGACCGCGACGAGACGAGCCGTCGGCAGGTGCGGCGCGACGCGCTCGTACGCGGCGACGGCGGCCCGGGCGGCGTCGAGCGTGTGCACCTTCACGACGACGCCGTCGGAGTGGCTGATGCCGACCCAGCGACGGCCCGGCTTATAGACGACGGCATCGAGGTCGGGGTGACGCCTCCGAGCTTCTCGGATACCAGGCAGGTGGCGGTCGGCCTCGTCCAGCGCGAGAACCAGCCCGTGCTCGCGGTCGTCGGCGAGGACGAGGTCCGGGCGGCGGCGCAGCTTGTCGAGCTTGTCGTGCGCCGCGACGGGATAGGCCGCCGCGTGCACCGCCCGTGTCTCGCCTCTGCCGTCGGAGACGAAGACGCCAGCGACGGCCGACGTGTGCGGCTTGTAGCGCACGTACGCGACGCGCGCCGCGTCGACTTCGTGCCCCGCCGATCGCAGGAGCGCGCCGATCCGTTCGCCGTCGAGCAGCGTCCCCAAGGCGGCCAGCCGCGTGTCGTTGCGAATGAGTGAGAGGTCGTCGTTCATCGTGGCCCTCCGGCGGCGGCCCGGTCGGCGGATCGATTGAGGATCGACAGGCGCGACGCGTCACGGCCGAGGAGTTCCTCCGGCGTGCCCTGCTCGACGATCCGGCCGCGCTCGAGAACGACGATCCGGTCGCAGCTCAGCGCGTCTTCGAGGTCGTGCGTGACGATCAGCGTCGTCTTGCCGGCGGTCAACCGATCGAGAGCGTCGGTGACCGTGCCCGCGCTGGTCGCGTCGAGACCGCTCGTCGGTTCGTCGAGAATGACGATCCGAGCGTCGCGGAGAATCGCGCGCGCGATCGCGATCCGCTGGCGCTGGCCGCCCGAGAGCGTATCTCCGCGCTCGCCGACCACCGTGTCGAGTCCGTCCGGCAGGCGCTCAGCGAACTCGGTGACGTCGGCGACGTCGGCGGCCCACGCCACGTGCTCGTCCGTCGCCGTGGGGCGCCCCATCCGAATGTTGTCCCGGATGGTCCCCGCGAACAGCACCGATTCCTGCAGCACGATCGAGGTCGCCGCGCGCACGGAGGACAGCGTGCAGTCGCGGATGTCGCGGCCGTCGATCTCGACGACGCCCTCAGAGGGATCCTGCAGCCGGAGCACGAGGCTCGCGAGCGTCGACTTCCCGGATCCGGAATGCCCGACAAGCGCCACCCGCTCCCCCGCCAGCACATCGAGATCGACGTTCTCGAGGGCGACGGTCTCGTCGTCATAACTCGCCGCGACGCCGCGGAAGCTCACGCGACCCGACGGACGGCCGAGGTCCTGTGTGCCGTCGGTGACCTCCGGGCGTTCCTCAAGCAGAGCGAGCACGCGCTCGCCCGACGCAAGCGCCTTTGCGATACGCCCGGTGTATTTCGCGAGGTCGCGCATCGGCTTGAACGCGCCCTTCAGGTACTGCACGAAGACGACCAGCTCGCCCGGAGTCAGGTGACCGCGTACGACGCTCATGCCGCCGATCAGCAGCACAGCTCCCGTCGCCACGCCGACGAGGACGTCCGTGGTCCGCTCGAGACCCGCGGCGAGCCGTGTCGCTCGCACTCCCTCGCGGAGCTCCTTGCTGTTGGACGATGCGAAGTCGCTCTCCAGCACCGGCTCGAGCGTGTAAGCCTGCACGAGCTTCATCGCGCTGAACGACTCGCTCGCCGCGCCCGCGAGGTCGCCCTCGCGCGCACGCTGTACCCGGGCCGCCCGCGTCACGCGCCGACTCGACACGTGCGAGAACAGCAGGAAGATCGGGAACGCCGCCAGGATCACGAGTCCCAGACGCCAGTCGAGGAACATCATCACGGTGAACATCGCCACGAGGGTGACGCAGTTGCCGATCAGCGGCATGGCCGCGGTGACGGCGACGTCGCGCATCTTGCCGACATCGCTGACGAGGCGGTTGATGAGGTCGCCGGCACGCGAGCCGTTGTGGAAGCGCAACGAGAGTCGCAGCGCGTGCGCGTAGACGCGGCCGCGAACGGTGTTCATCGTGCGGGTTCCGGCGAGTGCGAAGCACACCGTCATGAAATAGGCCGCAAGCGCCCGGATCCCCGCCGCGGCGAGGACGGCCACGGCACACACGGCGAGCAGCACCACGATGCCGGAGTCCGCGGCTGCTCCGGGGGCCACGACGGCATCGATCACGAACTTCAGCGGCCACGGCTCAATGACGCGGACGGCGACCTCGATGAACATCGCCGCGAACCCGCCGACGACGAGCCCGCGATTCGGCCGCAGATGCGGGCGGAGAAAACGCAGGAGGCGGCGCAAAGATCCGGTCTTCTTCGTCATCGCACTGCTCCTTCCGGTACGCGCAGGGCGAGGTCGGCGGCCGCAAAGGATCGCTCTACGACGTCTGTCCACGTACGGTGACGCATCACGTCGGCACGCGCCGCGGATCCGAGCCGCGCACGCTGCGCCGGGTCGGCGGCCAGTGCATCGAGAGCGTCTGCGAGCGCTCGCGGATCTGAGCCGGGAACGAGGATTCCCGTGCGGCCGTGGTCGACGAGTTCGGGGATCTGTCCCACGCGGGAGGCGACGACGGCGACACCGGCCGCCATGTACTCGAGCACCTTGAGCGGCGAGAAGTAGGTGTCGCCGTGCGCGGGGTACGGCGCGACCGCGACATCGAACTGCGCCAGACGGCCCGGCACATCGACCGGATCCACGGCGCCCGCGAACTCCACATCGACGCCCGCCGCACGCGCCTGCTGGGTGAGGGCATCGCGCTCAGGACCGTCTCCGACGATCACGAGGCGCGTCTCGGGGCGGTCGAGGATCCGCACGGCGTCAACGAGCGCGTCGGTTCCGTGCCACGGCTTGAGCGTTCCAACGAATCCGACGGTGAACCGCGCCTGCGACCGCGCGGCCTCGCGAAACCGCTCCGGATCCACGCCGTTCGGCTCGACGTGGACCCTGCTGGCGGGAACGAGGGTGCGCGCCCACGCTGCCACCGCGTCCGAGACACAGATGACGGCGGTCGCGTCGGCGAGGACAGTGCGCGCGATGCCGTCGGCGACGTCGGCTCGAACGAGGCGGCGGTGCGTCGCCTGCTCGATCGGCAGCGGGGCGTTGACCTCGAGGATCGACGGCACTCCGGCGGCACGCGCCACCGTCGTGCCGGCGGTGCTGAAGAGCGCATAGCGCTCGTAGACGACGTCGTACCCGCGCACGGCGTGCTTCGCGGCGATCACCGCGGTCAGCTCGGCGTCAGCGGTGATCAGCTTCTCCTCGCGGCGCGCGGCATCGCTGTCCGAGATCCGCTCGGCCGCATGGACCCGCAACTGCCTCTCGTCGATCGCCGCCGCGAGCGCGGCGGGCGGTTCACCGCCCGTCCGGCGGCAGAACAGGTCGACCTCGTGCCCGGATCGGAGGAGGACCCGCAGGACCTCCTGCACGTGAACCGAGGCGCCCTTCGACCCGAAGACAGGGATCCCGGGGTCAGCGCAGACGTAGGCGATTCTCATCACGCGACCTTCCATTCGTCTTCCTCGCTCGACGTCAGCAGAGCGTCAAGCTGCTCGGCCTGTCGGGCCGATGCGAACTGCCGCTCGACGAGACCGCGGGCGGCCGCCCGGAGGTCGTCGGCGAGGGCGACATCGTCGATCAGCCGCAGGATCGCGTCAGCGAGCGCGGCCGGGTCGTGCTGCGGCACCGTCAGTCCGGTCGTCCTGTCGCGCACCGCCTCGGTGATGCCCGTGACGTCCGTGGAAACGCACGGGGTGCCGAGTGCCATCGCCTCGAGGAGCACGGTGGGCAGACCGTCGGCATTGCCGTCGCGGCCGACGACGCACGGCGCGGCGAAAGCCCGCGCGAGGCGCACCTCTTCACGGATGCGTTCCTGCGGCATCGGTCCCGCGAGCGTCACGAGGTCGCCGATACCGTGATGCGCGATCCGGTCGATGAGGCTCTGCTCCTCATCGCCGCCGCCGATGATTCGGCACGTCACGTCGCGTCCGCGCCTGCGCAGTCCGGCGATCGCGTCGACGAGGTCGACGAAGCCCTTCTTCTCCACCAGCCGTCCGACCGCGATGACGTCGACCGCCGCCGGGGCCGGCGCGCCTCTCCGGAACGGGAAGGCGTCGAGGTCGATGCCGTTGTAGACCCGGCAGATCGGCGTCGCGGAGCGCGTGAGGGACGTCAGGAATCGGACGTTGAAGTCCGAGACGGTCACGACGTGGTCGGCGTCGGCGATCTTGCGTGCGACGTCGTCGCGATCGACGGACTCATGGAAGAGGTCCTTCGCGTGCGCCGTGAACGAGTACGGGATGTCGGCGAGGAGCGCGGCGAGGCGTGCGATCGTCGTCGCCATGCTCGCGAAGTGCGCGTGCAGGTGTGTCACGCCGTCGTCGAGAGCGCGGTGAGCGACGTCGATCGCCTGCGCCGCGTCCGACGCATCGGCGCGCAGCAGCTCCGGGAGCGCTCGCGTCCATCCGGGGAGGCTCTGTGCGCCCCCGATCGACTGCCACTGCGATTCGGCACTGCGCACGCGCGGGATGTACGAGACGGGCGCGGCCACATCCGCGAGCATGCCGTGGAAGCGCGGATCCACGGGCGGACGCATCGAATAGATGCGCACGTCGGTTCCCCGGGCCTCTCGCGCGAGGATCTCCGTCACGATAAAGGTCTCCGAGAACCGCGGATACATCTTGAGCACGTATCCGATGCGGTGCGGGTCAGAGGTGCGCATGGGCGACGTCCTTTCGACGAGAAGCGACGAGACCTTCGACCAGCCCAGGGATCCGGCGCAGGCCGTCGAGGTCGACAGAAGCCGGTGTCGGCCGGTCCGCGCGCAGCGTCGACATCCGCAGCCAGGCCGAGATCGCCTCGGGCGAAAGGCTCTCGGGCAGCAGCATGTCGATGAGCCCGGCCTCGCTCATGACGGACGCGCGCACGAGCTGTTCGCGGCGGGGCACGACGCGCGGGATGACGAGCATCGGGGTACGTGCGGCGATCGCCTCGCACACCGTGTTGTATCCGCCCATGCCGACGAGCGCCGCGGCACCAGCGACGAGACCGGCCGCGTCATCGACGGATGCGACCACGCGCATGTCCGTGCGCTGCGCCGCGATCCGCTCGAGGTCTCGCACCTGCTCGGGCGGCATCTGCGGGCCAGCCAGCAGGATCCCGTCGTAGCCGTGCGGGAGCTCGCTGCGCACGAAGGCATCGGCGACGGTGAAACCGTCGGCTCCCCCGCCGAACGCCGCGAGGACGTAGGGCCGCTTGGCCGGCCGACACCCGGAGCTGCCGCGCCCGTGGGCGAGGTACCCGGTGTAGATCACGTTCTTCGCGATGTGTCGCGGGATCGGGAGGAGAGCGAGAGGGTCGTGCAGGCGGCGATCGCCGTAGACCCAGATCTGGTGGTACCAGCGAGCGAGCGCATCGCGGGTGCGATCGGCGAGCCACTCCTGTCGCGTCACGAGTGGATCGTCGAGCACGTCTCGAATGCCGAGCACGACCCGCGTCCCGTGCGCGGCGAGCATCTCGAGCGCGGGCTCGAGCTCGCCGCTGAGACCACGCGGGTGTTTGTCGACGATGAGAACGTCCGGGCGGAACGCATCCAACGCGGCCGACAGAATGCCTTCACGCATCCGGCCGAGGTGTCCACGGTCCAACGACAAATGCCGCGAGGTGTACGTCCCGTCGGCGCTCTTCGCGACGCCGGGCAGCGCTACCACGTCACAGCGGTCGGGCCGGTCGCCCGCGACGACCTCGGGGGCGCTCGTGAGCAGCAGGATGTCCGGGGCCTCCGCTGACCCGGCGAGTGCGTGCGCGAGTGCGAGATTCCGGCGGATGTGTCCGAGTCCAAGAGCGTCGTGCGAATACAGCGCGACACGGGGCGGCCCGGCGTGCGCGGCCCCCGGACCAGGGGCGAGCGGTGCCTCGCGCGTGATCGTCATGAAGTCCTCCCCAGCGGTTCTGCGATGAGATCCACTCTGGGCGCAGGCGATGAGGCGGATGTGACGGTGAGATGAGAGAGCGTTTAGACGGCGTTCATGTTTCTTACAATCGCGAAGGGCGCCCCGCGGAACTCGCTCCGCGGGGCGCCCTTCGGCGAGAGAGGGTCAGGCCTGCTTGTGCTTGACCTGGGTCAGGACGATCGAGCCGGTGTCGGTGAACTCCTGCTGGATCTCCTTGTCGCTGTCAGTATCGGCCTTGAAGGTCGCGATACTCACGACGACGGCCAGCACGAGGTTGATGAGGAAGCCGGGAACAATCTCGTAGAGGTCGAAGATGCCGCCGGAGAGAGCCGTTCCCCAGACGAAGGCCACGACCGCTCCAGAGAGCATGCCGACGATCGCGCCGATGTTCGTCAGCTTGCGCCAGAACAGCGACAGGATGATCAGCGGTCCGAAGGCGGAGCCGAAGCCCGCCCAGGCGAACCCGACGAGCTCGAGGATGGTCGCCTCCGAGTCGAACGCGATCGAGATCGCGATCAGCGCGATCGCGAGAACCGCGAGACGTCCGAGCCAGGCCAGCAGGCGCTCGTTCAGCTTCGTCTTGAAGATCAGCCGCGCGATGTCCTCGATGAGGGCCGACGACGACACGATCATCTGGCTCGACATCGTCGACATGATCGCCGCGAGCACCGCCGAGAGCACGAGGCCCGCGACGAAGGGGTGCATGAGGTTCTGCGAGAGCACCAGCACGACGGTCTCCGCGTCGGGCAGCTCGATGCCGTTGATGCTGAACCAGGCGATGCCGATGAGGCCGGAGGCGACGGCGCCGAGCAGCGACAGGATCATCCATCCCATGCCGATGCGGCGCGCCGTCTTCGCCTCGCCGGGGTTACGGAGCGCCATGAAGCGCACGATGATGTGGGGCTGACCAAAGTAGCCGAGCCCCCACGCCAGCGAGGAGATGATGCCAATCACCGACGCGGCCGTCAGCCCACCGCCGAACCAGTCGAGGTTCTCGGCGCCGACCGTCGTGATGCCCTCGGCCACGGCCGCGAGGTCGCCGATCGAGACGATCGCGAGCACCGGAATGATGAGGAGCGCAGCGAACATCAGCAGGCCCTGGACGACATCGGTGTAGCTCGCACCGAGGAAGCCTCCGAACAGCGTGTAGAGCAGCGTGACGCCCGCGACGAGGAGCAAACCGGTCGTGTAGTCGCCGTCGAACGCACTCTCGAAGAACTTGCCGCCGGCGACCATGCCGCTCGAGACATACAGCGTGAAGAAGACGAGGATGATGATGCCGGCCGCGACGCGCAGGATGTTGGTCCTGTCGCGCGTGCGGTTGGACAGGAAGCTCGGCACGGTGATGGAGTTCTTCGCGATCTCCGTGTATGCGCGCAGGCGCGGTGCGACGAGCTTCCAGTTGAGGTAAGCGCCGATCGTGAGTCCGATCGCGAGCCACACCTCGACGAGTCCCGTGGCGTAAAGAGCGCCGGGCAGGCCCATGACGAGCCAGCCGGACATGTCGGAGGCTCCGGCGCTCAGCGCCGCGACAGCGGGCGGGAGATTGCGCCCGCCGAGCATATAGTCTTCGTGGTTCTTCGTTTTCAGCGCGCCGTAGACGCCGATGCCGATCATGGCAACGAAGTAGATCACCAGCGCGATGATGAACCAGGTGTGGTTGGACATGGTGCGTTCAGGAACCCTTCACCCCGGGGCGACCTTGTCGGCGCCCGCGCGCGGAAGTCTCTCCGCGAGGGAAATGGTCGGAGCCGCGGCACTCCCGCGGATTTCCGTAACGATACACAGCGTTCTCTCAGAATCGCAAGCATCGCGCCGAAGTGTTATCCGTTCGACGTCTCGCCCTCCAGAGCGCCCGGCCCCTCGGTGACGAGGAGGTGGAACTGTGCCGCGTCGAGGATGCGCAGGCCGAGATCCTCCGCCTTGGTCAGCTTGGACCCGGCGCCCGGCCCTGCCGCGACGAAGTCGGTCTTCTTGGACACGCTCGACGCAGCCTTGCCGCCGGCGGCGATGATCGCTTCTTTGGCCCCGTCGCGCGTGTACCCGTCGAGCGATCCCGTCGCGACGACGGTGAGCCCGCTGAGCACGCCGCCCGCGGTGTCCGCCGCGCCGGGGCCGGGGTGACCGTCGATGCGGAACGAGACGCCAGCCGCGATCCACCGGTCGACGATGTCGCGATGCCAGTCGAGGTCGAACCAGTCGAGCAGCGACTGCGCGATTGTTTCGCCGACGCCCTCGACCGCGGCGAGCTCATCGATGCTCGCGGCCCGGATCGCATCGAGCGAGCCGAAGTGCTGTGCGAGGGCGCGTGCCGCGACTGGCCCCACGTGGCGAATGTTGAGCGCGACAAGCTGGCGCCACAGCTCCTTCTGCTGGGCGCGCTCGAGCTCGGCGAGCAGCTTCGTCGCCTGCGCCGACGGATGGATGACCTCGTGGTCCTTGCGGATCCCTGCCTTGCGCCGTTCTGCGGGCGTCGCGTCCTCCCATCCCGGAGGGTAGGTCTTCTCGACCTTCTGGAACGGGGCGCGGCGGACCGGACGTCCGTCGTCGTCGGTGCGGTCCTCCCCCGTCTCCGGGTCGGTGACGATGACCTCGATCGGCACGATCTCGTCGAGGGTGAGGTCGAACAGGCCGGCCTCCGTGCGCAGCACGGGGTCGAGCGGGTCGCCGGTCTGGGCCGACCGGGCGGGCTGAGTGAGAGCCGCGGCTGTCACCTCTCCGAGCGCTTCGATGTCGAGCGCTCCGCGGGAGCCGATGTGCTCGACGCGGCCGCGCACCTGTGCGGGACAGTCTTCGCCGTTCGGGCAACGCAGATCGACGTCGCCCTCCTTCATCGGGCGCAGCTCGGAGCCGCACTCCGGACAGTCGGTCGGCATCACGAAGGCGCGTTCGGAGCCGTCGCGGTTCTCGATCACGGGCCCGAGGATCTCGGGGATGACGTCGCCGGCCTTGCGGAGCACGACCGTGTCGCCGATCAGGACGCCCTTCTCGACGACGACGTCGCGATTGTGCAGGGTCGCCTGCCGCACGACGCTGCCCGCGACGAGTTTCGGCTCCATGACCGCGTACGGCGTCGCACGCCCGGTGCGGCCGACGCCGACGCGGATGTCGAGGAGCGTGGTCTGGACCTCCTCGGGCGGGTATTTGTAGGCGATCGCCCACCGCGGTGCCCTGCTGGTAATGCCGAGTTCGTCATGCAGGGCGAGCTCGTCGACCTTCACGACGATGCCGTCGAGTTCGTGTTCGACCGTGTGCCGGTTCTCGCCGTACTGCTCGACGAACCGCACGACCTCGTCGATCGACGAGTTCACGGTCGAGTGCGGGCTCGTCGGAAGTCCCCATCCCGCAAGCAGGTCGTAGACCTCGCTCTGCGCCGTGACGGGCGGATCCGGCCACGCGCCGATGCCGTGCACGTAGAGACGCAGCCCCTCGAGGCGAGCCTCTCCCGCCTCGCGTTCGAGGCCGGTCTTCTTCTCGAGCTGCTGCCGGAGGCCGCCGCTGGCCGCATTGCGCGGGTTCGCGAATGCCGGGAAACGACGGTCGGCCGCCTGTCGCTGTCGTTCCTCGTCGAACGGCTTCTTGGCGGTGGAGGCACGACGCTCCCAGCGTTCGCGCGCCTCGTCGAACGCGCGCTCGCGGCGCGACGCCTGGCCTGCGTTGAGCGCGTGGAACTCCTCGACGGGGATGAACACTTCGCCGCGCACTTCCACGATGTCGGGATGGCCGTCGCCCGCGAGCTTCTCGGGGATGCCCGTGACGAGGCGTGCGTTGTCGGTGACGAGCTCGCCGATGCGCCCGTCGCCGCGCGTGGCCGCGGAGGTGAGGATACCGCGCTCGTATCGCAGGCTGATCGCGAGACCGTCGATCTTGAGCTCCGTGAGCCAGCGCACATCGCGCCCCGCGGCAGCGACGGTCTTCTCACACCACGCGACGAGCTCGTCCGCGGAGAAGACGTTATCGAGGCTCAGCATGCGCTCGGCGTGTGTGATCGTCTCGAGACCAGTGTTTTCGGCGGATCCGACCGTCTGCGTCGGCGAGTCCTGTGCCCGGAGCACGGGGTGCGCGGCCTCGATCTCCTCGAGCCGGTGCATCCACGCGTCGTACGTCGGGTCGTCGACGCGCGACCGATCGGATCCGTAATACGCCTCGCGCGCGTCATCGATGCGGGCGACGAGATCGGCCGCCTCGGCGCGTGCGTCGTCGAGCGAGAGATCACTGGCCGCGGTAGTCACGCCTCGATCCTACGGCGGACACCCGACAGAGTTCGTGGGGTGCGTCGTTTACGTACGGCGCCCGCGTGCGTCGATGACAAGGCCGAGGAGAGCAGGCGCACGAACGTGCGTCAATCGACGAGAACGCCGTCAGCGGCGTGCGCGGGGGCCGTACGCGAGGTGCGTCAATCGACGAGAACGCGGTCAGCGGCGTGCGCGGGGGCCGTACGGTCGATGGTGCACTGGCCGAGGACGCGTGTCCCGCGATAGATCACTGCCGTCTGTCCCGTGGCGACCCCGCTCAGCG
>DWXU01000050.1:0-3456 GCA_019119065.1 Candidatus Microbacterium pullistercoris | reverse complement strand
GGGCCGAGACCGGCTTCGATCTGTTCCGATTCAGCGACGCCCCCGTGATCGAGCGACTCGGCTTCGCCCGCACGTACGTTCCCGAACGAGACGGTGTGCGATGAGGCTCGCGACCCTGCGCCACGGAGACGGCACCACGTCGGCCGCGGTCGTCGCTGACGGAATCGCCACGGACGTCGTGGGGGCCGCGGACGTCGGCGCGCTCCTCGCGGATCCGGAGTGGCGCACGCGCGCGGCTTCGGCCGACGGACACCAGACCGCGATCGACGGGCTCGCCCCGGAGAACTGGGGTGCCGTGATTCCGCGACCGGGCAAGGTCGTGTGTGTCGGCCTTAACTATCGCGAGCACATCCTCGAGATGGGGCGCGAGCTGCCCGCGCATCCGACCCTGTTCGCGAAGTTCGGAACGGCGATCACGGGGCCTTACGACGACATCGCGATTCCCGCCCACGCGGCCGATCAGGTCGACTGGGAGGCCGAGCTCGCCGTCGTGATCGGCGAACGCGTGCGCGACGCGGATCCTGCTGCCGCGGCGGCGGCGATCGCGGGGTACAGCGTGCTCAACGACATCTCGATGCGGGACTTCCAGAACCGCACGGTGCAGTGGATGCAGGGCAAGAACTTCGAGGCGACGACACCGCTCGGCCCCGTGCTGGTGACAGCGGACGAGTTCGAGCCGGGGCCGAGCATCCGGTGCGATGTCAATGGCGAGACGATGCAGGACGGGGCGACCGATGACCTCGTGTTCACGCCGGCCGACCTCGTCGCGTACATCTCGGCGATCTTCACGCTCGAGCCGGGCGATGTGATCGCCACGGGCACACCGGGCGGCGTCGGACATGCACGCACGCCCGCACGGTATCTGGCCGACGGCGACGAGCTGGTCACCACGATCGACGGCATCGGCGCGCTGCGCAACCGGATCCGAACGCGCTGATGGCCGCTCGCACCGACAACGTCGCCGACCCCGCGCTCGCGGCCGAGCTGCTGCTGGCGCGTCGCGGGCAGGCGTACTTCTCGCGCGTGCTGGGGCAGCTGCCGAACGGCGATCTCGGATCCGAGTCGTTCGTGCCCGGCTGGACGAACGCGCGCGTCGTCGCTCACGTGGCGCTCGATGCGCGTGCGACCGCGCACGCGGTCGAGGCGCTGCGCACCCGAGCCTCCGAGCCCGTTCTCGTCGATGCGGCGGAGCGCATCCGCGACATCGACTTCGCCGCCACGCTGCCGCCCGAAGCGCTCCGAAACCTCTCCGCCCACGCCGCCGTCCACCTGAACGTCGAATGGCGCGACCTGCCGGCGGAGGTGTGGTCCGAGAAGATCCGCGTGACCGGGAAGCCCCCGATCCTCGCAGCGGACACTGTGTGGAGGCGGTGCAACGAGGTGTGGACGAGATCCGTCGATCTTGCCGGCCCTTCCGCGATCCGCGACCTCCCGCGCGACGTGCTCGAGCGACTCCGCGCTCTACCCGAACCGCCACACTGGCTCTGACCTGAAGGAGACCTTCGTTGTTCATCGACGCCTCGACTCTCGACGCCGCCTCGACCTACCGCCTGCTCGTGGGGTCGGTCGTGCCACGCCCCATCGCCTGGGTGACGAGCGGCATCGCACCGCACGCCGTCAACCTCGCGCCGTTCAGCTCCTTCGCGTGGGTCAGCCAACACCCCGCCATGCTGGGCTTCACGGTGAATCGGCGGCCGGAGGGCCGCAAGGACACGATCGAGAACATCGAACGCGACGGCGAGTACGTCATCAACGTGGTGACGGATGACATGCTCGAGCCGATGCACGCGTCGAGCGAATGGCTGGCCCCCGACGACAGCGAGGTCGAGGCGCAGGATCTGCGGTTGGCGGCCTCGGAACACGTGCGCGTCCCGCGTCTGGCCGACGTGAAGGTCAGCATGGAGATGGTGCACGAGCGCACGATCGAATTCAGCCCGACCGGCGGACAGTTCGTCGTCGGGCGCGTCGTGGGATGGCACATCGATGAAGCCGTGATGACGGACGGACGCATCGACACCGAGCTGCTGCGCCCCGTCGGTCGCCTCGCTGGCCCGCGCTACAGCGGACTCGCTGAGGTCGTGGAGCTTCCCGCGGTTCCGGGCGGTGCGCCGACGAAGGCGTGAGGCCTCGTCGGGCACGTGCACTTCGTGGCGTCAGCGCGGGGGCTCGGAGGTCGACGCCGATGCAGCGCGCCTGCGTTCCTTCACCCGTCGCCGGTGCACGAAGAGCCAGGCTCCGCCCGCGATGAGGACGACGACGGCCGCGACGAGCCAGTCGGGGACGCCGCTGGTCGCCTGGTAGGCCCAGCCTTCGATCTCGACCTGCGTGGACGCGTCGAGCAGGCCGCCGAGGGAGGACGTGCCGCTCGTGACGATCAGCAGCACGCCGAGCGCGATGGTGAGCGCGCCGCCGATGATGCCCGTCCACGTGTTGCGCCAGCGACCGATACGCACCTCGCGCGGTCGGATGAGGCGGCGCACGAACGGCAGCCGGCCCCACACGAGTGCCAGGACGAGCAACGGCAGGGCCATGCCGGCGGCGAACAGGAGCAGGATGAGCCCGCCGTACAGAGCGCTGCCCGTCACCGCGGCGACGGTGAGCACCGCGCCCAGCAGCGGGCCCGCGCAGACGCCGGCGAGGCCGTACACCGTGCCGAGCGCGTAGACCGACACGGGCGAGGTGCTCTCCGCCGAGCCCTGCCCGCCGCGGAGGAAGGGCAGCGGAACGTTGAGGAGCATGAGGGCACCGAGCGCGATCACGATGCCCGCGGCCACCGTTACGAGCGTGTAGCGGTGCTGATTGACGAACGAGCCCAACGTTCCGGCGAGCACACCGAGGGGGAGGAGCGTCGTGATGAGGCCGAGGTAGAAGATCCCCGTCCGCGCAATCAGCTTGCGGGCGTCGGAGAACGCGTAGGAGAAGAACGCGGGCAGCAGCATCACCGAGCAGGGGCTGAGCAGCGTGAGCAGCCCGCCGATGAAGGCGCCGAGAAACCCGATGCTCATGGCTCAGCCCGCGCTCTCGACGGCCCGATCGAGGTAGTCGCGGAAGACGTCCACGGGCTGTGCGCCGGAGAGGGCGACGTCGCCCGCGAGGAAGAACGGGACCGCGTTGACCCCCACCTGCTGTGCATAGGCGGTGCTCTGTTCCGCGGCCGTGCGCATCTCCGGGTCGTCGAGGTCAGCCGTGAACTGCTCGATGTCGGGCACGCCGGCATCTTCCGCGAAGCCGATCAGCTTCTCTCGCGGCATGTCGGGGTGGCCCCTGTCGGGCGCGGCGGCGTAGGCAACATCGAGGAACTCGAAGAACCTCCCCTGCTCGCCCGCTGCGCGTGCGGCGATCTGTCCGTCGACCGACTCGTCACCGAAGAACGCGACGTCGACGACCTCGAAGCGCACGAGGCCCGCGTCGATGTACTCCTCGACGATGGTGGGGTAGGTGTCCTGATTGAAGGAG
>DWXU01000005.1:0-29959 GCA_019119065.1 Candidatus Microbacterium pullistercoris | reverse complement strand
TTCACCGCGATCTCGCAGATCGGCACCGAGGTCGCGGTGCTCGTGTACTTCTGGTCGAAGATCGTGCGCATCATCGGGCGCTGGGCGCAGTCCCTCGTGGGCAAGGTCCCGCGCAACGACCCGGACGCCCGCATGGGGTGGCTCGTCATCGTCGCGTCGATTCCGATCGGCGTGCTCGGTTTCACACTGCAGGACTACATCCGCGACGTGTTCCGCAACCTATGGCTCGTGGCGATCGTGCTGATCGTCTTCGGCCTGATCCTCGGCATCGCCGACCGCTTCGCACGGCGCACTCGTGAGATGTCTGAGGTGACGTACCCGCACGGCATCATGGTCGGCACGGCCCAGGCCCTTGCGCTGGTGCCGGGCGTCTCGCGGTCGGGAGCGACGACGACGGCCGCGCGTGCGCTCGGCTACAAGCGCACAACTGCCGCCGAGTTCTCCTTCCTCATGGCGATTCCCGCGGTGTTCGGATCGGGTCTGTACGAGCTCAAGCACGGGCTGGAGACGAATGATCTCGGTCCGTACGGGTGGGGTGGCACGATCGCGGCGACGATTGCCGCGTTCGTCGTCGGCTGGGCGGTCGTCGCGTACCTGATGCGGTATCTCGAGCGCGGCACGTTCATGCCGTTCGTGATCTACCGGGTCGTTCTTGGCGCCGTCATCATGGTGCTGCTCGGCACCGGCGTCCTGTCGGCGTACTGATCCGTCAGCCGCGCGGGGGGCGGCCCTTGCCGCCGCCGTCTCCGCGCAGGTATTTCTCGAAGGCCTGGGCGATCGCGTCTCCCGAGGCATCGGGCGAGTCCCACGTGTCGCGCGTCTCCTCGAGCTGATGGATGTAGTCCGTCATCTCGTCGTCGTCCGCGGCGGCCGCGTCGACCGTCGCCTCCCACGCGGCGGCTTCGGTCGGGAGTGAGCCGAGGTCGATCTCGCGCGCGGTGAGGTCGCTGAGCCGCTCGAGCAGCGCGAGCGTCGCCTTCGGCGACGGCGACGTGCCAGCGACGTAGTGCGGCACGCTCGCCCACAGCGACATCGTCGGAATCCCCGCGCGCTCCGTGGCATCGGTGAGGACGCCGAGGATCCCCGTGGGCCCCTCGTAGCGGCCGCGGTCGATGTCGAGCTGGTCGCGGAGAAGCTCGTTCTCGCTCACGGCGTGCACGGCGATCGGACGCGTGTGCGGCACGTCGCTCATCATGGCGCCGACCGCGATGAGGCCGGTGACGTCCTCGGCCAGCAGCGCATCGACGAACTCCGAGGTGAAGCTGCGCCATGCGCGGGCCGGTTCGACGCCGCGCAGTGTCCAGAAGCCGTTCGCATCGCGAGGACGATACAGGCTGGCCTCGGGCCAGTCGATGTGTCGCCGCCCCTCACCGTCGGTGCGGAGGAACGGCCGGGTGTACTGATAGTCGAAGAAGAGCTCCGGATCCACCGACGCGACCTCGATGCTGGGGGTCGACTCGCGCAGCACGCTCGTGGCGTGTGAGGCCGCCTCGCCGGCGTCGTTCCATCCGTCGAATGCGGCTACCGCGATCCGCGGACCGAGGGCATCCCGTGTCGTGTCGTCCACCCGTGTCCCTCCTGCTCGATTCCCACCAGGTTATCGCCATCACGGACCCCATAGTCTGGTGAGGTGACTTTCACCGACACTGCCTGGCCGAAGGCCGTCCTGTGGGACATGGATGGAACGCTGATCGACTCCGAACCGTACTGGATGGCAGCCGAGACGCCGCTCGTCGAGCGCTTCGGCGGCACCTGGACGCATGAGGATGCCCTCCAGCTGATCGGCAACGACCTCGAAGGCTCTGCGCGGATCCTCCAGGGTCGCGGCGTGGAGATGGCAGTGCCGGAGATCGTCGACTACCTCACCGACAGCGTGCTGCAGCAGCTCACCGAGAACGGCGTGCCGTTCCGCCCCGGAGCATGGGAGTTCCTGCGCGAGCTGCGCGAACGCGGTGTGAAGACAGCGCTCGTGACGATGTCGCGCCATCGGATGGCCGCCCACGTCGCCGGGCTCATCGAGTTCGACGCCTTCGACGTGATCTTCGGCGGCGACGACGTCGAGCGCCCCAAGCCGTATCCGGACGCCTACCTCGCGGGAGCGCGTGCGCTGGACGTCGACATCCGCGATTGCGTCGCCATCGAGGACTCGCCGACCGGCTTGCGGGCGGCCGTGTCGTCGGGTGCCGCCACGATCGGCGTGCCGAACCTCATCGGCCTGGATGACCTCGGCGCTGACGTGATCTGGGAAACCCTCGCGGGCCGCACCTTCGACCACGCCGCGGACGTGTGGCGAGCGGCGCACTCCCGGATGGGCACGTGACCCCGGTTCGCGGACCCTTCCGCTACGGCGACCGCGTGCAGCTGACCGGACCGAAGGGCAAGCTGCAGACGATCACGTTGCGCGAGGAGGGCGAGCTGCACACGCATCTCGGCGTCCTCCGCCACGAGGATGTCGTCGGTCGCGACGACGGCTCGGTCGTTGCGAACAGCGATGGCCACGAGTATCTGTGCCTGCGGCCGCTGCTGCGCGACTTCGTGATGTCGATGCCGCGCGGCGCCGCGATCGTGTACCCGAAGGATGCCGCGCAGATCATCGCACAGGCCGACGTGTTCCCGGGCGCGGTCGTCGTCGAGGCGGGCGTCGGATCCGGCGCCCTGTCGGGAAGCCTGCTGCGTGCGGTCGGCGAGACCGGGCGCCTGCATTCGTTCGAGCGACGCGAGGACTTCGCGGAGGTCGCCCGCGCGAACATCGAGACGTTCTTCGGCGAGCTCCCGCCGCAGTGGCAGATCCACCTCGGCGACCTCGCGGAGGCGCTGCCGCGCGAGCTGCCCGCCGCATCCGTCGACCGTGTCGTGCTCGACATGCTCGCGCCCTGGGAGGTCCTGCCCGCCGTCAGCGACGCGCTCGCGCCGGGCGGCGTCGTCACGTGCTACGTCGCGACCGCCACGCAGCTCAGTCGCATCGCCGAGTTCATGCGGGGGATGGGAAGCTTCACCGAGCCCGAATCGAGCGAGACGATGGTGCGCGGATGGCACGTCGACGGTCTCGCTGTCCGGCCGGATCACCGGATGGTCGCGCACACGGGCTTCCTCATCACGGCGCGCAAGCTCGCCGACGGCAGCGTGCCGCCGGAGATCAAGCGTCGCGCCTCGAAGCGCAGCTACGGCGACGAGGACGAGCGGCTGTGGACCCCTGGATCCGTCGGAGACCGTGAGATCACCGACAAGAATCTCCGCAAGCGCGTCCGTGAGGCGCAGAAGGCCGCAGACGGCGTCCGCCGCGCGACCGCGGAGCGCGACCAGGAGACGCGCGGCGAATCCGACGGCGACGTGGCCTAAACTGTTCCGGTGCGCAAGACGACAGCCGTAGCCAGTGTTCTCGGATTCACCGCGCTCGCCCTCGCGGGATGCGCCTCCGCACCCGCCACGGCGGAGTCGTGTGGGCGAGAGGCCGTGACCGGCCCCGCCATCGATGCGATCGAGGTCTCGGGTGATTTCGGACCCGACCTGACGGTCGATGCGCCCGCCGGATTCACGGCCGCGGGGGCCGCGCACAGCGACATCGTCCCCGGCGACGGCCGCGTGATCGAGTCGCTCGGCCAGGGGGTCGCGCTCGACCTGCTGTTCGTCGACCCCGCCACCGGCGCCACCGTGCCGATGTGGGGCGAGCCGGGCAGCCTCACCCGCATCGTGACGCCAAGCGTCGTGAGCGAGCAGATGCTTCCCGGGATCGACGAGGCGCTCCTGTGCGCGAGCGAAGGAACGCGCATGGTCGCCACGTTCGGCGATGACGGCGTTGTGCCGGAATTCGGCGCGCAGGTGCAGCAGGTGCTGCAGCAGGTCGCCGTGCAGCAGGGCAACGACGGCGCCGAGACTCCCGACCTGTCGAGCATCGTGGCCGTGATCGACGTGAATCGCGTGCTGCCGGCCTCGGCCGAGGGGTCGCTCGTCTACAACGCCGACTCCGGCATGCCGCGTGTCGTCCGCGACGCGAACGGTGTGCCCGGAGTGACGATTCCGGCGGGCTCCGCGCCCGCCGAGCAGGAGACCCAGACCCTCATCGCGGGCGACGGCGCCGAGATCGCCGAGGGTGAGCTGCTCACGCTGCAGTACACGAACGTGCGCTGGTCGTCGGGATCCGTGGCGAACTCGACTTGGCAGAGCGACTCGCCGGAGACCGCGACGCTCGAGGAGCTGCCGGAGGGCTTCGCCGAGGCGCTCGAGGGTGCGACGATCGGCTCGCAGATCCTCACCGTGGTGCCGGATGGCGACGGCGACGCGACGGTCTCCGTGATCGATGTGCTCGGAGCCGTGCCCGCCACCGAGTGATTCCGCTCGGCCGGTCGTAGGATGACGGCGTGGCTGACAGGATCCGCGCCGAAGAACGGCTGATGAACCTCACGGTCGCCCTACTGGGCACCGAGGTCGGCCTCACGCGCGCCCAGATCTTCGAATCCGTCACGGGATACGTCGACCGCGCACGCGAGGGCGTCGACGAGCCGGCGCTCGAGCGCATGTTCGAGCGCGACAAGCAGCAGCTCGCGGAGCTCGGTTCGCGCATCCAGGTCATCGGCGACAGCGACAACCCGCTCAACCTGCGCGAGGCGCGGTATCGGATCCCGCGCGAGGACAACGGCCTTCCCGAAGATCTCGAGTTCACCCCCGCCGAGCTCGCCGTGCTCAGCCTCGCCGCCGACGCCTGGAGCGAGGCGACGATGTCACGCGAGGCCCGCGCCGGCCTGCGAAAGATCCGCGCGCTCGGTCTCGACGTCGACGAGCCCATCATCGGCTTCACGCCGCGGCTGAGTGCCAGGGACGAGTCGTTCGAGCCGCTGCAGCGCGCGATCGACCGCGGGTCCGAGGTCAGATTCGACTACCTGCGGCCCGGAAGCCAACGCATCCGCAACCGCCGGGTGCGGCCGCTCGCGCTCGTGCAGTTCGAGGGGCGCTGGCACCTGCACGCCGACGACGAGGGGACCGGCGAGCCGCGCACCTTCCTGCTGAGCCGCATCGTCTCCGAGGTCCGGACCACGGGAACCCGCTTCGATCCCGTTGACTCAGCGGGCGCAGCCGATCGCGCGCTCGCAGGACTGCGCGCCCTCGCGGATCGCCAGCGGGCGGTCATCGAGGTGACGCCCGGATCCGAGGCGTGGCTGCGCCTCTCTCGCCGTGCGGTGCCGTCCGACGAGCAGGGCCTCACGGTGCCATACGTGGACGCACCGGTGCTCGCCGACGAAATCGCCTCGTACGGACCGGACGCGCGGGTTGTCGCGCCGGCGGAGCTGCGGGACCTCGTGCTCGACCGCCTCCGAGCCGTCCGCGTGCTGCACGCGCGACCGGCCGACCTCGACCGAGCCGAGGCCGCCGCACCCGAGAAGCCGAAACGACGCCCCGCATTCGACTCGACCGAGCGCATGCGCGTGTACCTGACGCTCGTGCCGTGGCTGCTGGAACGCGGCGAGGTGCCGGTCGACGACGCGGCCCGCGAATTCGACGTGACGCCCGAGCAGATGCGATCGATGCTGCGCACCCTCACTGTCGTCGGCGGACCGTCCGGCGGCTACTACACGGGCGACATGTTCGACATCGACTGGAATCTGCTCGAGCAGCAGGACGCGATCCTGCTGACGCAGACGGTGGGGATCGATCGGGTGCAGCGCTTCACGACGCGCGAGGCGGCCGCGCTCATCGCGGGCCTCCAGCTCGCCCAGGCCATGACGGGCATGCTCGACGACGACGGGCTCGAGGACCTCAGACGCAAGCTCGCCCGCGGCTCGAGTGGCGCGGGTTCCGCTGCCGTCGCGGTCGACGCGCCGATCGACGAGGCGCGCGCGGAGCTGTCCCGCGCGGTGCGCGAGCGGAAGGTCGTGCGCTTCACCTACCGCAGCCTCAAGGGAGACGCGACGACGCGCACGGTGGATCCCGCGGGAATGTTGCTCTCGAGCAGCGAGTGGTACCTGCAGGGCTGGTGCCACCTGCGCGAGGCGACCCGCACGTTCCATCTCGAGCGCATGAGCGATGTCGTCGTGACCGACGAGATCGCGAATCACGCGGCCGATGTGCGGCCTGAACTGTTCGTTCCCGGCGCGGCCGACGTCGTCGCCACCTTGCGATTCCCCACGCGGATGCGCGCGATGCTCGCGCAGTTCCTCGAACACGCCGAGGTCGCGGAATCCGGTACGGAGACCTACGCCCGGATTCCGATCGCGGACATCGGCACCCTGCGGCGGATCGCGGCGCGCGGCGGGGGAGACGTCGAGGTGGTCGCACCGGCCGCGGCGCGCGACGCGGCCCGCGAATGGGCGGTTCTCGCGGAGAGTCTGTATGTGTCGACGGTAGACTGAGGCCGACGACGCACAGGACGGAGTGCTCATGGGTTTTCTCGGTAATGCCGGGGGTATGCAGATTCTGCTGATCCTCGTGATCATCCTGCTCATCTTCGGCGCGTCGCGGCTGCCCGCGCTCGCGAAGAGCATGGGACAGTCCGCGCGCGCCTTCAAAGGCGAGATGAAGCAGATGCGCGAGGACGGCACGGCCGAGAACACGGCCGAGCCGCAGGACGAGGCATCGACCAGCCGCACCGATGGCGACGCGCCGTCGGGCTCGAAGGACACGTAGCCGGCAGTGGTGGGTTCCCTCCGAGGCGAGGGTGCCTCGGACGGGCGCGGTCTGTCGAACGACCGGAAGATGACGCTCGCAGGGCATCTTCGCGAGCTTCGCAAGCGACTGATGTTCGCCGTGATCGGCCTGATCGCGGGCATGATCGCGGCTGCGTTCGCCACCGAATGGGTCATCGGGTGGCTGACACAGCCGATCGTGCAGGTGGCGGAGAACATCGGGGACGAAGAGTTCACGCGGCTCACCTTCACGACCGTGACCGGACCGTTCGAGATGCGGTTCCGGATCTCGCTGGTCGCGGGCATCGTCATCTCCTCGCCGGTCTGGCTCTGGCAGCTGTGGCGCTTCGTCACGCCGGGCCTGAAGCGCCGGGAGTTCTGGGTCGGCATGGGATTCATGGGCGCCGCGATCCCGCTGTTCGCCGGCGGCATCACGCTTGCGATCTTCCTGCTGCCGAACATCATCACGATCATGGCGTCGTTCTTCCCAGACGACGTCGCGAGCGTTGGACAGCTCTTCGACGCGAGGGAGTACTACAACTTCGTCTTCCGCACCCTCATGATCATCGGCATCGGGTTCGTCACCCCGGCCGTGCTCGTCGCGCTGAATCTCGTCGGCGTGGTGCAGGGCAAGCAGGTCATGCGCGCGTGGCGGTGGGTCCTGCTCCTCTGCCTCGTCTTCGGGATGTTCGCATCGCCTCCGGCCGACATGGTGACGTTCCTCGTCGTCGCGGCCATCATGTTCGTGCTGTACATGATCGCGGCGAGCGTCTGTCTGCTGTTCGACTGGCGTCGGCGCAAGCGGAACCCCGATCTGTTCGTCGCATACGACTGACGGCGCCGGGTCGTGGTGGGATGGGACCATGTCCTCCGCCACACCGTCCGAGCGATACGCCGAGGCGAAGAGCGTCCGCGAGCACCCCGTCACCGCTGAGTTCGCCGACGCGCAGCGATTCGAACTCGATCCGTTCCAGGTCGCCAGCTGTCGTGCGCTGGAAGGCGGGTCGAGCGTGTTGGTCGCCGCGCCGACAGGCGCCGGCAAGACGATCGTCGGCGAGTTCGCGATCCATCTCGCGATGCGCTCTGACACGGACAAGGCGTTCTACACCACGCCGATGAAGGCGCTGTCGAACCAGAAGTTCCGCGAGCTGCAGGAGGTCTACGGGGCAGAGAACGTCGGTCTGCTCACCGGCGACACGAACATCAACTCGCACGCGCGCGTCGTCGTGATGACGACCGAGGTGCTGCGGAACATGATCTACGCCTCCTCGCGCGCGCTCCTCGATCTGCGCTACGTCGTCATGGACGAGGTGCACTACCTTGCCGATCGGTTCCGCGGCGCCGTGTGGGAGGAGGTCATCATCCATCTCCCCGAGAGCGTGCGGCTCGTCGCCCTGTCGGCGACGGTGTCGAACGCCGAGGAGTTCGGCGATTGGCTCGGCACGGTGCGCGGATCCACGGAGGTCATCGTCTCCGAGACGCGACCGGTTCCGCTGGAGCAACATGTGCTCACGCGCGGCGAGCTCCTGCCCCTCTTCGATGAGCGGGCCCGCCCCGGCGAGCCGAGCGTCAACACGCAGCTGCTGCGGATGGGGCGCGGTCTCCCGTCCGATGGCGGACCGCCGCGGCGCGGCCGCGGGAACCGACGCCCGCCGCGCGCGCCGCGCATGGGAGCGCGCCTCGACAGGGCCGAGGCGATCGGTCTGCTGGATCGACAGCAGCTGCTTCCGGCGATCTTCTTCATCTTCAGCCGCATCGGGTGCGACCAGGCCGTCGCGCAGGCGCGGCGCGCGGGGATCCGCCTGACGACGAGGGAGGAGCGCGAGGCCATTCGCGAGATCGTGCGTCGGCGCACGGCGTCGCTGCAGGACGAGGACCTCGGCGCACTCGGCTACTTCGAGTGGGCGAACGATCTCGAGCGCGGCCTCGCGGCGCACCATGCGGGGCTGCTTCCGGCGTTCAAGGAGATCGTCGAGGAGCTCTTCCAACGCAAGCTCGTCAAGGTCGTCTTCGCGACCGAGACGCTCGCGCTCGGCATCAACATGCCCGCGCGCACTGTCGTGCTCGAGAAGCTCGAGAAGTTCAACGGCGAGGCGCGGGTTCCGATCACCTCGGGCGAGTACACGCAGCTGACCGGACGTGCCGGCAGGCGCGGCATCGACGTCGAGGGCCACGCCGTCGTGCACTGGACCGACGGCCTCGACCCGCACGCGGTGGCCTCGCTCGCATCGCGGCGCACGTACCCGCTCAACTCGTCCTTCCGCCCGACATACAACATGGCCGTGAATCTCATCGACCAGTTCGGCCGCTCGTCCGCCCGCGAGATCCTCGAATCGTCGTTCGCCCAGTTCCAGGCCGACCGCGCGGTGGTCGGCCTCGCCCGAGAGGTGAGGCGCGCGGAGGAATCGCTCGAGGGGTACCTCACGGCCATGCGTTGCCATCGCGGGGACTTCGCCGAGTACGCGGCGATCCGGCGCGAGCTGAGCGATCTCGAGAAGAAGGCGCGCAGGGACCGGACGCCCTCGAAGGCGCGCGAGGAGCAGCGTCGACAGCAGATCACGAGCCTCAAGAAGAGCATGCAGCGGCACCCCTGTCACCGGTGCGAGGACCGCGAGCAGCATGCCCGGTGGGGCGAGCGCTACTACAAGCTGAAGCGGCAGACCGACAAGCAGCGGCGGCAGATCTCGTCACGCACGGGAACGGTCGCACGGCAGTTCGACCGCATCGTCGACGTGCTCGCCGCGCTCGACTACGTGCGGATCGCGGAGGGCGACACCGTGCTGACGGAGGCCGGCAGCCGCATGAAGCGGATTTACGGAGACCGGGACCTTCTCGTCGCCGAGTCGCTGCGGCGCGACCTGTGGCGGCGACTCGACCCCGCAGCGCTGGCGGCGCTCGCCTGCACGCTCGTGTACGAGCCGCGTCGCGGCGAGCAGAACGGCGACTATGGGCTGCCCCGCGGCCCCTTTCGCGAAGCGCTCGACGTCACCGAACGGCTCTGGGCCGAGCTCGACGACCTCGAGCACGACCACCGCCTCCCCGGCACCGCTCCGCTCGCGCCCGGCCTCGCCCAGGCGATGACGATGTGGGCGCGCGGGCAATCGCTGGATCACGTACTCGGTACGGCGGACATGGCTGCGGGCGACTTTGTGCGCTGGACGAAGCAGACGATCGATCTGCTCGACCAGATCTCCCTCGTCGCCGACGGCGACCTCGCCCGCACGGCCCGTCGCGCGCTCGATGCGGTCCGCCGAGGGATCGTGGCCCACACGGGCCTCTGATCCGCTGTCATGGGCGGGGAATAGGATCAGAGGATGCGCATCGACATTGTGACGATCTTCCCGACGTTCTTCGATGTGCTCGACGTCTCACTCATCGGCAAGGCGCGAGAATCCGGCGTCCTCGACCTCCGCGTGCACGACCTGCGCGATCACACCCACGACCGCCACCGCACCGTCGACGACACCCCGTACGGCGGCGGCGCCGGCATGGTCATGAAGCCGGAGCCCTGGGGGGAGGCGCTCGACGGGATCCTCGACGAGACGTCCGTGCTCGTGGTGCCGACGCCCTCTGGCGAGGTCTTCACGCAGCGCACCGCGCGCGAGTTCGCTGAGGAGCAGCACCTGGTGTTCGCCTGCGGCCGCTACGAGGGGGTCGACCAGCGCGTCATCGACCACTACGCCGCGCGCGGACGAGTGCGCTTGGTGAGCATCGGCGACTACGTGCTGAACGGCGGCGAGGTCGCCTCCATGGCCATGATCGAGGCGGTCGGCCGTCTCGTGCCGGGCGTCGTCGGCAACCCCGAGAGCCTCGTCGAGGAATCTCACGAGTCCGGGCTGCTCGAGTACCCCGTCTACACCAAGCCCGCCGAGTGGCGCGGCCTCACGGTGCCCGATGTGCTGCTGAGCGGACACCACGGCCGCGTCGCCGAGTGGCGCCACGAACAGGCGCTCGAACGCACCCGAACGCGCCGTCCCGATCTGCTGACGGAGGACGCAGAATGACTGGTCTTCGCGCCGCCGTCATCACGGTGAGCGACCGCAGCGCCGCTGGCGAACGCGCCGACGCCGCCGGGCCGATCGCGGCGGCGTCTCTGCGCGAGGCCGGCTACGACGTCGCGGCGCCCGCCGTCGTCCCCGACGGTTCCGCGGCGGTCGCCTCGGCGATCCGCCAGGCGCTCGCGTCCGGCGCGCGCCTCGTGATCACCTCGGGCGGCACCGGCATCGCGCCGCGCGATGAGACGCCGGAAGGCACGCGCTCCGCCATCGACCGCGAAATCCCGGGCATCGGCGAAGAGCTGCGCCGCATCGGATCCCTCGCCGCTCCGGGCGGGCTGCTCTCGCGGGGCATCGCGGGCGTCGCCGGGGACGCGCTCGTCGTCAACTTGCCGGGATCGCCCGAAGCCGTCGCTGAGGGGATGCCGCTGCTGCTGCGGATCGCGCCGCACGCGCTCGGTCAACTCGCGGGAGGAGATCATGACTGAGCACCCCCCGCCCGGATCCGTACGGCACGCCGTGATCAGCACGTCACCCATCACGCTCGACGCACACCTCGCGCTGGTCGACGACCCCCGGATGGGCGCCGAGGCGACGTTCGTCGGGCGCGTGCGCGACCATGACCCGGATGCGGCCGGCGCGGTCGCGGCGCTCGAATACACCGCTCACCCGGACGCTGAGAAGGTCCTCGGCGAGATCGCCGCGCGCGCGGCCGAGCGGACCGGGACGATCGTGGCCGTCAGCCATCGCATCGGGCGTCTCGCCGTCGGGGAGCCAGCGATCGTGATCGCGGTCGCGTCCGCGCACCGCGCGGAGGCATTCGACGCGTGCCGCGCGATCATCGAAGACGTCAAACGCGACCTGCCCGTGTGGAAGCGCCAGGTCGAGACCGACGGCAGCACCGCATGGAAGGGGCTCGGCGGCTGACACCGCCCGTGCGGATCCGCGCCGCTCAGCCGCCCGCGAAGGGCGGCAGGACGTCGATCGTCTCGGAGCCGATGAGCGCGACGTCGTCATCGTGCCGTGTGCCGTCGACGAGCACCGCGCACCGCGGCAGGATCCCGCGCAGCCCCGGGTGATCGGTCACGAGCGCTGCGCGGAGAGCGTCGAGGCTCGTCTCGCTTCGCGTCTCCTCGCCGCGGCCGGTCGCCTCTTCTGCGGCCGCGAAATAGCGTACCGTCGTCATGCGTCCCACTCCTTGGCCATCGCGGTGGCGCGCGCGATCGCAGCGCGGGCGGCGTCCGGATCCGAGGATCGTCCCGCCGCGAGCCCGGTGAGGAAGGCGGTCAGGGGAGCGGCGGGCCGGGCGACGTTGTGGGCGACATCCCGTGCGAGGTCGAGCACCAACGCGATGTCGATCTCGTCGGCGTCGAGGCCAAGTTCGGCGCACGCGGCGCGCGTCCACTCCTCGAGGGCCGCGGGCGGCAGGTGCTTCGGATCGCTCATGGTGGTCCTCCTCATGTCCGATCCTGCCATGAGCCGCCGGCGCGCGTCCTGTCGCGCGGACGGGCGGTCATTCGCCGGGGCGCGTCCAAGATCCGCTGCGGCCGCCCGTCTTGCTGACGATGCGCGCGTTCTCGATGATCGCGGAACGGTCGATGCCCTTGACCATGTCGAGCACGGTGAGCGCCGCGACCGTCACCGCCGTGAGTGCCTCCATCTCGACGCCCGTGCGATCGGCGGTGCGACAGGTCGCCTCGATCTCGATCCCGTCGTCGGTGATCTCGAGGTCGACGCTGGCACCGTGCACGCCGATGACGTGAGCGAGCGGCAGCAGGTCCGGCGTGCGCTTGGCCGCCTGGATCCCCGCGATCCGCGCGACGGCCAAGACGTCGCCCTTCGGGACGGTCCCGTCGCGGAGAACGGCGACCGTCTCGGGTGCGACGCGAACGAACGCCCGCGCGGAGGCCGCGCGGACGGTCGGCTCCTTCTCAGTCACGTCCACCATGTGCGCGTGACCGGAAGCGTCGAGATGCGTGAGGGTGCTCATGTCACCAGCATGACATCGACCGGATCTCCGGCCGACACAGACTCCACACCCTGCGGCACGATCGCGTACCCCTCGGCGCGTCCCAACCCGCCGACGAGGTGAGACCTCGAGCCGCCGAGCGTCGCGGGTCGCACTCCGGCGCCGTCGAACGCGATCGGGAGGATCTGCGTGCGGCCGCGTGAGGGGCGCCACGCCGCTGCCGCGGGAAGCGTCACGCGTGGCCGATCGATGCGCGCACGATGCTGCATCGTCATCAGTGCCGGCCGCACGAACATCTCAAACGAGACGGCGACGCTGACCGGATTCCCGGGCAGGCCGAAGAACAGCGCCCCGCTCGGCAAGACGCCGAACCCCTGGGGTTTGCCGGGCTGCATCGCGATGCGGTCGAACGCGATCGCTCCGTCGAGCGCCTGCCGCACGGGCTCATAGGCACCGGCGCTCACGCCGCCGGAGGTCACGATGACATCGGCGTCGACATCGGCGATCGCGCGCAACAGCTCGTCCGGGTCGTCGCCCAAGCTGCGGCGTGCGACGACGACTCCCGCCGACTCCGTCACGAGGCCCGCCAGCAGCATCGAGTTCGAATCGGGGATCTGGCCGGGCGCGGGAACGGTGCCGGGCATGGCCAGCTCGGCGCCGGTCGAGAACACCGCGACCCGTGGGCGGCGCGCGACGCTCACCTCGGTGATCCCGGCGGCGACGAGCGCCGACAGCTGCAGGGCGCCGAGCGGTGTGCCGGCGTCGAGCGCGATGTCGCCGTTCGCGAGGTCCTCTGCGGTGCGTCGGATGTGTGCGCCGCGACGACCGGGCGTCCGCACGACCGTCGCCTCGAGCATGGACGCGGCGAGCCCGCCGGCCGTGTCCTCGAACGGGACGATCGCGTCCGCAGCGGTGGGCACGGGCGCCCCCGTCATGATGCGCGCGGCCTCGCCGGGCCCGAGCGTCGGATCCGAGGCGGAACCGGCCGCCACGTCCGCGACGACGCGCAACCGCACAGGGGTGTCCTCGGATGCGCCGACCACCTCGTCGTAACGCACCGCGAAGCCATCCATGGCCGAGTTGTCGAAGGAGGGGATGTCGAGGCGCGCGATCGCCGCCGACGCCAGGGTGGATCCGGCCGACTCCGTGACCGCGAGCGTCTCGACCGCGAGCGGGCGCGCCGCGGCGAGCACGCGCTCGCGGTGCGTCACGAGCGGCGTGAGCGCGCTCACCGTGCCGCGCCCGTCGGCGTCGGGTGCCACGCGTCGACGCCGCCGTCGAGCGAGCGCGATTCGAGTCCCTCGCGGGCGAGCACGGTGCTGGCGCGCGCGGAGCGGACTCCCGCGGCGCACACGGTCACGATGGCGCGGTCGCCCGCGTCGGTGCGGATCCGCTCGGCCGCTGCCACGGGATCCCGGAGCAGCTCGTCGATCGGCAGCCACGTGGATCCGCGGACGGGGCGCGTCTCACGCTCTCGGGCCGAGCGGACGTCCACGAGGAGCGGGGCGGCACCGTCGCGCAGGAGCTCGTCGAGATCGCGAGGCCGGATCGCGGTCCCGCGCGAGGACGTGACGCGGGACGCCGCCACCGGTGCGGAGCCGCGAAGCGGCACCTCGCGCACGCTCGACCGGAGTCCGTCCACGAGCGCGATTCTCCCCACGAGCGGCTCACCGATGCCCGCGATGAGCAGTACGGCCTGCGTCGCCATGATCGAGCCGACGTGCATCACGAGTGCGCCGAGCACACCGACCTCGGCGCACGACGGCGCCTCGCCGGCGGCCTCGGGAGGGTGCAGGTCGGCCAGCCGCGTTGCGGGAACACCAGCGGGTGGCTGCGACCAGAACACGGTGATCTGCGCGTGGAACTCCTGCACGACGCCCCACACGAGCGGAACGCCGAGCGCCTCGCACCCGGCCGCGACGGCCTCGCGCGCGCCGATCGTGTCCGTGCCGTCGAGCACGAGGTCCGCTCCGGCGAGGATCCGTGCCGCGTTGTCCGTCGTGACGCGCTCGGTGACCTCGACGACGGTGCACTCCGGGGCGAGGTCGTGCGCGACCCGAGTCGCCGAGGCGGTCTTCGGCGCGCCCACGTCGCGGAGACGATGCATCACCTGCCGCTGCAGGTTTGAGGCCTCCACCGCGTCATCGTCGATGATCGTGATCGTTCCGACACCGGCCGAGGCCAGCGCGAGCACGGCGGGGGAGCCGAGGCCCCCGGCACCGACGACGGCGACGTGCGCGGCGGCCAACCGTCGCTGGCCCTCTTCGCCGAGCGGGTAGAGCGCGGCGTGCCGCGCGGTGCGCGCCGATTCGGCGTCGCTCAGCGCGGCGACGGGTGCGACGAGCGGGGGGAGAGGCATGCTCCGAGAGTACCGAGCGCACGGGGCGCCAGGCTCGTGCGGGACAATGGCGACATGCGCAGAGTGTTCGCGGCCATCGCCGTCCTCGTCGGCGTCGTCGCGCTCGGATCCTGCGCCCCGGGCGACGACGAACGCCCTCTTCGCGTGGCCGTCGCGGCCTCGCTGCACGGAGCATTCGAAGAGATCGTCGCCGGGTTCGCAGGCACGCATCCGGAGATCGCGATCGCACCGGTCGTCTACGACGGATCCAGCACCCTTGTGACGCAGATCGCGGAGGGCGCCCCCATCGACGTCGTCGCCGTCGCCGACGAAGCGACGATGGCGCGTATCGCCGACCGCGTGCAGCCGCCCGTGGTGTTCGCGACCAACTCGCTCGTCATCGCCGTGCCTGTCGGGACCGACGACGTCACCGCGCTGGAGGATCTCGCAGATCCGCGGCTCGACGTCGTCGTGTGCGCTGCGCGCGTGCCGTGTGGATCCGCGACCGAACGCGCCCTCGATGAGGCCGGAATCGACCTGGCCGCGGCGAGCTACGAGCAGAACGTCACCGCCGTCGCGCGGAAGGTCGCCGACGGCATCGCGGACGCCGGGCTCGTCTACCGCACGGATGCCGAGGCGACCGACGGGATCGCGGCCGTCGCCGACGAGCGCCTCGACGCGATCGTCAACGCGTATCCGATCGCCGCGCGGACTGGCGCCGGAGACGCGGCCGACGCGTTCGTCGACTACGTTCTGTCGGACGCCGGAGGCGACGCGTTCGCGCGGTGGGGCTTCGGCACGCCATGATGGAGGAAGACGCCGAGCCGATGAGGGAGGAAACCGCATGCCGCGCACGACGCGACTGACGCGCTCCCCGCAGCCACGTCTTCTGATGATCCCGGCGGTGCTCGCGCTGCTGTTCCTCGTTCTCCCGCTCGCGGCCCTCGTCTCGCGCGTGAACTGGTCGACGTTCTGGCGCGACACGGTCTCCGAACAGGCGATGAGCGCCCTCTTGCTGTCGCTGGGCACGGCCGCCGCCGCGACGGCCATCTGCCTGATCGTCGGTGTGCCGCTCGCGATCGTCGTGGCGCGTGCGCCGCGCGTGCTCGCCTCGGTGCTGCGGGTGATCGTGGCGATCCCCCTCGTCCTGCCGCCCATGGTCGGTGGTGTCGCGCTACTGTTCCTGTTCGGCGGATCCGGACTCGTCGGCCAGTGGCTCGACGAGGTGTTCCAGCTCACGCTGTCGTTCACGACCGTCGCGGTTGTCATCGCCCAGGTGTTCGTCGCCCTGCCATTCCTCGTGCTGACCGTCGAAGGATCCGTCCGCACCGCGGGGACGGACTATGAGCGCGCGGCCGCATCGCTGGGCGCCGGACGCGGGACGGTGTTTCGTCGCATCACCATCCCCCTCGCACGTGACGGGATCGTCGCGGGCACGATCCTCTGCTTCGCGCGCGCGATCGGCGAGTTCGGCGCCACCGCCCTGTTCGCCGGAAACGCTCCGGGCGTCACCCAGACGATGCCGCTTGCGATCTACACCGCGTTCAACGGCTCCGGCGTCGATCAGGGCGCCGCGGTCGCGCTGTCGGTGCTCCTGATCGTCGCGGTCCTCCTCGTCCTGCTCGTGGCACGGGCGTGGCGCCCGGGGAGCGTCACATGAGCGTCGCTGCTGTCATTGGGCGCGTCGTCGCACGCCGCTCGGAGCGCTTCGAACTCGACGTCGATCTCGAAGTGGGCCACGACGAGGTGCTCGCCGTGATGGGACCGAGCGGCGCCGGCAAATCCACGCTCCTGCAGGCGCTCGCTGGCGAGCTGCGGCTCACAGGAGGCGAGGTGCGGATCGGCGACACGACCGTCACCAGCGGACGCGCGGTCGCGGCACGCCAGCGCGGCGTCGTGCTCCTCCGCCAGAAACCGCTGCTCTTCCCTCACCTGAGCGCTCGCGACAACGTGGCGTTCGGGATCCGCACGCGTCACACCCCGAAGCGTCGCGCGCGCTCCGAAGCCGACGAATGGCTCTGGCGCGTCGGGCTGTCGGGCATCGGCGAGCACCGACCCGCCGAGCTGTCGGGCGGGCAGCAGCAGCGCGTCGCGCTCGCGCGGGCCCTGGCCACCTCCCCGCGCCTGTTGCTGCTGGACGAGCCCCTCACGTCTCTCGACACCGAGACGGCGAGCGACATCCGCACGCTGTTGCGTGAGCAGCTCGCGATGACGATGACCTCGACCGTCCTCGTCACCCACGACGCGTTCGACGCCGCCGCGCTCGCCCACCGCATGATCGCCATCGAAGACGGGCGGGTCACGCAACGCGGCCCCGTCCGCGACGTGCTCGCCCGACCGGAGACCGCCTTCGTCGCGTCGGCCGCGGGCCTCAACCGCCTCCCCGGCACGGTGGCCGACGGCGCATGGACAGGGGAGAGCTTCGGGATGGCCGTGCGCCTCGAATCCGCCGACGACGACCAGCTCGACGACGGCGACGCCGTCGTCGCCGTGTTCCGGCCCGCCGACGCACGCATCGCTCGCGCCGAGGAATCGACGTGGACCGGCGCGCTCCGGCTCGCCCGATCCGACGCCGCCGAAGACGAGTGGCTGGTGCGCGTCGATCGACTCGAGCCGGCGCCGGGCGGCGCGCGCATCCACGTGTCGGAGCCGGACTTCGCGATCGACGTGCCCTCGGCGCAGGTCGCCGCCCTCGGGATCGCCGCCGGGGATCCGGTGCGCGTTTCCGTCCCGGCAGAGCATGTCCGCCTTATTCCCGAGGAGCGCGACGACGCCGACGCCGTCGCGCGCTCGTAGGCTGGGAGAATGGGCGAGATCTCGATGGTGCGGCGATGAATGCCGTTCCCGTACGGCTGCGCGCGACCCGGCCGCGCGAGGCGGTCCCGACCGATATGCCGACGACGGGCCCCCTCGTCGACCGCTTCGGACGGATCCATCGCGACCTTCGCGTCTCGCTGACCGACCGCTGCTCGCTGCGCTGCACGTACTGCATGCCCGAGCAGGGCAACGAGTGGCTCGCGCGCACGAGCATCCTCACGGTCGACGAGATCGAACGCGTCGCGCGGATCGCCGCCGGACGCGGCATCTCCACTTTCCGTCTCACCGGGGGCGAGCCGCTCCTCCGGCGTGACCTCGCCGACGTCGTCGCACGACTGGCACGGCTCCACACGCCCGACGGACCGGTCAAGGTCGCCATGACGACCAACGCGATCGGACTGGACGGCCGTCTCGACGAACTCATCGACGCCGGCCTCACCCGCCTCAACATCTCGATCGACACCGTCCAGCGCGACCGCTTCCGCGACCTCACGCGGCGCGACCGGCTCGACGACGTGCTCGCGGGGATCCGCGCGGCGGCCGCCTCGCCTCTGCGGCCGCTGAAGTTCAACGCGGTCGCCATGCGCGACGTCAACGACGACGAGCTCGTCGAACTCGTGGAGTTCGCGCTCGAGCACGGCGCGCAGATGCGATTCATCGAGCAGATGCCCCTCGACGCCGGGCACACCTGGGACCGCGCCCGGATGGTCACGCGGGAAGAGATCCTCGACTCCCTCTCGGCGCGCTGGAACCTCGAGCCCGTCCCGGGCCGCGGCGGCGCGCCCGCCGAGACGTGGCGGCTCGGCGGCACGGACAGCACCGTCGGCGTGATCGCGTCGGTCACCGCGCCCTTCTGCGGAGACTGCGATCGCCTCCGGCTCACCGCCGACGGGCAGCTGCGCAACTGCCTGTTCTCGAACAGCGAGTTCGACCTCGTGCCGCTGCTGCGCGGATCCGCCGGCGACGACGACGTCGAGCGCCTCCTGCGCGAATGCATCTGGCGCAAGCTCCCCGGTCACGCCATCGACGACGAAACGTTCCTTCAGCCCACACGCGGCATGAACGCAATTGGTGGGTAGCTGTCAGACATCGACCGCGAGCGCTGCGCGATAGCGCTCCGCGACGATCTCGGCGACGCGCGGGTCGGTTCCGACCGGATCGGTCGCGACGTCGGCGCCCGCCGTCGCGATGAGGTTCGCGAAGTGACCGGGGGCGAGGACATAGCTCGCGACGATCACCCGGCGCGCCCCGGCTGTGCGTGCCCGCGCGATCGCCTCGGCGACGGTCGGGGAGGCGCCGTAGGCGTAGCCCGCGGTGACGGGGATCCGCAGACGCTCCGCGAGCGCGACCCGCGTGTCGTCGATGCGCGCGATGGCCTCCGGGCGCGAGGATCCCGCCGCCGCGAGGACGACGTGGTCATTGTCGCCGATGCGCTCGGCCGTGACGCGCTCGGCGAGCACGTCGACGAGCAGCGGGTGCGGGCCGAGCGTCGACGTTGCCGTGACGTCGTCGCGCAACCGGGCGGCGCGACCGATGTCGACTCGCGTATGGAAGCCGGGGGAGAGCAGGAGCGGCACGATGACTCCCGGGCCGTCGAGCGCGGCGACGACCTCGTCGACCTGCGGATACTGCACGTCGACGTACGTCTCCGCGAGCGGGGCCTCGACGAGTTCTGCCGCGCGCTGCGCGATCCGTGTGACGACGTCGCGACCCGCCGATGAAGCGGTGCCATGCGAGCAGCACACGAGAGTCGGCCGGTTCATCGCACAACACCCGTCGCCGACGGCAAGGCCTGCGGCAGGAGGAGCTCCGGCCGCGCCACCTCGCCGAGCACGATCACCGCGGGGTTCCGGACGCCGACGGCACGCGCCGTCTGCTCGGCGGTGCCGAGGGTCGCCCGCGTCGTGCGCTGCTGCTCGGTGTGGCCGCTCTCGACGAATGCGACGGGCAGCGTGTCCGCCACGCCGCGCTCGAGCGCCTCGCGGGCGATCTCACCGAAGGCGCGAACGCCCATGAGCAGCACGGTCGTGACGGTCGGATCCGTCAGCGACGCGAGCGTCGCCGGGGAGACGCCGGACTGGCCGTTGATGATGTGCACGCTCGAGGCGACCCCGCGGTGCGTCACCGGGATCCCCGCAGCCTGCGGAACGGACACGGCGCTCGAGATGCCCGGCACGACCTCGACGGGGACGCCGGCGTCCAGGCAGGCGGCCACCTCCTCGCCGCCGCGGCCGTACACGAACGGATCCCCGCCCTTGAGACGGACGACGCGTCGACCCGCGAGAGCCTCCTCGACCAGGAGCGCGTTGATGCCGTCCTGCGTCACGGAGTGATGGCCCGGCGACTTGCCGACGTGGACGACGCGAACGTCGGGGTCGAGTTGGTCGAGCACTGCGGTCGCTCCGAGCCGGTCGGCCACGACGACGTCGGCCTCGGCGAGCAGACGCCTGGCGCGCAGCGTCAGCAGGTCGACAGGGCCGGGGCCGCCGCCGACGAGCGCGACGGATCCTGCCGCATCGGAGCGCGCACGACGCAACGGCGCGCGCCCCTCGTCGAGCATCGTGCGCACCGCGGAGTGCACGCGTGCGCTGCGTCGGGGGTCGACGCCGGAGTGGCTCGCGACGCCCACGACGACGTCGCCGGTGCGCGACTGCGCCGGCATGCGAGCGGATCCGTGCGCGCCGTCGGACGCGTTGATGCAGAAGGCACGTCGGGCATCGGACCAGGCGGCGACGCGGTCGTCGATCGTCCTGTCGCCCGTCGCCGTGTGCACGAGCCAGGCATCGTCGATGTCGGCTTCGCGAACGCCGCGCGCGTGCCACACCACGTCGTGATCTGCGATGAGCTGCCGCGTTTCAGACGCGAGCTCGGGGGCGACGACCACGACGTCGGCCTGCTCCGCGACGAAGCGCCGCAGGCGCCGCGCCGTGACGGCACCGCCACCGACGAGCACCACCCGGCGGCCGGCCAGGGACACCCCGAGCATCGTCGTCATCTCGCGCCTCCAGACCGCGTCGGACCGTGGCCACGGAGGGACATCTCGCGTTCGAGCAGTCTGCGCCCGCGGCATCGCGGTGCCGACGATACGCGCCGGGGGCGTCCTGCCGCGGGTCGATGGTCACATTTCGACACCGACCCCCGCGCCCGCGCGCAGGGTCAGCGCGCCGTGAGGACGATCGGACCGTCTTCGGTGATCGCGATCGTGTGCTCGCTGTGCGCCCCGCGGGATCCATCGGCGCTGCGGAGCGTCCAGCCGTCGCGCTCGTCGGTGACGAGCTTGTCGGTCGTCTGCAGGAACCACGGCTCGATCGCCACGACGAGTCCCGGTTTCAGAGGGAAGCCGCGTCCGGCGCGACCGTCGTTGGGGATGTGCGGGTCGCCGTGCATCGTGCGGCCGACGCCGTGGCCGCCGAAGTCGGTGTTGATGCTGAGGCCGTCACCCCGGGCGACGGCGGCGATGGCGGCGGAGATGTCGCCCACCTTGCTGCCGCTCTGCGCGGCCGCGATCGCGGCCTCGAGCGCACGCTCGGTCGTGTCGATGAGCGCGAGGTCCTCGTCGCGTGGCGTGCCGACGACGAACGACACGGCGGAGTCGGCGACCCAGCCGTTGATCGACACGGCGAAGTCGAGCGTGACGAGGTCGCCGTCGCGCAGCGTGTAGTCGTAGGGGCGCCCGTGCAGCACCGCATCGTTGACTGAGGTGCAGATGACATGACCGAACGGACCTGACCCGAACGACGGCGCGTAGTCGAGGTAGCAGCTCTCGGCACCGGCCGCGCGGATCATCGCGTGAGCGCGACGGTCGATCTCCAGCAGATTCATGCCGACCTTCGTCTCTTCGGAGAGGGTCTGCAGCGTCTCCGCGACGAACCGTCCCGCCGGTCGCATCGCCTCGATCTCGGCAGGTGTGCGCAGCTCGATCATCTGGTGTCCTTTCGGGTCGCCGACCATTCTCGCGCATGTCGACCGGGCGGGTCCCGAGAACGCTGTGAGCGGTGGAGCGCGCATGTGGCACAATAGACGTTTGTGCCGTGGCCGGCGCGCCCGTCGGTGCGTCCGGTTTCGACTCTGCCACAGGGGAGTCGAGGATCCGTTCGTCAGATCGGCTCTCATGCGCACCGCAATCACCTGACCTTTTGCGCGGGCGACCTGTGGCGGCCGCAGGAAGCGAACCATCATGAACATCATCGATGCCGTCGACGCAGCATCGCTGCGGACCGACGTGCCGGAGTTCGGGCCCGGCGACACCGTCAAGGTGCACGTCAACATCATCGAGGGCAGCCGCTCCCGCGTCCAGGTCTTCCAGGGCGTCGTGCTCGGTCGCCAGGGTGGTGGCGTGCGCGAGACCTTCACCGTGCGCAAGATCAGCTTCCAGGTCGGCGTCGAGCGCGTGTTCCCCGTGCACTCGCCGATCATCGACAAGATCGAGGTCGTCAGCCGCGGTGACGTGCGCCGTGCGAAGATCTATTACCTGCGCGGTCGCACCGGCAAGCGTGCGAAGATCCGCGAGAAGCGCGAGAACGTCTGATCCTCGAGCGATCGTGACCGAACGCCCCGCGACGCTTCCGTCGCGGGGCGTTCGACGTATGGGAACCTGAAGGCGATGACAACAGAAGCAGAGACGGCCCCGTCAGATGACCGGCCGGGCGGACGCGGGGTGCTGACCTTCCTGCGCGACGTCGTCATCATCATCGTCATCGCCGCCGTCGTGTCGATGCTCATCAAGGCCTTCGTCGTGCGGTCGTTCTACATTCCGTCGGCCTCGATGGAGGACACGCTCATGACGGACGACCGGATCCTCGTCGACGAGCTGACCGTGAACTGGACGGGATACGAGCGGGGGGACGTCATCGTGTTCGCGGATCCGGGCGGCTGGCTGCCCGATCCGGACGGCGACACCCCGGGCGGACTCGCCGGCGCGATGAACTGGCTGCTCACGGCCATCGGCGTCTCGGCGGCCGATTCCGAGGAGCACCTCGTCAAGCGCCTCATCGCCCTGCCCGGCGACCACGTCGAATGCTGCAACGCCCTCGGCCAGCTCACCGTCAACGGCGCGGGGGTCGACGAACTCGACTACCTGCGGCTTCCCGACGGATCCACGCGTGCGTCGATGACCGACTTCGACGTCGTCGTTCCGGACAACGCCGTCTGGGTCATGGGAGACAACCGCAACCGGTCGCAGGACTCGCGCTACCACGACACGCAGCCCGGGGGCGGGTTCGTCCCCCTCGATAAGGTCGTCGGCCGCGTCGTCCTGCGCACCTGGCCGCTGTCGCACTTCGGCCCGCTCGACGATCGCACCCCGGCGTTCACCGGCGTTCCGGAGTCCGATCGATGACGCCGGTTGCTCCCACGCTCGACCTTGAGCGACGTCTGCTCGACACGGCGCCGCTCGTGATCGGCCTCGACGAGGTCGGCCGGGGCGCGCTTGCCGGTCCTGTCACCGTCGGGGCCGCGGCGATCGACCACGCCGTCGCCGCCACCGCCGTCCCGGAAGGGCTGCGCGACTCGAAGCTCGTCACTGCCCGTCGACGTCCCGATGTCGCCGCGCGCACCGCCGAGTGGGTGTGCGGAAGCGCCCTCGGGTGGGCGACTCCGGGCGAGGTCGACGAACACGGGATCCTCGGAGCGCTCGGTCTCGCAGCCGTCCGCGCCCTCGGGGCGCTCCGTGCAGGCGGACTCGACGTGCCATCGGGCGTCGTGCTCCTCGACGGCAACCATGACTATCTCTCGCCCGTGGCGGAGACGATGATGGGGCGCCTCGACCTGCGGACCGTCGTCGGCGGCGACCGTGACCGCGCGTCGATCTCGGCGGCATCGATCGCGGCGAAGGTCGCGCGCGATGCCCTGATGGTCGACCTCCACGACGGCCACGCTCCGTACGCCTGGGACCGCAACAAGGGCTACGGCAGCGCCGCGCACCGTGCGGCGATCCGGGAACGCGGCCTGACCGACCATCATCGACGTTCGTGGGCAATCGCCTAGGCTGGGGACACCATGGATGAGGACTCCTTCGAGGAATTCGACCGCGAACTCGAACTCGCGCTGTATCGCGAGTACCGCGATGTCGTCGGCCAGTTCCAGTACGTCGTGGAGACCGAGCGACGGTTCTACCTCGCGAACGACGTCAACGTCGTGCGCCACGACACCGAGCACGACTTCTACTTCGAGCTCACGATGCGCGACGTGTGGGTGTGGGACATCTACCGCGCCGATCGCTTCGTGACATCGGTGCGCGTGCTGACGTTCAAGGACGTCAACGTCGAGGAGCTGCCGCGACGCGACTTCGAGCTCCCCGACGACCTCTCGCTCGGCAAGAGCTGACGCCCCTCGGCGTGTCGACGAGGCGGTCCGACTGGTCCACAGCCCACCGGATTCACGACCCGTCCGCAGCACCCCCGGAATGACGCGGGGGCGCTGATCCGCCCGCCGCCGATTCGCGGCACCGTGAGGTCATGCCTCACAACATGACCCTGGGGCGCGCGGGCGAAGACCGCGCGGCCGAACTGCTCATCTCCGACGGGTACATCGTCGTCGACCGCAACTGGCGGTGCGCGTCGGGTGAGATCGATCTCGTTGCTGTCCGGCGCGACATCCTCGCGATCGTCGAAGTCAAGACCCGCACGAACCGGCGATACGGTCACCCGTTCGAAGCGCTCGACGCGCGGAAGACCGCGCGTCTGTGGCGCCTGGCGCACATGTGGGCGCGGGTGCACCCCGGCGTCGCTCGCGGACGCCGCCTGCGCGTCGACGCGATCGCGATCACCGGATCGGATCCCGCCTCTGCGGCGGTGGAGCACCTGCGGGGGATCTCGTGATCGTCGTGCGGACGTGGGCGGTCGCGCTGACGGGCCTGCGCGGCAGGCTCATCGAGGTCGAGGCCGACATCACGCAGCATCGGCCCGATTTTCGCCTCATCGGGATGCCGGACAAGGCGCTCGGCGAGGCCGTCCGACGCGTGACGAACGCATGTGAGAACAGCGGGCTCGCGCTGCCGGACCGCCGACTCACGGTCAATCTGTCGCCGGCGAGTCTGCCCAAGCAGGGATCCGGGTTCGATCTGTCGGTGGCGCTCGCCGCGCTGGCGACCGACGGTCGGCTCGATCCCGCGTCGCTCGCGGGAACGGTGCACGTCGGCGAGCTCGGGCTCGATGGCCGCGTCCGCGCAGTTCCCGGCGTGCTCCCCGCCGTCCTCGCGGCCGTTGCCGCCGGTCGGCCGCGCGTCGTCGTGCCCGAGAACAACCGCGCCGAGGCCGAACTCGTCTCCGACGCCGAGGTGGTCGGCGTGCGGACGCTGGCCGAGGCGGCACGGCTGCACGGGGCCGAGATCGACGACCCCGTTCTCGAAGGCCCCGAGGTGGCGGCGACCAGGGTCGAGTCGGAAGTCGTGGCGCCGGAACCGGACGTCGACCTCGCCGACGTCGTCGGGCAGCCGGAGGCGGTCGATGCGCTGCTCGTGGCCGCAGCGGGCGGTCACCATCTGCTGATGTCGGGACCGCCGGGCGCGGGGAAGACGATGCTCGCACGGCGACTGCCGGGGATCCTTCCGGCGCTGACCGACGAGGAGGCCCTCGAGGTCGCCTCCGTCCGATCGCTGACGGGGGAGCGCATTGCGGCGTTGACGCGACAGCCCCCTTTCGAAGCGCCGCACCACTCGGCCACCCTCGCTGCGCTTGTGGGAGGCGGATCCCGTCGCGCGAGTCCCGGGGCGATCGCACGGGCCTCCCGCGGCGTGCTGTTCATCGACGAGGTCGCGGAGGCGCCGCGGTCTGTGCTCGACGCCCTGCGCCAGCCCCTCGAGAACGGAACGATCGCGATCCATCGGGCGGGCTTCACCGCGAGCTTCCCCGCGAGATTTCAACTGGTGCTCGCGATGAACCCGTGTCCATGCGGCGAGTTCGGCGTCGCGGGCGGGGTCTGCACGTGCTCGCCTGCCGAGGTGCGGCGCTACGCGGCGAAGCTCTCCGGGCCACTTCTCGACCGCATCGACCTCGATCTGCGATTGCGGCGCGTCTCGCGGGTCGACGAGGCGCCGGGCGGCGTGACGAGCGCGGAGGCGAGACGCCGCGTGACGGCGGCCCGTGAACGCGCGGCCGAGCGCCTGTCCGAGACGCCGTGGGTCACGAACGGCCAGGTGTCGGGCACGTGGCTGCGAAAGGGGCCGCGCCCGCTGCGCGGCGAGGCGCGTCGCACGCTCGAATCCGCGCTGGAGCGCGGCTTGCTGACGTTGCGCTCACACGATCGTGTCGCCCGAGTGGCGTGGACGGTCGCCGACCTCGAGGGACGAGACGAACCGCTGGCGAGCGACGTCGGACGGGCGCTCTTCCTGAAGAAGGGGGTGATCGCGTGACGCGGCGACTCGAGGTCGGCGACCTGATCACCGACGATGTGCGCCGGGAAGCGGACGCCTGGATCGGGACGGGCGATGAGGACGCGGTCGCGCGCATCGCCTGGTCGATCCTCATCGAACCGGGCGACGGCGTCGCGGGCGAGGCGATCGCGCGCTTCGGACCCCGCGCCGCGCTCGACAGGGTGGCGACGGCGCCCCGCGGTGACGACATCGCGAATGCCCTCGATCGGTGGGCCACGCGATGGGACGCGGGCCTCGTGCGGGACGCGATCGCGGCCGCGCGGCGTCGGCAGATCCGACTCCTCGTCCCGGGCGACGTCGCGTGGCCGGTCGGCCTCGACGATCTCGGCGCGCATGCGCCCGTGTGTCTCTGGGTGCGCGGCGACGCCGCTGCGGTGGCGCACGGCCTCTCGACCGCTCTCGTGGGAGCACGCGCCGCCACGGGGTATGGCGAGCACGTCGCGGCCGACCTCGCGAGCTCTCTCGCCGCCGACGATGTCGTCATCGTCTCCGGCGCGGCGTATGGCATCGACGGTGCCGCTCACCGCGCGGCGATGCGCGTCGGCGGTCGCACGGCCGCGTTCGTGGCGGGCGGCGCGGACCGTGTGTATCCGGCGGGGCATGCGCATCTGCTGCAGCAGATCACGGAGCGCGGTGCCGTCGTCGCGGAGTGTCCGCCGGGCACCACCCCGACGAGGTGGCGCTTCCTCGCTCGCAACAGGTTGATCGCGGCTGCCTCTACGGCCACGGTGGTGGTCGAGGCCGGCGGGCGCAGCGGCAGCATCAACACCGCCGGACACGCGGCGGCACTCGGGCGCCCGCTCGGGGCGGTCCCCGGCCCGGTGACGAGCTCGACCTCGGCGGGCTGCCATCGCCTGCTGCGGGAGTACGACGCGATCTGCATCACGAGTGCGGGGGACGTCAGAGAGCTGCTCGGCGCAGGACCGGACCCACAGCCGCTCGCCTACGAGGCCCCGGAGACGATCCGCCTCGCCGATGCGCTCAGCAGACGGCGGGCTCGCACGGTCGACGAGCTGGCTCGTCGCAGCGGGCTCGCACCGGCAGACGTGGTGGCGGCGCTCGGGCTCATGGCACTCGCCGGGTCGGCCGAGGCTCGCGAGGACGGCTGGGTCTCGGCGACGTGATAGCGACGCCGGGGCGCTTCGCGCGTGGTGCCGCACCTCCGCGCGCTGTCGGGGTCAGACTGGACTCATGCTTCTCACGCAGGCGATCGACGCGTTCTCGGCTCACCTCGCCGACGTGCGCCGCCTGTCGCCGGCCACCGTCCGCGCCTACCGCGCCGATCTGACGGACCTCATCGCGGCGACCGGAGATGTGGAGATCGCCGAGGTCGATCTCGAACAGCTGCGCGATTGGCTGTGGCGCGCGGCGAAGCGCGGCGACGCGCGTTCGACCCTCGCTCGCCGGACCTCGTCCGCGCGCGGGCTCTTCGCGTGGGCACTCGAGACGAGCGCTGTGCGCATGGATCCCAGCCTGCGCCTCGTAACTCCGAAGCGCGGACGCACGCTGCCGCGCGTCGCTAGTGCCGACGGCCTCGAACAGATGCTCGCGCGCGTCGGCGAACGCGCCGCGGAGGGCGACCCCGTCGCGCTGCGGGACCACGGCGTGCTCGAGCTGCTGTACGGCACCGGGATCCGCGTGGCCGAGCTGTGCGGCGCGGATGTGGACGATCTCGATCTCGGGCGGGCGACCGTGCGCGTGACCGGCAAGGGTGACAAGGAACGGGTCGTGCCGTTCGGCGCCCCCGCACGCCGAGCGCTGGATGCCTATCTGACGCGTGCGCGGCCGATTCTGGCCGCGCGCAGGGATGGCGCGACGGCTGCCGTCTTCCTGGGCGTCCGCGGCGGACGGCTGGGGCCGCGAACCGTCTATGACCTCGTCGCCCGCACGCTCGGTCCAGTCGTCGGATCCGCCGCGGTCGGCCCGCACGCGCTGCGTCACTCCGCGGCGACGCACCTGCTCGACGGCGGCGCGGATCTGCGTGCCGTGCAGGAGCTGCTCGGGCACGCGAGCCTCGGGACGACGCAGGTCTACACGCACGTGTCATCGGAGCGGCTCTCCGCCGCGTACCGTCTCGCGCACCCACGCGCGTAGGGCGTGTCTCAGGGCGGGCCCTCGCAGCACGGCAGCAGGATCGGGCGGGTTGCCGCGCCGAGGAGCGCGAGGGGATTGACGTACGCGCCGTCGACGCGCGCCCCCAGATGCAGCGCACCCGCGGGCGTATGTCCGCCCGAGGCGAGCGTTCCGACGACGGCGCCACGGGTCACTCTCGCGCCGGGGGAGAGCTCGCTCGCGACCGGCTCCAGCGTCGAGACCAGGCCGGCGCCGTGATCGATCGTGAGGAGGGGGCGATCGACGACGGTGCCACGGAACGCGACGATGCCATCCGCCGGTGCGACGATCTCCTCGCCCGAGACGGCGACGTCGAGACCCCGATGGCCGGCGCCGTAGTCGTGATCCGGGGCGTCGAACGGACGCACGATCTCCTCGCGGCCGCCCGGCCACGCCCAGGGCGCGCTCGAGTGCATCGCCTCGTCGGACGCGAGCGGCGCCGGACGAGGCGGGTCGCCGATGTTCGCCTCGGCGGGTGCGGCTGCGCCGAGGGCGGCGCACACGAGGACAAGCGCGATCGTTGAGCGTCGACGGTGTCCGCGCGGTCGACGCTCGATGAGGTGGTTTCCGGGGCGGGTTGCGAGAGCCATCCCGTCACCGTGACGCATCCGATACGGACGTGAGCCGCGGGTGAGAGCGAATGTGGACGGATCCGGGGGTTTTCGCACGTGGGGACGTGCCGACCCGGCGCGACGACGGCGATCTCGCAGCCCGGCGTGCGGTACACTTGAGGTCGCATCTCGTGTATCGGGATGACTTCGCGTGCCCTCGCGGCTTCGGTCGTGACGCCACCTCCCACCGGTCCCTCCTCACGGAGGGCGGGAGGACGTCGGGCACCAGGATCGCCGGCCCGTGCCGGCTCAATAACCGAAATCGGCGCGCGTGCGCGCGCCCTGACGCAAGGAGACGGCAATGGCCGTTGTGACGATTCGCCAGCTGCTCGACAGCGGCGTTCACTTTGGACACCAGACCCGCCGGTGGAACCCGAAGGTCAAGCGCTTCATCCTCACGGAGCGCAGTGGAATCCACATCATCGACCTGCAGCAGTCGCTGTCCTACATCGACAGCGCCTACGACTTCGTCAAGGAGACCGTCGCCCACGGCGGCACGGTGCTCTTCGTCGGCACGAAGAAGCAGGCACAGGAGGTGCTCGCCGAGCAGGCTCTGCGCGTCGGCCAGCCCTACGTCAACGAGCGTTGGCTCGGCGGTCTGCTCACGAACTTCCAGACGGTGTCGAAGCGCCTCGCGCGGATGAAGGAGCTCGAGGAGCTCGACTACGACGACCCCGCTGCATCGGGCTTCACCAAGAAGGAGCTCCTGCTCAAGAAGCGCGAGCTCGACAAGCTCCACAAGTCGCTCGGCGGCATTCGGAATCTCACCAAGACGCCGTCGGCCCTCTGGGTCGTCGACGCCAAGCGCGAGCACCTCGCGATCGATGAGGCACGGAAGCTGGGCATCCCGGTCATCGGCATCCTCGACACGAACGTCGACCCCGACGACCTGGCCTACCCGATTCCGGGCAACGACGACGCGATCCGTTCGGTCTCGCTGCTGACGCGCATCATCGCCGACGCCGCGGCCGAAGGGCTGCAGCAGAAGCACCAGCCGGGCGAGGGCAACGTCGAGGAGCCGCTGGCCGAGTGGGAGCAGGAGCTCCTCGCCGGTGAGAACGCCGAGGCTCCGGCCGAGGCTCCCGCAGCCGAGTAATCGACACCTAGAGCAACTAGAGCAAAGGGAAGC
>DWXU01000285.1:0-11450 GCA_019119065.1 Candidatus Microbacterium pullistercoris | reverse complement strand
TAAAGGAGTTCGAAGGCGACCCCGCACAGGTCGCGCGGCTCGTGGAAGGCTATGAGATCGTCGCGCTGCACGCGGCGCCCGTGACGGCGGACGTGCTCGCGTCCGCGACCAACCTGCGCCTGATCGGCTGTGCGCGCGGCGGCCCGGTCAACGTCGACATCGAGGCGGCGAAGGCACGTCAGGTCCGCGTGACGACGACGCCCGGGAAGAACGCCGACGCGGTGGCCGATCTCACCATCGGATTCCTCATCTCGCTGTTGCGCAATGTGCCGGCGTCGCTGCGCGACGTCGACGAACGCATCCACGCGGGTCAGCCGCTCGCCGAGTCGACGTTCGAAGGAGCACGCTGGTTCGGGCGGGAGCTCAGCACCACGACGCTCGGACTCGTCGGATACGGAAGCGTCGCACGACTCGTCGCGGCCCGGGCACGCGCGCTCGGTACCACCGTGTTGACCTACGACCCGTTCGTCGACCCCAAAAGCGCCCCCGACGTCGAACTGGTGCCGAAGCTGGACGAGCTGTTCGCACGGACCGACGTGGTCAGTGTGCACGCGCGCGCCACGGCCGACAACCACGGGATGATCGGCGCCGCGCAGTTCCGCGCGATGCGCGCTGGCGGTCTCTTCATCAACACCGCGAGGGAGTCGCTCGTCAACGAATCCGATCTGCTCGACGCGCTGACGTCGGGGCACCTCGGGGGCGCCGCGCTCGACGTGAACGAGCCGGACGGACCGTGGCGCGAGCTGGTGGCGCAGCCCAACCTCGTCCTCACCCCGCACCTGGCCGGAGCAACCTACGAGACGCTGCGGCGCGGCGCAGACATGTTGGCCTCGGAGGTCTCCGCGTTCCTCGCGGGCGATGAGCTGCGGTGGGAACGATGAGCCTGCCGGTCTATCTCGCCATCGATGCGGGCACGGGGTCGGCTCGAGCGCTCGCCTTCGATCGTGACGGTATCCTCGTCGCCCACGCGCAGCGCGAATGGCGTCACGCACCCGTCGCGGGCCATCCCGGCGGCACGGACTTCGACACGGCGGCCGGATGGGACGCCGTCGCCGGCGCGGTGCGAGGCGTCGTCGATCGATTGAGCGACGACTGCCGGATCGTGAGCGTCGCGGCATCGAGCATGCGCGAGGGCTTCGTGCTGTACGACAGCAACGGCATGGAGATGTGGGCGTGCCCCAATACCGATGGGCGTGCACGCCAAGAAGCAGACGACCTCGTTGCCGACGGCACCGCCGACGACATCTATCGTCTTGCGGGGGACTGGGTCTCCATCACGGCTCCTGCGCGGCTTCGGTGGATCGCACGACATGAGCCGGAGCTCCTCGCGCGCGTACGGCATCTGGGAATGCTCAGCGACTGGGTCGCGACGCGCCTCACGGGCGAGTTCACGACCGAGCCGACGTGCGGATCGAGTTCGGCACTGTTCGATCTGTCGGAGCGCGGCTGGTCGCACGACCTCGCGGAACGCGTCGGCATCGATGCGTCGATCCTGCCGAACGTCGTTGAGTGCGGCTCGCGCATCGGAGCCGTCACGGCCCGGGCGGCCGCGCAGACGGGGCTGCCGCAGGGAACCCCCGTGATCGCGGGCGGCGCGGACACCCAGCTCGCGCTGCACGGCATCGACGCGCAGCGTGGTCGCCCAACGATCGTCGCTGGAACCTTCTGGCAGACGACGAGCGTGAGCGACACGCCCCTGGTCGATCCGCAACGCCGATTGCGCACGCTGTGTCACGTCGACCCCGACCGATGGATGATCGAGGGGATCGGATTCCTCAGCGGCCTCTCGATGCGTTGGTTCCGTGACGCCTTCTGTTCCGACGCCGTCGGCATCGCCAGCGAGAAGGGTACGTCGGCGTTCGCCGTCATGGAGGAATGGGCCGCTGATGTCGCGCCGGGCGCGAACGGCGTCATCGCTCTCCTGGCGGACACGATGCAGGCGGATGCCTGGCACCACACGGCTCCGACCTTCACCGGCTTCGACATCAACGACGCGGCGGCGACAGGACGCGGCGCGTTCGTCCGCGCGATCGAGGAAGCCGCCGCGTACGTCGCGCGCGAGCACGTCCAGATCCTCTCGGAGATTACAGGCGGCCAGGCCACCTCGACGGGCGAAGTGACGTTCACTGGTGGGTCGAGCGCCGGTCGCCTCTGGCCCGAGATCATCGCTGGCGTCGTGGGCCTCGATGTCCACGTCACGCCAGCACCCGAGGCGACGTCCTACGGCGCCGCTCGGCTCGCGGCCCGCGGCGTCGGCGACGAGCTCGCGCCGATGTCGTCGCCCGACCGCACGATCGAGCCCGACATGCACAGCGTCCACGAATACGACCGAGCCGCGGTCCGATGGCGCAGCGCATACAACGCGTCCCGCGGTCTCGTCGACGCGGGCGTCGACCCCCTGTTCGTCCCGCCGGGCGCTGCCCGCGCGGCCGGAGCCGTGCGCTCCGCATCATCCCCCGTCGGCGCTCAGCGCTGACCTGTCACGAAGGAGACCGATCCCATGGCTGATCTCGAAGGAAACCTCGACGCCAAGCAGTACGCGCCGGAGACGCCGCTCGCGACGTTCACTCATGCCGTGCGCGGAGCTTCGAACCTCGACTGGGGAATGCAGCACCGGCTCGCTCGCGTCCTGAACCCCGATACGGGGCGTACCGTCATGCTCGCGTTCGACCACGGATACTTCCAAGGCCCCACACGCGGTCTCGAGAGGATCGACCTCAACATCGCTCCGCTCGAGAACCAGGCTGACGCGCTGATGGCGACCCGCGGTGCCCTGCGCACCTCGATCCCGCCGTCGACGAGCGCCGGACTGGTGTTGCGTGCATCCGGCGGTCCCTCCATCCTCAAGGACCTGTCCGACGAGTACACGGCGATGGCGATGCGCGATGCCGTTCGCATCGGAGCCGACGCCGTGGCCGTGCAGGTGTTCATCGGTGGCGAGCACGAGTCACGCAGCGTGCGGAACCTCACCACTCTCGTCGACGAGGGCTACGACGCGGGCATTCCCGTGCTCGGCGTGACGGCCGTCGGCAAGGAGCTGACGCGCGACTCCCGCTACCTGGGGCTCGCGACGCGCATCATCGCGGAACTCGGCGCGCAGCTGGTGAAGACTTACTACTGCGAAGAGGGATTCGACGAAGTTGTCGCTGGGTGCCCCGTGCCCGTGATCATGGCCGGCGGCAAGAAGCTGCCGGAGCTCGACGCGCTGACCATGGCCAGTCGCGCGGTTCGTGCCGGAGCCGCTGGCGTCGACATGGGACGGAACATCTTCCAAAGCGCGCACCCCGCCGCGATGCTTACCGCCGTGCGTGCCGTCGTGCACGATGACGCGGATCCCGCGGATGCGCATGAGATCTTCCGCGAGGCGACCGCGGGATCCGGCGGAGCATCCTCATGAGTGCCGAGATCCTGCGTCCGACCGATGCCGAGCTGCGCTTCGGCGAATGGGGCCCGGCATACCTGTCGCAGGACGATCACGCCGCATTCGGCACGGTCGTCCTGCGCCCCGGCGATGCCTTCGCGAACCACCTGCACGAGCACCACACGGAGTCGTTCCTCGCCGTCGAAGGTGAGGCGGAGGTGTGGATCGACAGAACGCATCGCGTGACGCTGCGCGCGGGCGAGCTGTTGCACGCCAGGCCGGGGGAAGAGCATTTCCTCCGGAACACGTCCGACGCCGTGTTCCGTGCTGTCTTCGTCAAGACACCGTGGGTGGATGGGGACAAGATCGAGCGGCCCTGGGAACCGGGAGCGGATCAATGATTGGACGCACCGGAGCGACGCTGACCGCGCGCGTCGCCACCCAGCGCGGGCGCACGGATCGGAGTGCTCGGCTCCGTGCCCAACTGGTGTTCATCGCGCCGATCGTCGCGCTGCTCGTCCTCATCGTCTACTTCTCGATCGCGACCCCGACGTTCCTCACCGCGGCGAACGTGCAGAACCTCGTCCGTCAGATGGCGGTGCTGCTCGTCGTCGCGCTGGGGGCGACGTACGTCATCTTGATTGGCAGCATCGATCTGTCGATCGGGTCGATCGTGACGCTCACCGGCGTCAGCACGGCGATGCTCACCACCGCGCTTGGCCCCTGGGGCGCCGTGCTCGGATTCCTCGTCGGCCTGCTCTGCGGGCTCGTCAACGGCGTCGTGCACGTGTATCTCAAAGTGCCGAGTTTCATCGTCACGCTCGGAACGATGTTCGTCTTCGCAGGCGTCGCCCTGATCGTCACGGGCGGCAGACCGCAGGCGCTCCGCTCGCCGGAGCTCAGCGGTCTGTTCGGCGGGACCATCTTCGGCGTCGTTCCGACGATCGCGCTCTGGGCGCTCTTCGCGCTCGTCGTCGCCGTGTTCATCGAGAAGCAGCTGGTATTCGGATACCGCGCGCGGGCGGTCGGTGATGCCGAGACGGTCGCGAAGCTGTCGGGAATCGACGTGCAGCGCGTGAAGCTCATCGCCTTCGTGCTGTCCGGCATCTTCGCGGCGTTCGCCGGTCTGCTTCTCATGGTTCGCACCAACTCGGCGTCCGGGAGCATGGGCGAACCATTCCTGATGGAGGCGCTCGCCGCGATCCTCTTGGGCGGCACCTCGCTCATGGGGGGCGTGGGCGGACCATCTCGCACGATCCTCGGCGTGCTCGTGATCTCCGTGCTCAGCAACGGCATGAACCTCGCGAGCGTCGATCCGTTCCTGCAACAGACGATCAAGGGCGCCGTCCTGATCGTGGCTGTCGCTGTCACCCTCAACCGTCGCGAGCTGTCGAGCGTGAAGTAGGCGCTCGCACCACCACGAAACCAACCACCCGCACACAAGGGAGTGTCACATGAAGAACTCATCTCGTCGCGCGCTCGCCGCGCTCGCGAGCGCGGCCGTTCTCGTTCCGGTCGTCGGCTGCGCCGCCTCGGATGACGGGGGCGGGACAGCTGACGCCGACGCGCCGACCGTCATGATCCAGGTGCCCGCGCTCGACAACTCGTACTGGGCCGACGTGATCAAGGGGGCCGAGGCCGCAGCGGGAGAGCTGGGCCTGAACTCCGACGTCCAGGTGTACGGCCAGTCGATCGACACACAGCTCAGCCAGATTCAGCAAGCCGGCTCGAAGGGCGTCGACATGGCGATGGTCTTCGCTCAGGATCAGGCGTCCTCGCCGACGCTCATCCAAGCGGCGACCGATCAGGGGATCTTCGTCACGAACGTCTTCTCGAACCAGCCATGGTCGACGCCGCGAGAGGCCGACTACGACGACCACTACGTCGGCTACTTCCTGCCGGACAACGTGCAGGACTCCTACAACATGGCGATGTCGGTGCTCGACCAGGTCGGCGGGGAAGGCGAGGTGCTCCACATCACCGGAACACCGGGAAACACGACCTCCGACGAACGCCAGCTCGGCGTCGACCGTGCGCTCGAGGAGTTCCCGGACGTGGAGCTCGTCGGACGCGAGAGTGGCGGCGAGAGCCGTGTCGACACGCAGCCGGTGATCGAGGATCTCCTTACGGCGCACCCCGACGTGACGGCCGTGATCTGTCACAACGACGACTCGGCAATCGCCGTGATCAACGCGCTGCGCGAGCGTGGCATGTCCGACGTGAAGGTCGGCGGCATTGACGCGATCGAGGAGTTCCTCGCGGACATGAGCGAGGGCGGAAACGCCGCCGCGACGGTCGCAATCCACGGCTCGTGGTTCGGCGGATACAACGTCGCGCGCCTCTATGACGCATACGAGGGCGAGGAATACAGCGCCGCGGAGTCCATGATGTTCCAGGACTCGCTCACGATCGACACGGCTGAGGCTTCGGACGAATACCAGTCCGTCGTCTACGAAGCCGACCCCTTGCCGTTCGACTGGTCCGCCATGGCGCGCGCCATCGCCGGCGACGAGTGGGACACGCAGGTTCCGCTCAGCCCGATCGACCCGGAGGACTATTGGGGCCGCATCGACGAGCCTGCGCCTGATGGGTACGAGCTCCCTGACGACCTCGGGGCCGAACTCGCTGACGGTGCTGTCGAATCGATGGCGGACTTGTACCTCGAGCATGCTGCTTCGAACCCTCTCGGAAGCGTGATCGAGCTCACGCGCGCCGGAGAGTCGTCGCTCGGACAGAGGTAGGGCGATCATGACGAAATTCGACGATTCCACGCGCGTATCGGGTCCGCCCCGCCTCGCGGTGCGCGGTGTCGGGAAGGTGTTCGACACGAACCGAGTGCTCGATGACGTCACCATCGACGTCCGCGCGGGCGAGATCGTCGGCCTGATCGGTGAGAACGGCGCGGGCAAGTCGACGCTCATGGACATCATGTGTGGGGTCCTCGCGCCCACGGACGGCACCGTCGTGATCGACGACGACGATGTCACGCTGAGCACGCTGGTGGATGGAGCCACCCACGGCGTCTTCCGCGTCTTCCAGGAGCAGAGCCTCGTCTCGCGGCTGTCCGTTGCGGTCAACCTCTGCCTCGGGGCGGAGGATCGGTTCAGCGTCGGCGGCGTGTTTCGGGCGGGACGTGCGAAGGCACACGCCCGAGCGCTCCTGGTCGAGCTCGGTCTCGACTACGACGTCGATCGCACCGTTGGGTCGTATTCGTTCGGCGAGCGGCAGTTGCTGGAGATCGCGCGGGCGGTGTCGCTCTCGCGGATCCATGAGACATCGCTCCCAGTGATCCTCATGGACGAACCGACCGCGGCACTCTCCGGCGCTGAACTCGCGATTTTCTTTGACCTACTCGTGCGTCTGAGGGCTGCCGGCACGGCGTTCGTGTTCGTCTCGCACCGGTTGCCAGAGCTGTTGGAGCATTCCGACCGTTTCTACGTGCTCAAGGATGGCGCGCTGGTGGGAGAGGTGGCGCCAACCACCTCCGAAGCAGAGCTTCACCGAATGATGGTCGGTCGCGCGCGGGCTGAGGACGTTTATCAGAAGTCCCGCCAGTCGGGTCCGACCGGTCCGGTGCGGCTCTCGGCGTCGTCCATCGAGTCGCTCGGTCTGAAGCCGACGGATCTCGAGGTGCGCGCCGGAGAGATCGTCGGTGTCGGCGGTCTGCTCGGATCGGGCAAGAACCAGCTCGCCGCCGCCCTGTTCGGCGCGGCGGACGCGAGCGGCACCGTGACGGTCGACGGGGCAGATGTCGGGCGCAACGTCTCCTCGCGTGTCGATGCTCGGATGGGATATATCCCGTTGCACCGACACGCGGAAGGCGCGAGTCTCGGCATGTCCATCACCGGCAACGTCAACGAGGTGCGACTGGGGCGCGGGTCGGGAATCGGTCCGCGCCGCCGCCCGCGAGAGGTCGCCGAGGCGCGTACCTGGGCGGAGCGTCTGCGCGTGCGCATGCGTTCGATCGATCAACAGGTGCGCACGCTGTCGGGCGGAAACCAGCAGAAAGTCGTGTTCGCGAAATGGCTCTCGCACGGCGCGGAGATCCTCGTCGCGGACAACCCAACGCGGGGTGTCGACGCCGGGGCTAAGGAGGAGATCTACGAGCTCCTCCGTGACCTGACAGCGACCGGGGCCGCGATCGTACTCATCAGCGACGACCTACTCGAGTTGATTGGCCTCTCCGACCGGATCCTCGTCATGCACGACGGCGCGGTGGTCGGTGAGATCCCCTCGTCGAAGGAGCAGCCTGCGCGCGAAGAGGACGTCGTCGCGCTCATGGTCTGATCATCGATTCCTCTCACGAAAACCACTCATCAAGGAGACAACAATGACGGAAAACACACCCCAGAAGCACACGATCAGCCAGATCTGCATCGTCGTCCGGGATCTCGACCGCTCGATGAAGGAGTACAGCGAGCGCCTCGGATGGGGGCCATGGAAGGTCTTCGAGTACAAGGCGCCGTTCCTTCACCACACGCATCTGCGCGGCGAGGACGCGGACTTCACGATGATGGCCGCCGAGACGATGGTCGGCGACCTCGGATTCGAGCTCATCCAGCCCACCGGCGGGAACTCGATCTACCAGGAATTCCTCGACGAGCACGGCGAAGGCGTGCAGCACATCGCCGTGATGAAGCACGACGCCGTCGAGGCCGAGGAGCTCGTCCAGGAGCTCGGCGCTCCGAAGATTATGGGCGGGCGCACAGCGGACAGCATCGAGTTCTACTACCTCGATGCACGCCCGGAACTCGGCGTCGTCATCGAGAGCGGTAGCGGGCACGCGATCGACATCGAACCGACCCGCGTGGTCGATTACAGGAGCAGGTGAACCGCGAAGGCGGTTCCCCTGGGTGAACCGAAAGGACACAAGATGATCATGCAACGGGGCATATCGTCGTCGCGACGTGTCGCGACGGTATCGAGCATTGCGATCGCCGCAGTGGCGCTCGCGGGGTGCGCTGGCGGTTCCTCTGAGGGCGACGGCGGGGGAGAATTGAGCGTTCTCATCGCCGCGCCGCAGGAAGGCGCTGGCAAGATCCTTGAGGAGGAGTTCGAGGCCGCGCACGATGTCGACGTCAGCGTCGAAGTCGTGCCGTACGACCAGATCCAATCGAAGGTGACGCTCGACGTCCAGTCGGGGACCGGCGCATACGACGTAATCCAGTACTGGTATCCGACCGTCGGTGCGCTCGCCGAGGCCGGTGCGCTCGCCGACATCACGGATTGGGTGACGGGCGACAGCGAGATCGACCAGGACGATTTCATCGAAGCCGTTTATGGACCGTACAGCAAGTACGACGGCAAAACGTATGGTCTGCCGATCGACGGCGATACGCACGTCCTCTTCTACAACGAGGAGATCTTCGAGCGGAACGGCGTCGATGTCCCGCAGACGTGGGATGAGTTCGCTGAGGTCGCCCAGACGATCACTGAGAACGAGAGCGACGACGGCGTCTACGGGACCGCGCTGCTCGGCTCGAAGAGCGCATTCAACATCGGGTCGTCGTTCTTCAACCGGTTGGCCACGATGTCGGCTGAACCGATCGACCCGGCGCTTCCGCGGCTGGACGACCCGGTCGCGGTGGAGGCTGCGCAGGCGATGCTCGATGTGTCGGAGTACGCGCTTCCGAGTCCGCTCGAGATCGGTTTCGAACAGGCACTTCCGCAGTTCCTTTCCGGCAAGGTCGCGATGATCGAGTTCTGGACAGATCTCGGTGTCTTCGCGCAGGATCCGGAACAGTCGCAGATCGTCGACGGGTGGGGTGTCGCCCCGTTGCCCGTCGGACCGGAAGGATCCGTGTCGGGCGCCCTCAACGCCGGGTGGGCCATGGGCATCAGCCCAAACGCCGCCGACGAGGAGCTTGCCAAGGAGTTCGTCCGCTTCGCGTCTTCCGCGGAGACGAACGAGATGCTCATCACCACGACCGGGTCCGGGATCGACCCGACCCGCACGTCGACGCTGGAAAGCGACGACTATGCCGACCTGGTGCCGGAGGTGGCCGCGGTCAACGCGCAGGTTCTGCCGAACGCGCAGTCGTGGCCGACGAGCCCGGCCGCACCGGAGATGATCCAGATGCTCGGCGACAACCTCGCGCTGATGCTGCAGGGCAACCTCAGCGCCGAGGAGGCTGTGTCGACGACGTGGGACGCGTGGCAGCCTCTCGCAGAATGATCCCGGAGGTTGAGAGATGACGATTCTCACTCGCCACGCTGTTCGGCGCCCCGCGCGCCGGACAGCGTGGGCGGGGCGTGCGATGATCGCCCCGGCAATCATCGCCGTATGCATCGTCGCCGTCTACCCGCTCGTGTTCAGCATCGTCGCGTCTGTCTCCGAGTCGAGCCTCGGTCGGCAGTTCGCCGAGTGGGTCGGCGGGGCCAACTACGCGGCGATGTTCGCAGATGGTGTGACGCTGCCCTCCCTGGGGCGTTCGGTCGCGTTCGCGTTGTCGGCCGCGGTGCTCGCGCTCATCGCGGGCTTCGCGGTGGCCTTGTGCTTGGACGTCGCGGTGCGGTCCGGCCGGGTCATCCGCGTGCTCTTGCTCCTGCCGCTGATGACGCCGCCCGTGATGGCGGGCGTCATCTGGCGCCTCATGCTGGCCCCGACCGGGGGCCTGTTCAACAATCTGATCCAGATGGTGGCACCCGGCGCCGAGCCGGCGCTCTTCCTCGGCTCGAGCCCAGCCGCGATGATCTCGCTGATCGTCGTCGATGCGTGGCAGTGGGCGCCGTTCTGCGCGCTGCTGATCTTCGCGGCTTTGCAGACGCTGCCGTCCGAGGTCTACGAAGCGGCTCAGGTGGACGGCGCCCGCGCACTGCAGACGTTCGGCCGGATCACGCTGCCGCTCGTGCTGCCTTCGCTCCTGACGGCGCTTCTCCTCAAGGTCGTGCTGTCGTTCAAGGTCTTCGACCTCGTGTTCGTGATGACGAGCGGCGGCCCCGGATTCGACACGACGGTGTCGAGCTATGACATCTATCGCACGGCGTTCCAGACGTTCGACCTCGGAACGGCCGCCGCCCAGACGATCGTGTTCCTCGTGCTGGTCACGATCGTGATCGTGCCGTTGAACGCGGCGCGCCGCCGTGCGCAGGGAGGCGCATCGTGAGTGCTTCTTCGATCACCGACATGCACGGCGACGCGACGCGCGCCGCCGTGCTCCCCGACGTGGACCGTCGTCGCGCCGCGCGCGAAAGATGGCCTCGGCGCCGTCCGCGTTCACGCGCGACCATCGCCGTGAAGTGGGCACTACTGACGATCGCCATCGTCGTCGCGGTCACGCCGATCCTCTACCTCCTCGTGACGTCGTTCAAGTCGCCCGACGACATCCTCTCGACGCGGATTCTTCCGGCGCGGCTGGCCGTGGAGAACTGGACCGCCGCGATGGCGAACTGGCCGATCTTCACCTTCCTCGGCAATTCGATGCTGGTGGCGATCGTCGCCGTCGCGGTGGCGCTCGTGATTGCGATCCCTGCGAACTACGCGGTTGCGAGGCTGGGCGTCGGGGGCGGCAACACGCTGGTGCTGATCGTGTCCGCGTACATCGCTCCACCCGTTGTCGCCATCGTGCCGCTCTTCCTCCTGGTGCGCACCGTCGGCCTGATGAATTCTCCGGCCGGCCTCGGTCTCATCGAGGGGCTGCTGCTCACGCCGGTCGCGATCTGGCTGCTCGACGGCTTCTTCCGCAGCGTGCCGGAGGAGATCGACGAGGCGGCGCAGCTCGACGGATGCGGACCGGTCCGCACGCTGGTGTCCGTTCTGCTCCCGCTCGTCGCACCGGGCGTCGCCGCGGTGGGGATCATCGTGTTCATCCTCGTGTACAACGACTTCCTCATCCCGCTGCTGTTGACGCAGAGCGGAGACGCACAGACGCTGCCGGTGGGGATCGCCCTGATGCAGGGCGGGCGCGAGGTGATGTTCGGGCAGATGGCCGCCGCGAGCCTGACGGGCATCGTTCCGGTCTACCTCTTCGCACTGTTCGCGCAACGATGGCTGATCGGCGGACTGACCCAGGGGAGCATCAAATAGCGCCCGCAGCTCGCTGTTTGTCGAGTTATCCACGAAGTTATCCACAGGCCTGTCCCCAGGTGG
>DWXU01000049.1:0-4660 GCA_019119065.1 Candidatus Microbacterium pullistercoris | reverse complement strand
CTTCCGGACCTCGCAGAATCCGTTCCGCTCGGTGCGGGGCGCATGACGGTCGATTTCCTCCCACAGGATCCGCCGGGTGATGCCGCCGTCGAGCGGCTCGCCTTCCACGCCGAGGAGACTCTCGCGGCCGTGGCGACGCGCTTCGGGCGGATCCCGCCGCCCGACCACATCGTGGGCAGTTCGAAGACGATCCGATCGCTGTCGCGGCTCGTCGGCTACAAGCGCCCGGGCTGGTCTGGCACACCGCGCTGGATGCTGCCGCGCGCGGCACTCGATGCGTGGATCCCCGTGCTGGCGCGCGTTCCCGCCGAGTCTCGGCAGGAACTGCCGGGGATCACGCCCGAGCGCACTTTCCAGATCACGGCGGGTGCGGTGGTGCTCCGCGCGGCGATGGAGGCGCTCGACGTCGACGAACTCGAGGTGTGCCCATGGGCGTTGCGCGAGGGCATCCTGCTGCGGTACACGGAGGACATGGGCTGGTGATCCCAGTCGGTAGTCTGGAGGCATGACCTCCCCTGCCGAATCCGCCGGCTGCGGATGCGGGTGCGGCGCGCCATCTCGCGAGACGTTCGTTCCGCTGACGTCCCGCCGCGCCGCTGCCGCGAAAGCCGATGCAACAGCCGAGCACACGATCGCGCAGGCACGGATCCCCGCAGGCACGTTCACGATGGGAGACTCCTCCGGGGACCGCAATCCCGCGGATGGCGAGGTGCCGCTGCACGAGGTCACCCTCGCGGCCTTTGACATCGACGTGACCAGCGTGACGAACGCGGACTTCGCGAGGTTCGTTCAGGCGACGGACTACGTCACCGAAGCGGAATCCTTCGATTTCTCGGCGGTGTTCCACCTCGCACTCGCGGCCGACGAGGACGACATCCTCGGCGTTCCGCCCGGCACCCCGTGGTGGTACGGGGTGCGCGGAGCGGACTGGCGCCATCCCGCGGGGAGGCACTCATCGATCGACGGTCTCGACGACCACCCCGTCGTGCACGTCAGCTGGAACGACGCCCAGGCCTACTGTGCGTGGGCCGGCAGACGCCTCCCGACCGAGGCGGAGTGGGAGTACGCGGCGCGCGGCGGCCTCGAGGGCGCGAAGTACCCGTGGGGCGATGACGACATTGACGCGGGCGGATGGCGCGCGAACATCTTCCAGGGCACGTTCCCGCGCGAGAACACGGTCGAGGACGGCTTCGCCACGACCGCCCCCGTGCGCTCGTTCGTCCCGAATGGGTACGGTCTCTGGCAGACGGTCGGCAACGTCTGGGAGTGGTGTGAGGACTGGTTCGATCCGAACACCTACCGTTCCTCGCCGGCGCAGGATCCTCGCGGCCCGGACCGCGGTCAGGCTCGTATCCTGCGCGGCGGCAGCTACCTCTGCCACGACTCGTACTGCAACCGGTATCGAAATTCCGCGCGATCGCAGAACACGCCGGACTCCTCCATGGGCAATGCGGGGTTCCGCACGGTGTCGCTTCGAGGAGGGCAGGTCGCGTGACGGACAGGAGATTCCCTCGGCGCGTGTATCGTCAGGGCGGCGAACCGGATCCGCGCTTCAGCCTCGCGAACGAACGCACCTTCCTCGCCTGGCTGCGCACGGCACTCGCGATGTACGCCGGCGCGTTCGCGCTCGAGGCGATCGATCTGCCCGCCGCACCCGGCTGGCGCGTCGCGGCGGCGGGGGTGTTCCTCGTCCTCGGCACGATCTGTGCGGTGCAGGCGCTCCTCGGCTGGGCGCGCACGGAAACGTCACTGCGGCGCAACGAACCGCTTCCCGGGCTCGGCATGGGCGGCGTCATCGTCGTCGGCGTGCTCGTCGCGGTCGCGATCGTCATCATCGGCATGTTCGTGTGATGACCGAGCCGGGAATCTACGATCCGGGCCTGCAGCCGGAGCGCACGCTGCTCGCCTGGCGCCGCACGTGCCTGTCGTTCGCGATCGCGAGCCTCATCGCCGCCCGGTACACGCTCGACGTCTTCGGACTGTTCGCGGTCGGTTTCGGCGTCCTCGGCTCCGCCCTCGCCGCGAGCGCCTACTTCGCGGCGGCACGCGGATACCAGCGCGCCCAGCGCTCGCTGCACGAGGCGGACTCGCCCGGCACGAGCGGCACGCCCGTCCTGCTGGCGACGCTCGCCGCGCTGCTCGTCGGCGCGGCATGTGCTGTGTTCATCGCGTTCGGCTCGAGCACGCTCTAGCGCCCGGGCGCGATGAGACGCGAGCGCGGCTCCGCCCTTTGTCGCGCAGGAAAGGACGGCCATGCACTCGCGAACGCGAGCCTCGAACGCGGCGTCAGAGCGCCAGGCGCTCCCGGACGACGGTCGCGAGGCGTTCGGCGGCGTCTTGGGCGATCTCGTGCGTCGATGCCTCGACCATGACGCGCACGAGCGCCTCGGTGCCGGAGGGGCGCAGCAGCACGCGGCCGCTGTCCCCCAGCTCGGCCTCGACGGCGCGCACGGTGGCCTGCACCTCTTCGTCGCCGACGCCTTCCTTGTCGACGCCGTCGACGTTGATCATCGTCTGCGGCAACACCGTCATGATCGACGCGAGGTCGGCGAGCGACCGTCCGGTGCGCGCCATCTCGGCGGCCAGCTGCAGACCGGTCAACAGGCCGTCGCCGGTGGTCGCGTACTCCTTCATGATCACGTGCCCCGACTGTTCGCCGCCGAGTGCGTAGCCACCTGCGTTCATCGCCTCGAGCACGTAACGGTCGCCGACCGCCGTCTGCAGCACGCGGATCCGGTGGCGCTCCATCGCGAGTTGCAATCCGAGGTTGCTCATCACGGTCGCGACGAGCGTGTTGTCGACGAGCCTGCCGCGCTCATGCATCGACACCGCGAGGATCGCCATGATCTGGTCTCCATCGAGAACCTCGCCCACGGCGTCAACGGCGAGGCATCGATCGGCGTCGCCGTCGTGCGCGATGCCGATATCGGCGCCGTGCCCGACGACCGCGCGCTGCAGGACCTCCAGGTGGGTGGAACCGACGCCGTCGTTGATGTTCATGCCGTCCGGATCCGCGCCGACGACAGTCACGCGCGCGCCGGCATCGGCGAACAGCTGCGGCGAGACGCCGCTCGCGGCACCGTTGGCGCAGTCGAGGACGACGTGCAGGCCGTCGAGGCGGGCGGGCAGCGCGCCCAGCAGGTGCAGCAGGTAGCGGTCCTCGGCGTCGGCGAACCGCGCGATGCGCCCGACGTCCGGGCCGGTCGGCAGCAGCTTCTCCTCGACGAGGTGCTCCTCGATGCGCCGCTCGACGACATCGGGCAGCTTCACGCCGCCGCGCGCAAAGATCTTGATGCCGTTGTCGGGCGCCGGGTTGTGCGACGCCGAGATCATGATCCCGAAGTCGGCGTCGAAGTCGTTCACGAGGAACGCGAGCGCCGGGGTCGGGATCACGTCGGCGTCATACACGTCGACACCGCTCGCGGCGAGGCCCGCCGCCACAGCAGCGCCGAGGAAGTCACCGGAGATGCGCGAGTCGCGCGCGATGACCGCCTTCGTCCGGCGGCCCTCCGCGCGGCGCGCCTCCGCGAAACGGCCCTGGCCCAGGACGACCGCGGTCGCCTGGGCCAGGTTCAGTGCAAGGTCGGCGGTGAGGGTGCCGTTGGCGAGCCCCCGGACGCCGTCCGTGCCGAACAGAGCCATCAGGGCTCGATCAGCGCTTCGAGAACTGCGACGCCTTGCGGGCCTTCTTGAGGCCGGCCTTCTTGCGCTCGATGACGCGAGCGTCGCGCGTGAGGAATCCGGCCTTCTTGAGCGAGGGGCGGTTGTTCTCGCGGTCGATCTCGTTGAGCGCACGGGCGATCGCGAGGCGCAGCGCGCCGGCCTGACCCGAGGGTCCGCCGCCGCCGATGCGCGCGATCACGTCGTACGAGCCGGTGAGGCCGAGCAGCGTGAACGGGTCGGTGATGAGCTGCTGGTGCAGCTTGTTGGGGAAGTACTCCTCGAGCGTGCGGCCGTTCACCGTGAAGGTGCCCGCACCGGGGATCAGGCGCACGCGCGCGATGGCGCGCTTGCGACGACCCACGGCAGCGCCGGGGACGCTGACGACGGGGCGCGCGGCCTCGGCGTCGGCCTCGACCGTGGCCGGGGTCTCAGTGGAGTAGTTCTGAACGTCTTCAGTCACGAGTTAGTCCTTACAGCCGCGGCGCTTACTGGGCGACCTGGTCGAAAATGTACGTCTGGGGCTTCTGAGCGGCGTGCGGGTGCTCGGCACCGGCGTACACCTTCAGCTTCTTGAGCTGCTCACGACCCAGCGTGTTCTTGGGGAGCATGCCGCGGATGGCCTTCTCGACCGCGCGAACGGGGTTTTTCTCGAGAAGCTCCTCGTAGCTGACCGACTTCAGGCCGCCCGGGAAGCCCGAGTGGCGGTAGGCCATCTTGCGCTGCGCCTTGTTGCTGGTCAGGACGACCTTCTCGGCGTTGACGATGATGACGTGGTCGCCCATGTCCATGTGGGGGGCGAAGGTGGTCTTGTGCTTGCCACGCAGAAGAACGGCGGCGTGCGAGGCGAGGCGGCCGAGGACGACGTCGGTGGCGTCGATCACGAGCCACTCGCGCTGGGCGTCACCGGCCTTCGGGGTGTAAGTGCGCGTCACGATAGTGCTGCTTTCTTGTCGAACGGAGGAGTTCGTGAATCCCGCTCCGGGGCGGTTGGCGGCGA
>DWXU01000284.1:0-5258 GCA_019119065.1 Candidatus Microbacterium pullistercoris | reverse complement strand
CGCCATCGCCTTACGCAGCTGTTCCTCCGCCATCGGACCGAGGATCGCCCCGACCACCATCGGCGCAACCGGGTAGCCGTGCCGGCGCATCAGGAAGCCGATCACTCCCAGCACGAGGAGGATGCCGATGTCGAACACCGTGAAGTTCGCGGCGTACGCGCCGAGGCCGGCGAACACGAGGATCCCTGCGTAGAGGTACGGACGCGGGATCTGCAGCACCTTCGCCCACATGCCCACGAGCGGCAGGTTCAGGATCACGAGCACGAGGTTGCCGATGTAGAGGCTCGCCACGAGCGCCCAGACGAGCGCTGGCTGCGAGTCGAACAGCAGCGGCCCCGGCCGGATCCCGTAGGTCTGGAAGGCCGAGATGATGATCGCGGCCGTCGCCGTCGTCGGGAGCCCGAGCGTCAGCAGCGGCACGAGCACACCGGCCGCCGCCGCATTGTTCGCGGCCTCCGGTCCGGCGACGCCCTCGATCGCGCCCTTTCCGAACTGCTTGCGGTACGGCTGCTTCGCGAGCCGCCGCTCGGTGGCGTACGACAGGAAGGTGGCGACGTCCGCCCCGCCCGCGGGGATCGACCCGATCGGAAACCCGATCGCCGTCCCTCGGAGCCACGGCCGCCACGACCTCTTCCAGTCGCTGCGCGTCATCCATGTGCGCCACTTGCCGGACACGGGGATGATCGGCAGCTCGCCATGCCGCATGCGCGATCCGACATAGAGCGCCTCGCCGACGGCGAAGAGCCCGACTGCCACGATCACGACGTCGATCCCGTCGCCGAGGTTGGCGATTCCGAAGGTGAACCGCGCCTGTCCCGTGAGGGTGTCGGTGCCGACGAGGCCGATGAACAGGCCGAGCCCCAGCGACACGAGACCGCGCACGGCGCTGCCGCCGAGCAGGGCGCCGACGGTGAGGAAGGCGACGATCATGAGCGCGAAGTAGTCGGCAGGCCCGAGCGTCACCGCGAAGTCGGCGATCACGGGGGCGGCGACGGTCAGCAGCACCGTGGCGATCGTGCCGGCGATGAAGGATCCCACCGCGGCGGTCGCGAGCGCGGCGGTGGCGCGTCCAGCGCGCGCCATCTTGTTTCCTTCGAGCGCCGTCACGATCGACGCCGATTCGCCCGGCGTGTTCAACAGGATCGAGGTCGTCGATCCGCCGTACATGCCGCCGTAGTAGATGCCGGCGAACATGATGATCGCGCTCGTCACGTCGAGCGTGTACGTGAGCGGCAACAGCAGCGCCACCGTCATGGCCGGGCCGATGCCGGGCAGCACGCCGACGGCGGTACCGAGGATCGCGCCGAGGAAAGCGAAGGCGAGATACTGGGGCTGGATCGCGGTCGCGAAGCCGTCGAGGAGCAGCTGCAGGCTATCCACGGAAGACCTCCGGAAGGTATTCGCCGAAGGCCGGCAGCGACAGCCCGAGCAGGATGCCGAACAGCACCTGGGTCAGGACCCCGAGCCCCGCGCCGATGAGGAGCGCGCGCCACCAGCTCTTCGCGCCGAGCGCGAGAGCGGATCCGGTGAAGAGCACGGTGACGGCGACGGGCCAGCCGGCGATCGGGATCACGACCATCAGCGACGCGAACGCGATCACGAGCAGCGCGACCGTGCGCCACGAGGTGCCGACGGATTCGTCGACATCCTCCCCCTCCTCGGGCGTCCCCACGCGTCCGCGCAACGTCGCGATGAACGCGGCGAGCGCGGTCAGGCACATGAACGCCGTCACGACGTACGGCAGGACGCGCGCGCCGAGGACGTTCGAGGATCCGACCGGCTCGCGGATCGCGCCGCTGAGCAGTACGCCGAGTGCGGAGAACGCGAGGATCGCGCCGACGAAGATCAGCTCCCCGACGCGGGCCCGCCAGGGGGCGGCAGCCCCCTGGCGGGCGACGGTCTCGCTGCTCATTCCAACAGCCCGATCGTCGCGAGCGTCTCCTTGGTCGTGGCGATGTCGTCGGCGAGGAAGGTGTCGAACTCGTCCCCCACGAGGAAGGCGTCGGTCCAGCCGTTCGTCTCGAGCGTCTCGGCCCAGGCGTCGCTGTCGTGAGCGTTCTGTACGACGTCCTCCAGGGCCGTCCTGTCCTCATCCGAGATGTCGCCCGGCGCGATCAGGCCGCGCCAGTTCGTCAGCGTAACGTCAATGCCCTCATCGACGAAGGTCGGCACCTCGGGCAGCAGTTCCGCAGGCTCGCCGGAAGACACCGCGAGCGCACGCAGGTCGCCCGATGCGACCTGCTCAGAGAACTCCGCGACACCGGAGATCCCGGCATCGACCTGTCCGCCCAGCAGCAGGGTGACTGCTTCGCCGCCGCCCGAGTTCGCGATGTAGTTCAGCGCGTCCGGAACCTCCGTGGCCGTCAGGCCGCCTTCGAGCAGCAGCAGCCCGGCGAGGATGTGGTCGATCCCGCCAGCGGAGCCGCCGGTCACCGCCATGTCCGAGCCGCCATCGATCCACGCGTCGACGAAGTCGCCGATGTTCTCGTACGGACTGTCGGCGGGGACGACGAGCACGAGGGGCTCCTCCGTCAGCCGCGCGATCGGCGTCATGTCTTCGATGCGGTCTTCGGACGCATTCGTCTCGACGGCGCCGACCATCACGCTTCCCGTGATCATGAGCGTGTGCGGATTCGACTCGGTGGCGAGCGACGCCAGCCCGACCGTCCCGCCGGCACCGCCGATGTTGGTCACGGGAGCGGACGACACGATCCCCTCATCATTCGCGGCCTGCGCGAAGCTCCGCGCCGTCTGGTCCCAGCCGCCACCGGGGTCCGCTGGCGCGACGACAGCGAGGCTGTCGACCGCACTGTCGCCTCCCCCTCCGCCTCCGCCGCCCGCGCAGGCCGCCATCAGCGCAGTCGTCGCGGCGACGGCTCCGAGTGCGAGGATGCGTCGTCGTCCTGTGGTGTGCTGTGTCATGGGCTCCTCCTCGAGTCCTTCGTGCCGTGGGACCATTCCCGCGAGCGTTGCCGAGCGTACGGAGCCGTCGCGGCCGCGACGAGGTTTCGGTCACGCCCGACGACTTTCGGTCATTGCGGTCCCGCTCCCCGCACAGACGGCGGCTCCCACAACATACGATGACGACGTGGTGAAGGCGATGACGCTCCGCACGCAACTCGTCGTGTTGCAGGCCATCATCGTGCTCGCTGTCGTCGTCACGGCGGTCGTCGTCTCCCTCGCGGCGCAGAACGCGCAGATCCGTGAGGCCTCCCAGGAGCGCATGACGGCGGTGGCCCGGTCGGTGGCGACGCTGCCGACGATCCTCGACGCGTACGACACGGCACATCCCGAACGGATCATCCAGCCGATCGCCGAGCTCATCCGCGACGCGTCGAGCGTGACCTACATCGTCGTCACGGACGAGCACGGCATCCGCTATTCGCACCCGAATCCCGAGCACATCGGCCAGATGGTGTCGACGGATCCGAGCGTCGCGCTCTCCGGGCAGACGTACTCCGGCACGCAGACGGGCACGCTGGGCGAATCGTGGCGCGTGAAGGTGCCGGTGCACGCGGAGGACGGCGCGATCCTCGGCCAGGTGTCCGTCGGCATCCTCGAGTCGACGCTGCGCGAGGACTTCCTGAGCGACGCGTCCTCGCTCGCCCTCGTGCTCGGCGCCGCCGCGGTCGTGGGCGTGATCGCCGCCGCCGGCGTCGCGCGTCTCGTGCGGCGTCGGATCTTCGACCTCGAGCCCGAGGAGATCCGATCGCTGCTCGAGACGCGGGAGGCGACGCTGCACGGGATCCGCGAGGGGCTCGTGGCGTTCGACGAGGAGGGCCGGGTCACGATCTGCAACGACGCGGCGGTCCGACTGCTCGGCCTCGCCGCGCCTGAGCACCTCGTCGGCAGTCGAGGCGAAGACGCCTTCGGCGACGATCTCATGGAGTTCGTCGAGATCGCCCGCGATCACGAGGCCGACCCCCAACGCCTCATCCTCGCCGGTGAGCGCGTGCTCTTCGCCCGCGCGACACCCGTCCAGCTGCACGGGCGTCGCGTCGGCACTGCGGTGATCCTCATGGATCGCACCGAGGTCGACGACGCGTTGCGCCGCCTGGCGGGCGCGCAGAGTCTCGCCGAAGGATTGCGGGCCCAACAGCACGAGTTCGCCAACACCCTGCACACGATCGGTGGGCTGATCGATCTCGGGGAGGCAGATGCCGCCCGCCGTGTGGTCGATCGCGCCGCGAGCGGGGGCGCGATCACGTCCGTCGACGCACACGTCGGGATCCAGGACGTGGAGCTGTCGGCCCTGCTGCTCGCGAAGCGGGCCCAGGCACGCGAGCGTGGCTTCGACTTCGAGGTCAGCCCAGAATCGGCGATCGCGGAAGACGTCGTTGCGGGGGCGGATCTCGTGACCGTCGTCGGGAACCTCATCGACAATTCGTTCGACGCATCGCCGCACGGCGGTCGCATCGAACTCGACATCCGCGCGACGGACGAGACCGTCCGGATCACGATCGACGACGCGGGCCCCGGCGTGGACGCCGACGAGACGGAGCGGATCTTCGATCTCGGGTACTCGACGAAGGACGGGCAGCGCACCCGCGGATACGGACTGACGCTCGTGTGGCGCGTGTGCGCGCGCCTCGGCGGGTCGTCCCACGTGGAGGCGAGCCCGCTCGGCGGGGCGCGGTTCGTCGTCTCGCTTCCCGTGAGAGAACGGAGCCGAACGTGAACAAGCTCGGCGTGCTGATCGTCGAGGACGACTTCGCCGTCGCCCAGGTGACGCGCGGCTTCGTCGCGCGCAATCCGCGTTTCGAGACCATCGGCGTCGCCGTGACCGGTGGCGAGGCGCTGCGGGCGATGAGCGACGAGGTTCCGGACGTCATCATCCTCGACATCTTTCTGCCGGACATGCCCGGCACCACCGTCCTCGCACGCGCTCGGGCCGCAGGGATCCGCGCCGAGGTGATCGCCGTGACCGCGGCACGCGACCTCGACACGGTGCGCTTCGCTCGCGCGCACGGCGTACACCACTACCTTGTCAAGCCGTTTCCGATGCAGGCGCTTCACGACCGCCTCGACGACGTCTGGAACGCACACCAGCGCGACGCGCAGTTCACGGGCCACCTCGAACAGGCTGACGTCGATGCGCTGATGCGGCGCGACGCCGTCGTCGCCGCGGGGCAGCGCAAGGGCGTCTCACCCCTCACGCTCGAACGCGTCGCCGAGACGTTGGGCGCGGCGCACGGCCCTCTCTCGGCGACGGAGGTCGCGGAATGCCTCGGCATGGCCAGGGTGAGCGCACGACGCTA
>DWXU01000048.1:0-8609 GCA_019119065.1 Candidatus Microbacterium pullistercoris | reverse complement strand
CGCGGCGAGCGCGACCGTCCAGAACCAGCCGCGATATGCGCTCTGCGTCGTCTCGAACCGCAGCGTCACGACGCCGTCGTCCGCGACCGCGCGATCCACGTAGGCGCCCACCGTCGACGTCGGGGTGATCTCCGCCAGCGCGGCGCGCGCGAGCGACTCCGCGACGTCGGGCGAGATGTCAGATGTCGATGTCATCGGCTACCTTCCGGAGCACGCTAGCGATCTTGCGCGCGTGCGAGTTCGAGGGGTATCGGCCGCGCCGCAGATCGCCGCCCATCTCATCGAGCAGACCCACGAGGTCCTCGATGATCACCACCATGTCGTCGGGGTTCTTCCGCTGCGCCTTCACCGCACTCCGCGGGGCATCGAGGACGCGCACCGAGAGCGCCGAAGGACCGCGGCGACCGTCGGCGATGCCGAAGTCGAGCCGCGTGCCCTTGCGCAGCGACACCCCATCGGGGACGGCACTGGCGTGCAAGAAGACATCCTGGCCGTCATCGGACGAGATGAAGCCGAAACCCTTGTCCTCGTCGTAGAACCTGACCTTGCCGGTGGGCATGATGACCTCGCTGAGAAGAACCGTGAACGAAACGATGAGGGACCGAATGATCCCTCCCCTCGAGATTACCGCCTGCCTCCCTCTCCCCGGCCGCGTGGGTGTGGCGCAGCGACTAAAGTTGGAGGGATGAGCAACAAACCCGACAGCACCCCTCCCGTGCGGCGCGTCGACCGGATCCTCGCGTTCACGTCGATCGGGATCCTCGCGGCCGCGATCGGGTGCTTCGTCGCCGTGATCGTGGCGGGAGCGGTCGGTGTCGACGACTACGGCGGGGTATGGCCGGCCGTCTTCGCCGTGCAGATGTACGGCCCCATTCTGGCGTTCGTCCTCCTGCTCATCGTGCTCATCTCGAGCTTCGTGCGCCGGGGCAGGGCGAACCGGCAGTGACGCGCGTCAACAGCTCTGTCGCGCGCCTGGTCGCCGAGCGCCTCATGGCGGCCGACGATGACGCACTTGCAGAGCTGTTCCGCCATCGGCGCCTCTCTCCCCACGCTGCGCCCGCGTCGAGTTGGAACGACTTCTTCGACGTCGCCGAATCGCTGCTGCAACCGGATGCCGTCGCCGCTGCGTTGTCGTCGCTGCCGCGCGAGGAGCTCGTTGCCCTCGCCGTCGGCGAGCCGCGCGAGACGCTCACGCTCACGGACGCCGACGGGCGGGCACTGCCGGGGGTCATCGAGACGCTCGGCGACGTCTCGCCGCTGTCCGCGTCCACGCCGACACCCGCGGATCCGACCGACGCCGGCCATGCCGCCGAGCGCGCGTTCACAACCCTCACCGCACTCGCCGATCTGATCCTCGTGGCCCTGCGCTCGCCGCTTGCGCGCCTCGCGACGGGATCGCTCGGCGTCGCGGAACGACGCCGACTCGCCGAACGCGATGTCGTCGGATCCGCCGACGAGGCCGACGTCCTCGCGCGCCTCGCGACGGCGACCGGACTCATGAGGGGCCACGACCGCCACCTGTTCGCGACGTCGGCCGGAGCCGAGTGGGTGCGGCAATCGACGCCGCGACGCTGGAGCGACCTCGCCGAGCGCCTGCGCGACGCGCTCCCCGCGGGACTGCGTACGTCGGACGGCGGCTGGATCGACCCGGCACAGTGGGACCTGGCCTATCCGCTCGACGACGCGTGGCCGCGCAAGTCGCGCGGCTGGATGGCGTTCGCGCGACTCGCCGGACTCGTCGCGGGCGCGGATCCGACCGAGCCAACCTGGGCGCGGCCGCTGCGGGAGGGGCGTGCGGCGGATCCGGATGCGCTCGTCGCCCTCCTGCCGCAGGAGGTCGACCGCGTGTACCTGCAGAACGACCTCACGGCGATCAGCCCCGGCACGCTCGCGCCGACAATCGACGCCCGCCTGCGACAGATGGCGGTCCGGGAGTCGCAGGCCCAGGCGTCGAGCTACCGCTTCACCGAGGCGACGATCGCCCGTGCGCTGAGCGCGGGCGAGACGGCCGACAGCATGCATTCCTTCCTCGCCGAGGTGTCGCTCACCGGCATCCCGCAGCCTCTCGACTACCTCATCCAACGCTCCGCCGAGCGCCACGGGCGCGTGCGGGTCTCGCGAGAGCTCGGATCCGACCGCACGATCGTGTCGAGCCCGGATCACGACCTGCTCCGCGCGATCGCGGTCGACCAATCGCTCGCACCCCTGGGCCTGACTCCCGACGGCGCGCTGCTCGCGAGCCGCGCGGGACGCGATGCGACCTTCTGGGCCCTCGCCGACGCGCGCTATCCCGTCGTGGTGATCGAGGCGGACGGCAGCATCGCGGCGCCGGATCGACACCGACTCGCTCCGGACGACAGAGAGGGCGACGACTTCCTCCCGCTCATCGCGCGCCTGCGCGAACGCCAGGGCGCCGACGTGGATCGCGCGTGGCTGCGCCGCGAGCTCGAAGGGGCGATTCGCGACCGCGCGACGCTCGTGGTCGTGGTGAACATGCCGGACGGATCCACCCGCGAGCTCACGCTCGACCCGACCGGGCTCGGCGGCGGTCGCTTGCGGGGCCGTGATGCGCGCGCAGACGTCGAACGCACCCTGCCGGTCTCGCTGATCCAGTCAGCAAAACGGGCGTAGACTGATTGGTCATGTCCGGCCCGCTGATCGTCCAGAGCGACCGCACCGTATTGCTCGAGGTCGCCCACGCCGACGCCGAGACGGCGCGGCACGATCTCGCTGTCTTCGCGGAACTCGAACGCGCCCCTGAGCACATTCACACGTACCGCATCACGCGCCTCGGTCTCTGGAACGCGCGCGCCGCGGGCCACACCGCGGACGAGATGCTCGCGACGCTCGAGAAGTACTCGCGATTCCCGGTTCCGCCGTCGGTGTCGACCGACCTGCGCGAAACGGTCGGCCGATACGGCCGCCTGACGATCGAGCGCGACGACGAAGACCGCCTCGTGCTGAGGACGACGGACCGCGCCGTCATCGCGGAGGTCGCGCGCAACAAACGCATCCAGAACCTGCTCGTCGGGCACCCGGATCCGGACACCTTCGTCATCGATGCGTGGGCGCGCGGGCAGATCAAACAGGAGCTGCTGAAGATCGGCTGGCCCGCCGAGGACCTCGCTGGCTACACACCGGGCACGCCGCACGAGATCGTGCTGGACGAGTCCGACTGGCATCTGCGCCCGTACCAGCAGCAGGCGGTCGACACGTTCGCCGAAGACGGCTCCGGCGTCGTCGTCCTCCCCTGCGGCGCCGGCAAGACGCTCGTGGGCGCCGGAGCGATGGCGCAGACCAAGACGACGACCCTGATCCTGGTGACGAACACGGTCTCGGCCCGGCAGTGGCGCGACGAGCTGCTGCGCCGCACGATGCTGACCGAGGACGAGATCGGCGAGTACTCGGGACAGATCAAGGAGATAAAGCCGGTCACGATCGCGACCTACCAGATCCTCACCGCGAAGCGGAAGGGCGAGTACGCCCACCTCGACGTGCTCGACGCGCTCGACTGGGGCCTCATCATCTACGACGAGGTGCACCTGCTGCCGGCACCCGTGTTCAAGCTCACCGCGGATCTGCAGGCGCGCCGGCGCCTCGGGCTGACCGCGACGCTCGTGCGCGAAGACGGCCGCGAAGGCGATGTGTTCAGCCTCATCGGCCCGAAGCGCTACGACGCCCCGTGGCGCGAGATCGAGCAGCAGGGATACATCTCCCCCGCCGCCTGCTACGAGGTGCGCGTCGACCTGCCGGCCTCCGACCGCCTCGAGTACGCCGCGGCCGCCGACGACCAGCGGTACCGCCTGGCTGCGACGGCGCCGGCCAAGATCGACGCCGTGCGCGAGATCGTCGAGCGGCACAGGGGCGAGCGGATCCTCGTCATCGGGCAGTACCTCGACCAGCTTCAGGCACTGAGCGATGCGCTCGACGCGCCCCAGATCACCGGATCCACGCCCGTCGACGAGCGGGAGCAGCTCTTCCAGGCGTTCCGCGAGGGATCCCTCGACCTCATCGTCGTCTCGAAGGTCGCGAATTTCTCCGTCGACCTCCCCGAAGCATCGGTCGCGATCCAGGTCTCCGGATCCTTCGGCTCACGCCAGGAGGAGGCTCAGCGCCTCGGCCGCCTGCTGCGGCCGAAGGAATCGAACCACACAGCCAGCTTCTACACGCTCATCGCGCGCGACACGGTCGACCAGGACTTCGCGCAGAACCGCCAGCGCTTCCTGGCGGAGCAGGGCTACAGCTACACAATCCTCGACACGAGCGACGTCGCCGCGTAGGCGCCCGCGCTCACCGCATGCGGCGGGAGAGCTCGTGGGCGTGCGCCAGCAGCGCGCGCCCCAGTTCGGCGCGGCGCGCGGCGTCGAAGCGGAACTCGACGCCCGTGATACTGAGCGCCCAGTCCGGTCGGCCCGACTTCGACAGGACCGCGGCGCCCATCCCCCAGCTGCCCTCGACGATGAGCCCGGGGTTGACCGAATAGCCCCGGTCGCGCGTCTCGGCGATCCGTGCACGCAGCGGTGCGGAACCGTGCGCGGGCCCCCAGCGCCCCGCGAGGGTGTCGCCGGTGCGCGCGAGGTACGCATCGCTTTCCGCGGCTGGCAGCAGCGCCAGGATCACCAGGCCGGCGGAGGCGACGCCGAGCGGGAACCGCACGCCTTCGCTCAGCACGTGCGAGCGGATCGGGAACGCGCCGTCCTCGTGCACGAGGCACACCGTTTCGTCCCCGCGCCGCATCGAGAAGAACGCGCTCTCCTCCGTCTCGAGCGCGAGGGCGTGCACGATGTCGCGCGAGCGCTCCGCGACGTCGTAGCGCTCCGCCGCAACCGCCCCCATGAGGAACAGTTCCGGCCCCGGGAACCAGCGCCCGGTCACCGGATCCTGGTCGACGAGCGCCTCCGCCTTCAGCGCCGTCAGCAGCCGGTGCACCGTCGGCCGCGTCAGGCCGGATTCGGCGACGAGGTGCGTCATGCGCGCGCCGCCGCGTTCGCCCTGCGCCGTGACGAGTCGCATCAGGAGGGCGGCGCGCGCCACCGACTGCGTGCCGCGCGGAGATCCGGTGTCCATATGATGGACACTACCGTCCACTCATTCCGCATGGCGAGCGATTCTGGACCTTCTGCCCCACGGGGCGCAGAGTGGGGCGCAGGACCGACCCACGAAGGAGTGACCAGGTGATCGACAAACAGATCGCGACAGCCGCCGAGGCGGTCTCCGACATTCCCGACGGCGCGAGCCTCGCGGTCGGTGGTTTCGGGCTGTCCGGAAACCCGATGACGCTCATCGAAGCGCTGCTGGAGCAGGGGACGACGGATCTGTCCATCGCCTCGAACAATTGCGGCACCGACGACTGGGGCCTCGGACTGCTGCTGAACGCCAAGCGGATCCGGAAGATGACCTCGTCGTACGTCGGCGAGAACCGCGAGTTCGAGCGGCAGTTCCTGTCCGGCGAGCTGGAGCTCGAGCTGACGCCGCAGGGCACGCTCGCCGAGAAGCTCCGCGCGGGTGGATCCGGGATCGCCGCGTTCTACACGCGCACCGGGGTCGGCACGCAGGTGGCCGAGGGCGGGCTGCCGCAACGGTACGCCGACGACGGATCCGTCGCGCAGCCCTCGCCGCAGAAGGAGGTGCGCCTGTTCGACGGCAAGGAGTTCGTCCTCGAGGAGGCGATCGCGACCGACTTCGCGCTCGTGCACGCCGCCAAGGGCGACCGCCACGGCAACCTCGTCTTCCGCAAGGCGACGCGCGCGTTCAGCCCGCTGTGCGCGATGGCGGGCCGTATCTGCATCGCGCAGGTCGAGGAACTCGTCGAGCCCGGCGAGATCGATCCGGATGACGTGCACCTGCCCGGTGTCTACGTGCACCGCGTCGTCGAGGTAGGAACAGACATCGACAAGCGCATCGAGAAGCGCACCGTTCGAGAGGAGGCGTGACGATGGCCCTCACGCGCACCGAGATGGCGGCCCGCGCCGCCCGGGAGCTCTCCGACGGCTCCTACGTGAACCTCGGCATCGGACTGCCGACGCTCGTGCCGAACTACGTGCCCGCGGGCACCAGCCTCGTGCTGCAGAGTGAGAACGGGATCCTCGGAGTCGGCCCGTACCCCGCTGACGCCGACGTGGATCCGGACCTCATCAACGCCGGCAAGGAGACCGTCACGACCCTGCCCGGCGCGGCGTTCTTCGATTCCGCGCTGAGTTTCGGGATGATTCGCGCCGGCAAGATCGACGCCGCGATCCTCGGCGCCATGCAGGTGTCGGCCACCGGTGACCTCGCGAACTGGATGATCCCCGGCAAGATGGTCAAGGGGCCCGGGGGCGGCATGGATCTCGTCTACGGCGCCGAGCGCGTGATCATCCTCATGACGCACGTCGCGAAGGACGGATCCGCGAAGATCGTGAACGACTGCTCGCTGCCGCTCACCGGACGGAGGGTCGTCGACCGCATCATCACCAACCTCGCCGTCATCGACGTGACCTCGGACGGCCTCGTGCTGCGGGAGCTGGCCCCCGGCGTCACGGTCGACGAGGTCATCGCGGCGACGGAACCGCCGCTCACCGTCGCCCCGGAGCTGACCGCGTGACGACTCGACGCACAACTACTGCACATCGGAGCGCCCACCGACGCCGGCCGGCGTCATTACGCGAGGTCATGCACGTGCGGCCGGAGAATTGCCGTAGTTGTGCATCGGCACGCGCCGTGCAGAAGGAGGAATCATGACCGATATCGTCATCGTCGCCGCCGCGCGCACGCCGCAGGGCCGGCTGAAGGGCGCGCTGTCGTCCTTCTCGGCACCCAAGCTCGGATCCGTCGCGATCGCTGGCGCGCTCGATCGCGGCGGCATCCCGGCCTCCGCCGTCGACGCCGTGATCATGGGGCAGGTGCTGCCCGCCGGATCCGGTCAGAACCCCGCGCGCCAGGCCGCCCTCGGTGCCGGGATCGGCTGGGACGTGCCGGCTCACTCCGTCAACAAAGTGTGCCTCTCCGGGCTGACTGCCGTCATCGACGCCTCCCGCATGGTCGCCACGGGCGACGCGGAGGTCGTCGTCGCGGGCGGGATGGAGTCGATGTCGCAGGCGCCCCACCTGCTGATGGGCTCGCGCGCAGGCTGGACGTACGGGTCCGTCGAGGTGCTCGACCACATGGATCACGACGGTCTTACCGACGCGTACGACGCCGAGAGCATGGGCGCGTCGACCGAGCGCCACAACCCGCGCTTCGACGTCACCCGCGAGGACCAGGATCAGGTCGCGGCCCTGTCACACCAGCGAGCGGCCGAGGCCGCCCGATCCGGGGTGTTCGATGACGAGATCGTCCCCGTCGAGGTGCCGCAGCGCCGCGGGGATCCGCTCGTCGTCACGACCGACGAGGGCGTGCGCCCCGACACGACGGCCGAGACGCTCGCGAAGCTGCGCGCGGCCTTCGCCGAGGGCGGCAGCATCACGGCGGGGAACGCGTCGCAGATCTCGGACGGCGCCTCCGCCCTCGTGGTGACGTCCCGCGCCCGCGCCGAGGCCGAGGGCTGGCACATGCTCGCCACTATCGGCGCGTCCGGCCAGACCGCCGGACCGGACAACTCGCTGCAGGCGCAGCCAGCCGACGCGATCCGCCGAGCCCTGCAGAAGCAGTGGATCGCGGCGAGCGACCTCGACCTCGTCGAGATCAACGAGGCGTTCGGGGCGGTCGTGGCCCACTCGCAGCGCGAGCTCGGGCTCGCGAGCGATGTCGTGAACATCCACGGCGGCGGGATCGCCCTCGGTCACCCGATCGGCGCGTCCGGTGCCCGGCTCGTCGTCCACGCGGCGCACGAGCTCGCGCGACGTGGAGTCGGCACGGCGGCCGTCGGCCTCTGCGGAGGCGGCGGTCAGGGCGAGGCCCTCATCCTCACGGCGTAACGCGTCCGACTACCCCCGCTTGAGCAGTGCGGCGAGGGCCTGGCCGCCGCCGATGCACATGGTCACGATCGCGTACTCGCCGCCGGTGCGCTGCAGCGTGAGCGCGGCGCGCACCGTGAGGATCGCGCCCGTCGCGCCGACCGGGTGACCGAGCGCGATCGCACCTCCGTACGGGTTCGTCTTGGCCGGGTCGAGTCCCGCGTCGCGGACGACAGCGAGCACCTGCGAGGCGAACGCCTCATTCAGCTCCACCGTCGAGACCTCGTCCGGGCCGATCCCAGTCTGTGCGAAGAGCTTCTTCAGCGCGAGCGTCGGCGCGTACCCCATGATCTCCGGCTCGAGCGCCGCGGTCGTGACGGCCTCGATCGTTGCGAGCACCGGAGCACCCTCGGCACGCGCGTCGGCCTCGCGCATGAGCACGGTCGCGGCGGCGCCGTCGTTGATGCCGGAGGCGTTGCCCGCGGTCACCGTGCCGTCCGTCACGAACGCGGAGCGGAGCCCCGCGAGCGACTCCACGGTCGTGTCCGGCCGCGGGTGCTCGTCCGTCGTCACCTCGACAGACCGACGCCCCGACGTCGTGACGGCGACGATCTCCTCGGCGAACGCGCGCTGCGACTCGGCCGTCGCCGCCCGTCGCTGCGACTCGGCCGCGAACGCGTCCTGCTCCTGCCGCGTGATGCCGAACCGCTCGGCCACGTTCTCGGCCGTCACGCC
>DWXU01000283.1:0-4116 GCA_019119065.1 Candidatus Microbacterium pullistercoris | reverse complement strand
ACTTCGCGGGGAGGCTGTCGCCTTCCCACACCTGGACGATGCCCCATGCGACCGCGGTGAGCGGCACCGCGAGGATCGCGCCGAGGATCCCCGCCGTCACGGTGCCGATGGTCAGTGCGACCAAGATGACGAGGCTGTGGAGCTTCAGCGCCCGCCCCATCAGCACCGGCTGGAGGAAGTTGCCCTCGAGCTGGTTGACGAGCACGACGACCCCGACGACGATGACCGCCGCGAGGAGGCCGTTCTCCATGAAGCCGCCGTCGACGAGGGCGACGAGAGCCGCGAGAATCCCCGCCAGCGTCGCTCCGACGATCGGGATGAACGCGAGGATGAACACGAGCAGCGTCAGCGGCAGAGCGAGCGGGATCCCGAGGATGAACAGGCCGATTCCGATGCCGACCGCGTCGGCCGCGGCAACGCCGGCCGTTCCGCGTACGTACGCTCCGAGGGTGTCGATCGTCTTGGATCCGACGCGCTTCATCCGTCCGTCCCACTCGTCGTGGAAGGGCCGCAGCACGAAGTTCCAGATGATCGGGCCGTCCTTGAGGAAGAAGAACAGGATGACGACCATCAGCACGAGCCCCGTGAGGAAGCTCGCGACAGCACCGACGCCGGCAACAGCGCCGGATCCGATGGTCGCGCCGACACCGGAGCTCGACAGGAAGCCCTGCACCGTCGACCAGATCTCGTCGAACGGCACCTCGAACGCGGCACTCGCGGGGTCGTCGCCGAGCCACTGTTGGGCGAGCGGAAGATCGTTGATCCACGCGACGATCTGATTCACACCGTCGGTGGCGCTCTGGTAGAGGTCGGGCCACTGCGCGACCACGGCGCGCACGATCGCCCACCCGACGCCGCCGATCACGACGACGATACCGAGCAGGACGATGATCGTCGCGAGCACCGAGGGCATCCGCGCGCGCAGCCAGCGCATCAGCGGCTCGAACGCCGCGGCGAACACGAGCGCGAGGATCACGGGGATCACGACGACGGTCAGCTGACGCAGTCCGAAGACGATGGCCACAAGCAGCAGCGCGACGGCGATGATCTGGATCGAGCGCGTCGCGAGCAACCCCATCGCATCGCGCCACGGACCCTTCGCCTGTGGCGTGCGTGCCAGCGCGGCAGGGACGGTGGGCGCGGACCGGCGGCGACCGAACATGTGACTCCCCCTTCGACGGCGTGATCCTATCCTGCCTGAAAACTCCCGGCGCGCGCCCGCAAGTCTCCTGCACGTCCATGCCGCGCCTCGCATTCCGCGGTCTCGCTGTCCCCGATACGTACGGAGCGAAGCGAGCGTGCTGCCGACGCCGCTGGCATCGGGACTGGCGGTGGGCCCACGCCGCGCGTTCGGGGTCCCCGGCCGCCGCACTAGCGGCGGCCGGGGCGCGCAGCGGGGAGGATCCGCCCCGCGGATCCGGGGGACTGCGGCGTCAATGGCATGCCCGTGCAGCGGAGCAGTCCCCTACTTCACCGCACCAGCGGTCAGCCCCCCGACGATGTACTTCTGCAGGAAGAGGAACAGCGCGACGACGGGCAGAGCGGCCATCACGGCGCCGGCGGAGAACGCACTCCAGTCGGCGTACCGCGGGTTCGACACGAGCTTCGTGAGGCCCACGGCGAGCGTCTGCACGTCGGAGTCGATGAGCACGACCGACGCCACGACGAACTCGTTCACCGACGCGATGAAGCTCAGCAGCGCGACGACCGCGAGGATCGGCGTGACGAGCGGCAGCACGATGGTGAAGAACACGCGTGCGTGGCCGGCGCCGTCGATACGGGCGGCCTCGTCGATCGACTGCGGAATCGTGTTGAAGAACCCGTACATGAGATACGTGTTCACGCCGAGCGCGCCGCCGAGGTAGACGAGGATCACGCCGACGCGGGTGTTCAGGCCGATGGCGGGGAACCAGTCGCCGAGGGCGCTGAGCAGCAGGAAGATCGCGACGACAGCGAGCAGCTGCGGGAACATCTGCACGACGACGATCGTGATCAGGCCGACACGGCGTCCCGCGAAGCGCATCCGCGAGAACGCGTACGCGGCGAGCGCGCCGAGGAACACGGTGAGGATCGCGGTCAGACCGCTGATGATCAGCGTGTTGGCGAACCACATCGGGAACGGCGCCTGCGGGTTGGACAGGATCCGCGCGTAGCTGTCGAAGCCGATGGCGGAGAACAGGGCGTTGGATCCGGTGAGCGTGCCGCTGGGGTTGAGAGAGCTGGAGATCACGAAGACGATCGGCAGCATCGCGACGATGAGCACGATGACGCCGGCGATGTGACGCCAGCCCGTGTCGAGGAACCACTTGCGCAGAGTCATCAGTTCAGCTCCTCCAGCGACCTCGTACGGCGGAACGCGACGATGGAGATCACCGCGACGATCGCGAAGATGATGATCGTGTACGCGCTCGCGAGACCGTAGTCGCGGGTCTGCCCCGTGAACGCCACCTTGTAGACCATCGAGATGAGGATGTCGGTGTGCCCGACGGGGATCGGCGCCGAGGAGTCGCGCGGTCCGCCGTCGGTCAACATGTACACGACGTTGAAGTTGTTGAAGTTGAACGCGAACGACGAGATGAGCAGTGGTGCGATGCTCACGAGCAGCAGCGGAAGCTTGATCCGGCGGAACACCTGCCAGGGACCGGCGCCGTCGACGGTCGCCGCTTCCTGAAGCTCGTCCGGGATCGACTGCAGCGCTCCCGTGCACACGAGGAACATGTAGGGGAAGCCGAGCCAGATGTTCACGATCAGCACGCTGACCTTCGCCATCCAGGGATCCGTCAGCCAGGGGATCTCGGCCCCGCCGAAGATCACCTGATTGAGAAACCCGAAGCTCTGGTTCATCATGCCCGCCCAGACCAGCGCGGAGAGGAAGGAGGGGATCGCGTAGGGCAGGATCAGCAGCGCGCGGTAGATGCGGCGGCCGCGCATGCGCGGGTGGTTGAAGGTGATCGCGAGGAACAGGCCGATCGCGAAGGTGACCCCGACTGTGATGAGCGCAAAGGCGAACGTCCAGAGCGTGACGTAGACGAGTGGACCGGCGAGGCGCTGATCCGTGACGGCCTTGGCGAAGTTGTCGAAGCCGACCGCGACCTTCCAGCCCGGCATGAGCTCTTCGCCGCTGTCGGAGGTGAAGGCGCCCGTGCCGATGTCGCGGTAGACGGTGCCGGTCGACGTGTCGGTGACGGCGTCGCCATCGTATTCGAGCGACGAGACGTACTGGTAGGCACGGGATCCGTCGGGGGTGCTGATGCGGCCTTCGTTCGGATCCTCGGAGACCGGCACCGACAGTTCGGTCACCTCGTTCTGCCGCTCGAGCACGTCGGCGAACTGCAGGGTCTCCCATCCGGGCGCCGTGACGGCAGTGTCACCGTCGAAGGTCGCGTCGGGGATGGCGGCGAGCGGCTCTTCCGACGTGCCGAGGAGGGCGTTGCCGTTCGGGGAGGTCACGAGCAGGCCGAGCTCGCCACCCGATTCGACGATGGTCACGGGGTAGGTGGGTGAGTCCGGAACCCGCTCGAGAGCGGAGGCCATGAGCGCGTTCACGGCCTGGTCCTTGGATCCGTTGTGACCCGTGCCGTAGTTCGTGAAGCCGACGTACCCGGTGTACAGGAGGACGAAGACCTGGAACAGGGCGAGGAAGAGCACCCCGGGAGCGAGGTACTTCGCGGGCAGCTTGCGCTTCGAGAAGTAAATCCAGTTCACCAGCGCCGCGACCGCGAAGACGATCGCCGCGACACCCCATTCGGCGAAGCCGACGAGGACGAAGATGGCGTAGACCGCGATCGCGTCCACGATGCCGACGAGGATTAGCTTGACGATCAGGGGACGGATCCCCCCTGCCGCCTCATCGGCGATGCCGTACGCGCGCCGGCGCCGACGCGTGTCACGCGGATCCGTCGTGACCCGTTCCGTTTCCGTGCTCACTTCGTTCCTTCCCCTCCCATGGGTCGCCAGAGATTGCGGTCTCGTGCGTCCCGCACGCGCAATCTCTGGCGACCCTCAGGTGGTTGATCAGCCGATGGCGGACTCGACGTCGGCGGTGAGCTTCTGCCACCGCTCGACGGGGTCCGCGCCGTTGATGACCTCGGCCTGCGCGATGCCCCAGTACTCCCA
>DWXU01000047.1:0-6113 GCA_019119065.1 Candidatus Microbacterium pullistercoris | reverse complement strand
GGTGTCGGTGCAGCGCCCGTCGGCGTCATACCGGCGGACGCACGCCCCGCCCCAGAGGGCGATCCAGAGGCCGCCCTCGTCGTCAGCTGCCATGCCGTCGGGCGCGCCGGGCTCGTCGGCGAGGTCGAGGTGAACCTCGCGGTCGCCGAAGGTTCCGGTCTCGAGGTCGTACGCGTATCGATACACCTTCGCGGCGGGGGTGTCCACGTGCAGTGCGCTGCGGCCGTCGGGGGTCCAGACGAGACCGTTCGGGATCGTGAGATCGTGCATCACCGGCTCGACGGAGAGGTCGGTGTCAAGACGGTAGAGGGTGCCCGCGCCCGGGGTGGCGTCGTACGCCATGGTGCCGCAGAAGAGACGTCCGCGCGGATCGCACGCGCCTTCGTTCATGCGGATCCGGTCATCGTCGAAGACGGGGATCTCGCGCACGATGTCGAGCGCGTCGTCCAGAAGGGCGAATCCCTGTTGGAGGGCGACGACGAAGCCACTGCGCTCGCGTCGACGGAGCACGGCGGCGACATCGCCGAGGGTGCGCCGGGACGCTTTGTCGCCGTCCCAGGTGATGACACCACCCGCGAGCATGTCCACGTGCCGCAGGACATCGGCGTCGTCGTCCCAGAACGCGCCTTCGCCGTGAAACGTCGCGGGGTCGCCGATCCAGCGACCGGGCCCGCGCACGTGCGGGGCGTCGGTTCCCGTCATCGGGTGCTGCCTTCGGAGCGGAACGCGTCAGTCGTGGTCATAGGGCGATCGTACGACGTATCGCGCGATGGCTACTCGTCACCGAAGCCCGCGTCCATGTGCACCATGTCGTGGAAGCGGCTGTAGTGGCCCTGGAACGCCACCGCGATGTCGGCCGTGGGACCGTTGCGGTGCTTCGCGACGATCAGGTCGGCCTCGCCAGGGCGCGACTGCCGGTCGTACACCTCGTCGCGGTGGAGGAGGATGACCATATCGGCGTCCTGCTCGATCGAGCCGCTTTCGCGCAGGTCGCTCACCATCGGGCGCTTGTCTTGACGCTGCTCGGATCCGCGGTTCAGCTGCGACAGCGCGATGACCGGCACCTGCAGCTCCTTCGCCATCAGCTTGAGCGCACGGGAGAACTCCGAGACCTCCTGCTGACGTGACTCGACCTTCTTGCCGCTCGTCATGAGCTGGAGGTAGTCGATGATGATCATCTTTAGGCCGACTCGCTGCTTGAGGCGCCGGCACTTCGCGCGGATCTCGACGAGCGTCATGTTCGGACTGTCGTCGACGTAGAGCGGTGCATCATTGATGCGGCCACGCGTCGACGCCAGCGTCGTCCAGTCGCGTGAATCGAGGTCGCCCTTACGCAGCTTCTGTAGCGGAATCTGTCCCTCGGCGCTGAGCAGGCGCATCGCGATCTCGGTCTTGCCCATCTCGAGCGAGAAGAAGATCGCGGGCTGGTCGTGCTTGATCGCGGACGCCCGCGCAAAATCGAGAGCCAGCGTTGATTTGCCCATAGCCGGCCGTGCGGCGACGACGATCATCTGGCCGGCGTGCAGGCCGTTCGTCAGTTCGTCGAGATCCTTGAACCCCGTCGGCACGCCCGTCATCTCGCCGTCGCGCCCTTTGGCCATCTCGATCTCCTCGAGGGCGGCGGAGACCGCGATCTCGAGCGGGACGTAGTCCTCGGTCTGATCCTGTCCCGTGACGGAGTAGACCTCGGCCTGGGCCTGGTTGACGAGCTCGACGGCTTCCCCCTCGCCGCTGTAGCCCATCTGCACGATGCGCGTGCCGGCGTCGACGAGGCGGCGCAGCAGTGCGCGCTCTTGCACGATCGACGCGTAGTAGCCGGCGTTGGCTGCGGTCGGCACGATCGACGTCAACGAGTGGAGGTAGTCGACGCCGCCGGCTCGCTGCAGGTCGCCGGTCTTCATCAGCTCGTCGGTGACCGTGATGACGTCGGTCGGCTCGCCGTGCGAGTAGAGCGAGAGGATCGCCTCGAAGATCACCTCGTGCTTCGGGATGTAGAAGTCACCGCCGCGCAGCGTCTCGACGACATCAGCGACGGCGTCCTTCGACAACAGCATGCCGCCCAGGGTCGACTGCTCACTGAGCAGATCGTGGGGCGGCGTGCGCTCACGAGCCGGCTGCCCGCCGTCCAGACGCTCGGTCACGACGTCGTTGATCGACACAGACTCTCCTCCCGACGGATGTCACTCCGTGATCGGCGATTCGGGGCGAACCGCGACAGTCATGTCACCCGCGACCACCGACATTCGAACGGGGCACCCGACACGTTCCGACGACTCACCTTATGAACAGATTTTGCGCGCCACAACGCACCCTGTGGATAACCCTGTGGATGGTTCTGGGTAAAACGCCGCTCGGCCTGTGGAATCAGCCTGTGGACAACGGTGTGGAATGCGGCATACTGCGTGATTTTTATTGACTCTGACCAGGTATTTACCCGTTGCACACAGTGTGGATAACAGTCGACTTGAACCGCTGCTTGAAGGTTGAACGGCAGATGAACGGATGTGGAAGAAACACACCCGTGTCGCCCCGTCCAGGCATGAGAAACCGGCGCTTCTCCACAGGGGAGAAGCGCCGGTTTCGAGTGCGAGAAGACTACTTCTTCTGCGCGACGACCTGCAGGTTGATCACCGCGGTCACGTCGTCGTGCAGGCGCACGAGCGCCTCGTGGTCACCGACGGCCTTGATGGCCGACGGCAGCGTCACGCGACGCTTGTCGAGGTCTCCGAGACCCGCCTCCGAAACCGCCTTCGCGACATCGGCCGGCTTCACGGATCCGAACAGGCGCCCCTCGGCGCCCGCCTTGACCGTCACCTTGACACGGGCCTGCTCGAGCTTCTGCTTGAGCTCCTCGGCCTCTTCGTGAGTGGCGATCGCGCGCGACTCGCGTGCAGCGCGGATCTGGTCCACCTGCTTCTGGCCGCCGCGCGTCCACGTGACGGCGAAGCCCTGCGGAATGAGGTAGTTACGGGCGTACCCGTCCTTGACCTCGATCACGTCACCGGCGCTACCCAGCCCGTCGACCTCATGCGTGAGAATCAGCTTCGACATGCGAGGGCTCCTTACCGGCCTGCGCCGGCGTACGGCAGGAGAGCCATCTCGCGCGCGTTCTTGATCGCGCGGGCGATGAGGCGCTGCTCCTGAACCGAAACACCGGTGATACGACGGGCACGGATCTTGCCGCGCTCCGAGATGAACTTACGAAGGGTCGCGACATCCTTGTAGTCAATGACGCCGACCCGAATGTGCTTCGCGGGGGCGGCGTTCTTCGCGCCCTTCCGCGTCTTGCGGCGATCGCCGCTCGACTTTCCAGCCATGAATGGATCCTTTACGAATGTAAGAGATTAGAACGGGGTGTCGTCAGAGAACGACCCCGGAGTGCTCCACGCGTCACCGCCGGACGAGCCGGGCGTCGCCCAGGGCTCGTCGGAGGACTGCTGCGGAGCCTGCTGACCACCGGAGACCTGACCGGAGTTTCCGCCCCGGCCATAGTTTCCGCTGCTCGCCGCACGGGTGACCTGTGCCGTGGCGTAGCGCAACGACGGACCGATCTCCTGGACGTCCAGTTCGATCGAGGTGCGTCGCTCGCCCTCACGCGTCTCATAGTTCCGCTGACGGAGGTTGCCCTGCGCGATCACGCGCATGCCCTTCGTCATGGACCCGGCGACGTGCTCGGCGAAGTCGCGCCAGACACTGGCGCGCAAGAACAGGGCTTCGCCGTCCTTCCACTCGCCCGACGCGCGATCGAACGTGCGCGGGGTCGAAGCGATCGTGAAGTTCGCCACGGGGATCCCGGACTGCGTGTACCGCAGCTCGGGATCGGCGGTCAGATTGCCTACGACGGTGATAACGGTTTCGCCTGCCATGCGCTTACCTTAGGCCTTCGCCGCAGACTTGCGTGCAGCCTTCGCTTCGGCCCGCTTGGCCTCGGAGGCGACCATCGCGATGGCCTCTTCCGCACGAAGGATCTTGGTGCGCATCACCTCATCGGCAAGACCGAGCTGGCGGTCGAGCTCATGCGTGGCGTCGCTGGTGGCCGTGAAGTCGACGACGGCGTAGGTGCCCTCGGTCTTCTTCTGGATCTCGTAGGCGAACTTGCGCTTGCCCCAGATGTCCACGTTCTCGATCGTGCCCTTGGCGTCAGTGATGACCTTGAGGTACTTATCGAGGTACGCGGGAACCTGGCGCTCGTCCACCTCAGGCTGGATGATAACCATCATCTCGTACTGGTGCGTGTGCGTCACTTTCCCACCTCCTTCGGACTCGAACGGATGCCGGGCATTTCCCGACATCAGGAGGGTGTGTTGCACGTCGTCCGAGTATGCGCCGAACGGCGGCACAGCGGACAACCGGTTTAGTCTAGCGGATCCGGCCGACTGCCGCGAGCGCGGGCGCGGATTCACCACGATGCCATTGACACGACCGATATGCAGCGGAATGGTGGGGCCCGTTAAGGGCCGTGGATCGACCACGGCGTCGTGACCGAGAGAGGGTTCGATCATGAGTTTCTCTGACATCGACTGGGTGGGCATCCTCGGCAAGGTTGTCCTCGCGATCGTCATCATCGCGGCGACATGGATTCTTGCCGCCGTCGTACGGTGGGCCATCGGCAAGCTCGTCTCGCGGGTGACGTTCCTGCAGCGCGAAGGCAACGACGGCAAGGCCGTCGGCGACTCGATCGGATCCGTCGCCTCCCTGCTCGTCTGGCTGTTCGGCCTGATGGCAGTCCTCCAGCTCTTCTCGCTCACGCAGGTCCTCGAGCCCATCCAGTCGTTGCTCCAGGGGGTCCTCGGCTTCCTGCCCAACCTCATCGGTGCGACGTTCGTCTTCGTCATCGGCTTCGTCGTGGCGAAGATCGTGCGCCAGCTCGTCGAAACCGCGCTCGGCGCGGTGAACTTCACGAAGCTGACGCGCAAGGCCTCGGCGGGCGCGAACACCGTCGTGAACGAGGCGTCCGGCGCCCCCGCCGATCCGACTCAGGTCCCGGTCGGTGACCCGGCCCCGCCGAAGACCGGCCTGTCGAACATCCCGAATGTCGTCGGCAACCTCGTCTTCGCGGTCATCCTCATCGTGGTGGCGATCGCGTCGCTGCAGATCCTGGGCATCTCGGCGATCTCCGATCCCGCGGAGCAGATGCTGCAGATGTTCCTCACGGCTCTGCCGGCGATCATCGCGGCCGCTCTCATCCTCGGCCTCGGCTACCTCATCTCGTCGTTCCTCGGCGGCCTGCTCGAGACGACGCTCGGCGGCCTCGGCGTGGACCGCTCGATCGCGAAGCTCGAGATCCTGCCGGCCGGCGCCAGCGCGACGAAGATCATCACGCGCATCGTGCAGGTCGCGATCATGGTGTTCTTCGCGATCATGGCGACGCGCGCACTCGGCTTCCCCGAGGTCACCGAGATCCTCAACGAGGTCCTCGAGCTCGGCGGCCGTGTCCTGTTCGGCGGCGTCATCATCGCCGCGGGCTTCCTCATCGCGAACCTCATCGTGAAGTTCATGGGCAAGGGCACGCCCGCGACCGTCATCAAGTGGGCGACGATCGCCCTGTTCACGGCGATGGGCCTGAGCTACATGGGCATCGCCGACGAGATCATCACCCTCGCGTTCGGCGCGGTCGTCGTCGGCGGTGCGCTCGCGGCGGCTCTCGCGTACGGTCTCGGCGGCCGCGCGGCGGCGGCCGAGTCGCTCGAGAAGCTGAAGGCGAAGAAGGCGGCGGATCCGACGCTGTAAGAAGGTGTCGGTGACCGGTGGTCCGGTCCTGGGAGACCGGGCCACCGCTCCACTGCAACGACCAGGAAGAGAAGCGACGAGATGAGCGACGTGCGGCTCAAGCGGGCATACGACGACGCCGCGAAGGCGGATGGCTGTCGTGTGCTGGTCGACCGGCTCTGGCCGCGCGGTGTCTCGAAGACACGTGCTGCGTTGGACGAGCATCTGAAGGAGATCGCCCCGTCGCCCGACCTGCGCACCTGGTGGGATCACGACCCCGCACGGATGGACGAGTTCGCGAAGCGGTACCGCTCGGAACTCGACGACAACCCCGCCGTCGACGAGCTGCGCGACCTCATGAAGGAGCACGACGTCGTCACGCTGGTGTACGGCGCGAAGGATCC
>DWXU01000282.1:0-2707 GCA_019119065.1 Candidatus Microbacterium pullistercoris | reverse complement strand
GGCCTGCTCAAGCCGTTCGCCGCCATGAGGACGCCGACCATGCGGTCGTTCTCTCCCGAGCGCCGGATCTCGTCGGCAGCTGCGTGCGGTGTCTGGTTCGGGACGATGATGAGGCCCGAGAACCGCTCATCGGACGCGAACCAGCTCTCGATCGTCCAATCGTTCATCGCCCGGCTGAGCGCGATCGCGCGGTGGACGTTCGGGACACTCGGGATGAACATTCCGCGGTCGTACGCCAGCACCGCGCGCTCGACGCGGCCGGTTCCGAAAACGTCTTCCCTCGTTCGGGCGATGTCGCTTCCTGCGGGGCTGCCCGGCGCATCGACGCCGGGGAGATAGTCTCCGCCGGGCCGACGGTACGGCGTCGCCGGCAGGATCGGCATCGCGCCCGCTCCGCCCGGCAGCGAACCGGGGATGCCGAGGTGCTCACGCCAGCCGGCTGACATGTGATCGGTGACGTCGAGCTGCGACGTCCAATGATGGTGGACGACGGGATCGATGACAGGGCCGTCGTATCCAGATGTGGCGACCACGGCGCTCACTTCCTTCCCATAGAGACCAGCACGCGGCCGTCTTCGACCGTGGCGCGGTAGGTGCGCATCTTGAAACCCGGCCACGCCGCTTCACCGCTGCGCAGGTCGAACTCCCAGCGGTGCCACGGGCAGAGAACGACGGGCGAATCCTCGCCGACCTCGAGCGTAGGCTCCTCGTCGACGAGCGTGGCGCTCAGTTTCTTCTGCAGGAAGCCGGAGCACAGCGGCGCCCCCTCGTGCGGACAGGTCGGGCGGAAGACGAAGACCTCGTCGCCCCAGCGGCAGACGCCGACCTCCATGCCGCCGATCTCGACGGTGCGCATGGCGCGGTCCTCGAACTCGTCGAACGCGCCGATATCGATGCCGCGCGAACGGCCGGTCTCGCGGATCCGCCGCTCGCGACGCTGGCCGTCTTGCCGGACGGCGCGCCCCTCCACCGCGCTCATGCGGCGGCCTGCGAGGTCGAAGCGAGGCCATTGAGCCTCAGGATGGAACGTGCGTTGTCGTAGAACACCTTCGCGCGCCACGATTCGGGGAGCCTGCTCGCCACGTAGAACGGATCATCCGCGTCCCAGTGCGGGTAGTCGCTCGAGAAGCACAGCAGCTCATCCATGCCGCCGAGCGCTTCGAACAGCTCGATGAGCTGTTCCTTGCGCGGTGTCAGCTCCATCGGCTGCGTGCTGAACTTCACGTGCTCTCGCAGGTAGTCGGTGGGCCGCTGGCGCACCCATGAGCTCTCCGCGCGCAGCTCGGCGTAGTGAGCGTCGAGGCGCCAGAAGAAGTTGGGGACCCACGCCAGGCCCGTCTCGACGGCGAGCACCTTCAGGCGCGGGAACTTCTCGAACGTGCCCTGTGCGACGTAGCTCGCGAGGTGCGTCAGGGTCGGCTGCTGGAGCAGCGTGTGCCATTCGAGCCGTGATCCGGGGATGCCACCGGCCGCGGTGTGCGCAAGACCCCCCTCGGTCTCCCCCGCGGCACCATGGAGGACGATCGGCAGGCCGGCCTCCTCCGCGGCGCGATAGATCGGATCGTAGACGGGGTGGCCCAGCGGCTTGCCGAACGCGTTCCACGAGAACAGCACGCCCGTCACCGCGTCACGGTCAGCGAGGCGTCGGATCTCGGCCGCCGCGAGTTCCGGCATCTCGGGCGCGATCACGATCGTGGTGCGCACGCGCGGATCCAGCGGCACCCACTCTTCCAGCACCCAGTCGTTCATCGCGGTCGCGAGCGCGACGCTGAACTCCGGGTTGCGCTGGGACACCTCGTGACCGATGTCGAACGCCAGATTGATCGCTTCGACCGAGGGGTAGCGGTCGAGGTACTGCGACTTCATGAGCTCGAAGCTCGTGCCCTGCCCGTCCTCTGGCAGCGCCTCGAGGCGCTTGTTCACGCCGCGCTGGAACGGATACGACAGCCCCGACGGCATCAGCGACGCGCGCACTCCGCCGGATCGCGACTCGAGCAGAGTGCGCCAGCGCTCGGGAAGGCGATGCATCACCTCGTCGACCCGACGCCACCGTTCGTGCACGTCGACGTCGATGATCGGTTGATCGAAGCTCTGGGCCGACTGAACCACTGTGTTCCCTTCGTTGCGCGTGCCGACCCGACGTGACGACACTCGTAAGGCGAGTATGGGACAGCCCATCCAGCTAGGTAAAGCAACAGTGTTATCAGCATTAGGAAAGTTGGGCTTTAGTATGGGCGCGTGGCAGCACCGCGTTACACGCTCAAACAGCTCGAGTACTTCGTGGCCACCGCGGAGGCAGGAACCCTCAAGGCGGCGGCCGAACGCTGCCATGTCTCGCAGGTGGGCATCGGCGTCGCACTGACGGAACTCGAGCGCACCCTCGGGATCCAGCTGTTCGTCCGGCGACGTGCGAAGGGCGTCTCACTCACCCCCGCAGGTCGCCACGCACTCACGGAAGCGCGGAAGGTGCTGTCGTTCGCGTCCGAGCTGCAGGCAAGTGCCGAGGCTGCGGGCGGTCAGGTGGCGGGGTCGCTGAAGGTCGGGTATCACCCGGGGCTCGGACCGTTCTACCTCCCGGACATCATGGACGAGTTCGCGCACGCTCATCCCCAGCTCGAGATGAGCTTTTTCGAGGGGTCTCAGCCCGAGCTCGAACGGCGGATCCTCGAGGGCGACCTCGAGGTGGCGCTCCTCTACAAGCGGGGTC
>DWXU01000281.1:0-4617 GCA_019119065.1 Candidatus Microbacterium pullistercoris | reverse complement strand
GGGAATACGCGCGACGTAGCATGGGTTGTAGCACCTATACCCGCTCTCGAGGGAGGCACCGCACGTGCGAGACGTCATCATCATCGGCTCCGGCCCCGCGGCATGGACCGCCGCGATCTACACCGCGCGCGCGAGCCTGAATCCGGTGGTCGTCGCAAGCCAGGTCGAAGTGGGCGGTGAGCTCATGAACACCACCGATGTCGAGAACTTCCCGGGCTTCCCCGAGGGAATCATGGGCCCCGACCTCATGGCGAAGATGCAGCAGCAGGCCGAGCGGTTCGGTACCGAGGTGCTGTACGACGATGCGACCGAACTCGATCTGGCGGGCGCCGTCAAGAAGGTGACGCTCGGATCCGGCGACGTGCTCGAGGCGCGCTCGGTGATCTACGCGACCGGGTCCGCCTACCGCAAGCTCGGCCTACCTCGCGAGGACGAGCTGTCCGGCCACGGCATCTCCTGGTGCGCGACGTGCGACGGTTTCTTCTTCCGCGACAAGGAGATCGCGGTCGTCGGAGGCGGCGACTCGGCGATGGAAGAGGCGACGTTCCTCACGAAGTTCGCCTCGAAGGTCTACATCGTCCACCGCCGTGACGAGTTCCGCGCGTCGAAGATCATGCAGAAGCGCGCCCTCGCCAACGAGAAGATCGAAGTCATCTGGAACAGCGAGGTCGCTGAGATCCAGGGACAGAGCGGTCTGACGGGCGTCGTGCTGGCAGACACCGTGACAGGAGAGAAGCGGGAGCTCGCTCTCGACGGCATGTTCATCGCCATCGGGAACGACCCGCGCACCCACCTCGTGCACGACAAGCTCGAACTCACCATCGACGGCACGATCGCGGTCGACGGGCGTTCGTCGCGCACGTCACTCCCGGGCGTCTTCGCGGCCGGCGACGTGATCGACCCCACCTACCGCCAGGCTGTCACCGCTGCCGGAACCGGCACCGTGGCTGCCCTCGACGCCGAACATTTCCTCGCGGCCCTCGACGACAACGAGCCGGCCCTCGCCGCAGTTTGAGATCTAAGGAGAACACTATGACCGCGCAGACCACGACCTCCGCAACCTTCGAACAGGACGTCCTGAAGGCCGACGGCCCCGTGCTCGTCGACTTCTGGGCTGAATGGTGCGGCCCGTGCCGCATGGTCTCCCCCGTGTTGGACGAGATCCAGTCGGAGAACTCCGACAAGATCACCGTGATGAAGCTCAACGTCGACGAGAACCCTGATCTCGCCATGAAGTACCAGATCACGTCGATTCCGGCGATGAAGGTCTTCCAGAACGGCGAGGTCGCGACGACGATCATCGGCGCGAAGCCGAAGCAGGCTCTCGAGCAGGATCTCGCCGAGTACCTCGCGTAAGACGCGTGCCGCACGGGCGCTCATCCGGCTCCGGCCGGGTGGGCGCCTGCGTCGTCTCAGTCGCCGATCACGCGCACCACGGCGTCCCAGCGGCGGTGCGTGTTCCACGCTCCGAGCATGCCGTCAACGGCCGGTGCGAGCTCGGGATACTGTGCGGCGATGATCCGCAGGAGGCGCTGATTGCGTGCGTGTGTGGGCATGAGACCGCCATCGGCCTCGATGTGCTCCGCGCGCAACGACAGCACGACGAGCTCATCGACCGTGGGCAACTCCTCCATGAAATCCCACGGATCCTCGCCCGCGCGCAGGCGTTCGTGCTGCAGCGTGGAGAGCTCGTCGATCGCCTCCGCGCGCAGCACCTCGACGCTGGCGCGCCGGGGGAGGAGGGGATCGGGGGTGCTCACCCTTCCAGCGTACGTGCCGCCGGCGGGGGCACGGCCCGGAACGGACTACTGGTCGTACCCGGACTCGCCCAGCTCGCCGAGGATGCGGTTGAGATCCTGGATCGTCGCGAAACTGATCTTGATCTGGCCTTTTCGCGCCGTCAGATCGATCTTCACCTTGGTGTTGAGGCGGTCGCCGAGCTTGTCGGAGACCTCATCGAGGTAGGCGCGCCGAGCTCCCGCGCGCGGCTTCGACGGCGCACGGCCGCCGCCACCGAGCATCTGCTTCGCGGCCGCCTCCGCCCCGCGCACGGAAAGCTCCTCGTTGACGATCTTGTCGGCGAGCTTCTGCATCGCCTCGGGATCCTCGAGAGACAGGATCGTGCGCGCGTGCCCGGCCGTCAGGACGCCCGCCGCGACGCGCTGCTGCACGGCCTCCGGAAGTCGAAGCAGGCGGATCGTGTTCGAGATCTGCGGCCGCGAGCGCCCGATGCGGTCGGCGAGCTGATCCTGTGTGATGCCGAAATCGTTGATGAGCTGCTGGTACGCGGAGGCCTCTTCCAGCGCGTTCAGCTCGGCGCGGTGGATGTTCTCGAGCAGCGCGTCGCGGAGGAGATCCTCGTCGGCCGTCTCGCGCACGATGGCGGGGATCCGCTCGAGCTTCGCCTCTCGTGCCGCGCGCGTGCGGCGCTCGCCCATGATCAGCTCGTACGTGCCGTCCTTCTTGTCACGCACGACGATCGGCTGGAGCACGCCGAACTCTCGCACCGAATGAACGAGTTCTCCGAGGTCGTGCGGGTCGAAGTGCGTGCGCGGCTGACGGGGGTTGGGCACGACCGTGTTGGGGTCGACCTGCACCAGGTGCAGACCGGGAACCTCGGTGAGGTTCTGCTCGGGTTCCGCCGGGGTGGCAGTCGGTTTCGCCGCGCGCGTCGCGCCCGCACGTGTGTTGGCGCCCTTCGAGGTCGGCTTCGTCGGTGACGACTTCGCCGCCGGCGCCTTCTTCGCAGGAGTCTTCTTCGCAGGAGCCTTCGCGGATCCCTTCGACGCCGCCGTCGACGTGGGGGAGGATGTCTTCTTCCTCGATGCGGACTCGTCTGGCGTCGGCTCGATCGGCATCGCCGACCCGGCGAAGAACACATCCGTGGGGCGCTCCCTCGCCTCAGTCGCCGTCGGAATGAGTGCTCCGATACCTCGACCGAGGCCCGTGCGCTTCGCCATCATCTCCGCCCTTTCCTGCGCGGTGCGCCGCGCTTTACGATCTCCACGGCAGCCTCTTTGTAGGCGACAGCGCCCGCGGACCCTTCGTCGTACCCGATCACCGTTTGCCCGAAACTCGGCGCCTCCGAAACCCGCACGGACCGAGGAATCACCGTTTTTAGCACCTCATCAGGGAAATGTTGTCGCACTTCCTCGGCCACCTGCTGCGAAAGCTTGGTGCGACCGTCGTACATCGTGAGAAGGATGGTCGAGACCCGAAGACGCGTGTTGAGGTGCTTCTGGATCATCTTGACGTTGCCGAGCAGCTGACTCAGCCCCTCGAGGGCGTAGTACTCGGCCTGAATCGGCAAGAACACCTCGTCCGCCGCACTGAAGGCGTTGATCGTGAGCAGGCCGAGCGACGGCGGGCAGTCGATGAACACGAAATCGAGCGGTTCGTCGAGCTCTTCGAGGTACTCGTGCAGCGCGGTGTCGAGTCGCTTCTCGCGCGCCACCTGCGAGACGAGCTCGATCTCCGCGCCGGCGAGGTGGATCGTGCTCGGTACGCAGAACAGCCGCTCGTTCTCGGGGCTCTGCTGCACCGCGTCGGCTATCGACGTGTCGTTGATGAGCACGTCATAAATGCTCGTGATGTCAGCACTGTGGGGCACGCCAAGCGCCGTGGACGCATTCCCCTGCGGATCGAGGTCGATGACGAGCACACGCCCGCCGAGAGCTGCAATCGCCGCCGCCGTGTTGACGGTCGTCGTCGTCTTGCCGACTCCACCCTTCTGGTTCGAGACCGTGAGCACGCGGGTCTGGCCCGTGAACTCGATCTCGACGTCCTCGAGTCGTTGGCGGCGCGTGGTGAGATCCTGCAACTGCCGCATGATCGGGCTGTCATCAAAGGCAGCGGCGATGTTGCTGGAATGCTGACTCACGCGCGTCCTCTCGCTCGGGGTGACCTCATAACTCTAACCCGCAAGACCGACACACGACGCCAGGGTTCGGGCGCGCCACCCGTGAGTGCCGCCCGTGGCAGACAGGCACGACCGTCGCGCCGGCTATCCGACGATTCGGTGGAGGGCACGCGATGTTTCACGTGAAACATTGGCGGTTCTGACCGTAGCGACGCATCAAACAGATCGCGGATCGCGAGCCGTCGCGTCACGGAGCGCAGGAGCGCTCTCGAACGGCGACCGGATCTCGACCAGTGTTCTGCCGACTCAGCAAGAGCGGATGTTTCACGTGAAACGAGGTGCCGTCGACCTTCGGAGTCGATGCCGGCACTTTCCGCGAGTGGGGCAAAGCACCCTCACGCTGCGGGAGCCGTTCGCGCCGCACGACAGGGGGCCGCCGCGTGCTCCTGATGAGGGTGCTCGAGGCCCGTCACGACTCCCGCCACCGGCGCGCGCCGACTCGCGTTTGCAGACATACGTGCGCACCCTCACGCGCCCAGACACTCGCCCGGTCGCGCCCAGGCGTGCATGCCCACCCGCCCGCATGTACCCATGCGCCCGTGTACGCATGGATCGTCGTCGTGACGAGCATCTGCGGTTTCGACGGCGTCACGGGTGCGCGCCCGCACCCATGCACCCGTGGGCGCTGGCACGGGAGACGTTCACGTACGCAGGTGTCACATCGCGCGCGTGTCCAAGGTGGCCCGTGCTCTCCGGTG
>DWXU01000046.1:0-3096 GCA_019119065.1 Candidatus Microbacterium pullistercoris | reverse complement strand
CAGGACGGGATCATCCGTCACCTGTTCGATCGCCGCCGCGAGCAGGGCAGCGACCCCGACGCACGTGTATTCGTCGGCGGGCAGGTCGTCGGATCCGCCGTGACCGGGCACGTCGATCGCGATGACCCGGTAGCGCACAACCAGGTCCGGAAGCACGCGGCGATGGTCCTGCCAGCGCGCCGCCTGGCCGTGCAGCAGCACGAGGGGCGGACCGTTGTCGGGCCCCTCGGCGACGTTGAGGGTGTACTCGTCGACGGTGATGTGCCGCTCGCCCGTGAGCACGCCGCGTGCGCCCCTACTCATCGACCCGGATGGTCGGCATGACCGTGTCGATGAAATCGCGGAACGGCTCCTGACGCACAATCGCGATCCCCTGCGCTTCGTCCGCGAGGAGCAGGAGGGAGGAGCCGGGCTCGATGCCGAACATCGCGCGCGCCTCCTTCGGAATCACGATCTGCCCCTTGGGACCGACCTTCACGATGGCCGCGAACTTGTCTCCCGGCGCTGTGACCTTCATATCGTCTCCGCCCGATTCGTAGAAGTAACTCTAGTTATACTAGTAATACTAAATCGGGTCAAGAAACCTCAGAACCCCACGTGATGTCGGCGCGAGGATCAGCGCCTGCCGAACGCGACCGCGATGATTGCGGCCGCAACTCCCGCCAGCACCGCCGAGATGAGCGCGTACACCATGAACCCATTCGCCGTCGCATTTCGCACCAGGTCGACGAGCGGTGGAGCGTCCCCGGTAAACGTGCGGGCGACGGCGAACGCCTCGTGAATGCTCGAGCGGAGCGCGGCGCCGGTCTCTTCGGAGAGGCCGGTGGGAGCGAGCCGGTCGAGCGACTCGCGGAAGACGACGATGCCGACCGTCCCACCGATGGCGATACCGAGTGCCGTGCCGAGTTCACCGCCGACCTCCTGCGCTGCCGCGGCGGACCCGACGCGATCCTCCGGAGCGCTGGAGATGATGGCATCGCTGACCAGCGCCAAGGCCGTTCCATGACCGAGGCCGATGACCGCCACCGCACCGACGAGCAGTGCGGTCGTCCCGATGGCGACTGCGCCGGCGACGAGGACACCGCCGAGCGCGACGACCAGCAGCCCGCTGACGAGGACGCTCGATAACCGGAAGCGGCGAACGAGCGCCGGGGCAATCAACGAGCCGAGAATCTGCGCCCCGATGTATGGCAACGTCAGCACGCCGGCGATGAGCGGGGTGAAACCTCCGACCCACTGCAAATGCTGCGTGAAGAGGAAGAACAATCCGACGACGCCGACACCTGTGAGCAGGAGTGTCAGCAACGCCGCCGTGACGCGTCGGTCCTTCAGGAGCGCAAGATCGAAGAGCGGATCCGCCAGCCGTCGCTGTCGACGCACGAAAGCCGTGATCGTGACGGCCCCCGCCACGACGAGAATCCAGGGAAGCCACGACGACGTCGGCGCGGTCCGCCCGTCGGTGCCGGCGACGATCTCCTGCAGCCCGGAGACCACGGCCAGCATCCCCGCGACCGAGAGCCCGACGCTCAGCGCATCGACGCGACCCGCCTGAGGCTGGCGTCGCTCAGGGAGCGCGAACCGACCGAGCGCGACGAGCACCACCATCGGCGGCACATTGATCAGGAAGATCGCTCCCCACCAGAACGCCTCCAGGAGCGCTCCTCCGAGTAGTGGGCCGATCGCGCCGCCGACGGTGAACGCGCTGAGCATGATCGCGATGGCGAGGCGTCGACGATCATCATCGGGAAACATTTCGCGCAACAACGAGAAGAGCGACGGCATCAAGGTCGCACCGGCGACGCCGAGCAGCGCTCGAGCGAGCACCAGCGATATGGGAGACCACGCGAAGGCGGCGACCATCGAGAGCGCTGCGAAGGCCAGCGCTCCCCAGAGGAGCAGCCGGCGCGCGCCGACGCGGTCGGAAACCCTTCCCATCGTGACCAGAAACCCGGCGATCAGGAAGCCGTACGCGTGAACGATCCAGAGCGACTCGGTCGCCGTCGCACCGAGATCCCCGGTCAACGTCGGAACGGCGAAGAAGAGCGCCGTGAGGTCGCTCGCGACGGCCAGCATCGGTGCGACGAGCAACGCGAGACCCCACCACGCGCGCGTCCTCGGATACGCGAGCACCTCATCATTTCGTTTCATCATGTCACGTAACGATAATGTTAGACTCGCTGAGTGTCCACCCCCTCCTCCAGCGCCGCCCAGACGGGTCGCCCACGGGACCGCCACCTCGACCACGCCATCCTCGCGGCGACTCTCGCAATCCTGGACGAATCTGGCTACCAGGAGCTGAGTCTCGGCGGCGTGGCACGACGCGCGGGCACGTCCCGCCCGGCGATCTACCGACGCTGGCCGGATCGAGTGCACCTCGCCCTCGCGGCGATCGGGTCGCGCCTGGAGGCCCCGCTCTCTCCAGACACCGGGTGCACGCTGTGCGATCTCGACGAGAGCTTCAAGGTCTTCCTCGTCGCGTACCGCCAGATCCGACCCGACGCGCTGAGCGCAATCCTTGCCGAATGCGCAGCGACCCCGGAGCTGCGGGCGCAGTACCTGGACACCCTGATCGAACCGGCGCGTCGCGCCGTCGGCCACACGCTCGATCGCGCTACCGCCCGCGGCGATCTGCGCCCGGACGCCGACCGGAATCTCCTCCTCGACACTGTCGGCTCGCTCGTGCACTATTTCGCCCTGTTCTGCGATCGCCACATCACTGACGCCGAAGCGGAGCACGCGATCGAGACGCTGCTGCGCGGAGCGGCCGTCGACTACGAGGCGCTCGTCGCCCACAGCCTCGCGTTGGAGGAGACCGAACCGCCCAAGGAATCGCACCACCGACACCACACATTCGACCCCTCTACCCTGGAGTGACATCCGCCGCCAAGACGGGGCTGCGCGCAGCCGGGACAGCACCACACGGAGGGACGCATCAATGAGCGAACGGAATCAGTCGGCGGCGGCTTATCAGCGCAACGCCCTGGCGCCGAGCATCCTCGCCGCAGCGGCGCTCTTCCTTGCGCCCGTCTTCATCGACGCCGGCTGGACGACGATCCTGCTCTTCGTCGTCGCGATCCTCTCACTCATCACGGCCTG
>DWXU01000280.1:0-11408 GCA_019119065.1 Candidatus Microbacterium pullistercoris | reverse complement strand
ATCAACGGCCGCCTCGAGCACCTCCGGGGCTCCGCCCTCGGCTTCCGGAACCTCACGCACTACGCCGCAAGATCGCTGCTCGAGGCCGGAGGCTTCAGGCCCGCGCTACACCCTCGTTCGTGAAGAGCCAGATTGCTTCCGCGACTCCCGGGACCAACAACCTCGCGATAATGCGCTTCGTGAATGATGATGTGCAAACGGCGAGATTCATCCAGAACGTCATCTGCACTGGCGCTGTCTGCGCTGCCCCAGACGCGCACATTTTCACTTGGGTGGTTCCCAACTGCTGGAGAACGCTCCGGGGACCGCTTTTCCGTCCTGGAGCCTTCTGGAAGGTCTGGGGTCTTTCGAGTCGTGGTGCGTTCGTTGGGGCGGTGCTTTATCGAGCGTTTATGTGCCACCGGGCAGGAAGTGCTATTCGGGAGCCCCATTGATATAACTAAACGTGGTAATGAAGAACCACCTCGAAATCCTCGGTCAGAGGACAAAAATCATGAAAAGAATCGGATACATCAGGGTCAGCACCAAGGAGCAAGAGCTGGGCCTCGAAGCACAGACGCAGCAGCTCATTGACTACGGAGTCGCCGAAGGAGACATCTTCGTCGACAAGGGAGTCAGCGGCACGGTCAACAGCCATTCCGAGGTCATGGCGAAGCTCATGGCCTTCGTCTCGGAACATCCCACTCAAGTTGAGGTCGTGGTTTCGAAGCTCGACCGCTGGGGCCGCGACCCCGAGGACACCATCGAGAAGATCAAGGAACTCCACAAGATCGACGGTTGCCTCACCTCCCTTGCCGAGAGCGTGCTGAGGGCAACCCCGGACAACGCGGCGGGCATGCTCCTCATCCGAATCCTCCTGGCCGTCGCAGCAATGGAGCGCGAACGCATCGCCGAGCGCACCCGTGATTCCCTGGAAGCGCTCCGCAAGCGTGGAGTTCCTCTGGGGCCGCCCCCGAAACTCACGAGCCGCGATGTGGAGTGGATCAAGGAACGGCACGAGGTCTACGGCTGGGGTGCTCAGCGCATCGCCAAGGCGCTCCCCATCGAGCGCAATGTCGAGGTCAGCAAGATCACCGTCGCGCGAGTGCTCGGACAGATCAAGGGCGCGAAGCCCTATGTGCCCAAGGATAACCACAAGTATGTGAAGCGAGCCGAGGAGCGAGCCGCGAAGGCCAGCGCAGCCAGCTCCGACGCTGTGAAGGCCGCAGCATGACCACCGCCACAGCAACTGGTGTTCCCTGCTGGTTCCCGGTAGATGCGTTGGCGGACTACTGGGCTCTGCCCTACGCCACGGTGCGGGACGAACTCCAGCAGCGCTTGACGCTCGGAGAGATCGGAGGCGTTCTCTGCGCTGAGGCCAGTGCGTCGCTGGCCTGGGCTGAGCGTAGATTCGGACTCCGGGCCGCCCAGCGGATGCTCGATGACCTGGTTTCCGTAGCTGTGGTGCGACACCACGATGAGGTGCCGCTCACCGAGGAGTATGACCAGGACACGGACTACGACCTGCCGATCCTGATATGACTCCCGCCAAAGCAGTTCAGCTGATTAGAGGCCGGTTCCCCTTCGCGGGCGCCGGCCTCTACTTTTTGACGGCGGCTCCTCCGAAGAAGCTGTCCACGTAGCCCTTGGTGGTGTCGGCGGCTTTCGCGGCCATGTCAGCGGAGGAGTAGGTAGCGATCTGGGCGTCGGCGTTCTTGGGACTCCAGCCCATCATGGCGATGAGATCATCCCGCTCTGCTCCACCTTCGATGAGGGCTGTGGTCGCGACGTGGCGCAGGGTGTGGACGGTCATGTCCTCGGGGATGTTCTTGATGGAGCCGACGAGTTCACCCAACGCCTGACGGTCTCGCTGGGCATAGATGGGCTTGCCGTCCTCGCGGGTGAAGAGTAGCTTGTCCAGACCCTCGCCGGGCTCGGGATGGAAGTCGGGGAGTTTGCGCTTGGCCTGCTGCTTCTTCCGGTGGGCGACGAGCATCTGCCAGGCGTCCTCGGTGATGATGATCTCCCGGTAGCCGTTCTCTGTCTTCGTCTTGGTGAGTTCCCAGCGGTTCTCGCCGATCCGCTGAGGGCAGTTGGTGCTGGACCTCCCGCAGCTCCACTTGCCTGTGGCCTTGCTGAGTTCGCAGCCATGCTCTGCGCTGATCCTCTTGAGCTGCTGCTTGACCACCACTCGTCGACCTCGCTTCGCAGGACGCGCGCCGTCGAGAGAATCATCGGTCATGCCCAGCACCTCGCTCTGTCGCAGTCCGAGGAGCCCGAGGAACCAGCGGGCTTCCTGTCCGGCCTTGAGCGCTTCGACCATGAGGTATTCACCCAGGAACTTCGAGGCTCGCCGGATTGCTCGGGTGTCTTCGAGGGTCTTCTTCTTCCGAGCGGGAGCCTTGATGCCGACCATGGGGTGCGCTACGAGGATGCCGTCTCGAACGTAGTAGTCCAGGGCGCTCTTGAGACAGATGAAGGTCTGGCGGATCGAGTCGGGCCCCAGGCCCTTCGCTGGCAGGGTCTCCTCGAAGAACACCTTGAGCTGCCGATAGGTGAGGAGCCGCACCGATTCGGAGCCCAAGGCAGGAAGCAGATGGTTCCTGATCCTCGCGTCATACATATGGAGCGTCGCGGGCGCCAAGTCATCCCGCTTGCGCTCCCGGAGCCAGTCTTCCAGGCAGTCGCCCACGGTGAGATCTTTGAGCTTGGGGTCAGGCGGCAGCGCCGATTGCGGCTCCAGGCCGTAGGCGACCTTGGCCTTAAGGATCTTGTGATCCCGCTTCTCGATGGCCTCCAGCTCGGTGCGGGCCTGAGCGACAAACTGCTTGCGGCTGTCTCCCAGCACCACCGTCTTCTTCGCCCAGTAGTAGGTGGCCTCCGTGCCGTTCTTGAGCCTCCGCGTGATGGGGACGACGGTGCCCTCTCCGTCTGCGCGCTTCCGGGGCTTCAGAGGACGTTTGGGAGCGTGCTTCTTGCGCAGGATGGCTTCGAGACGCTCGATGTCTTCCTGCTGAAACTCATACACGGATCGAACATATGACCGGCGTCGATTGGACGTCAACCTACCGTGTCAACCCAGCGAACCGTCTCAGCCGAAGGAAAAAGCGCATGATCTCAACGGATTTGACATCTCGTTGAGATCATGCGCTCATCTGGCGGTGACGGTGGGATTTGAACCCACGGTAGGGGGTCGCCCTACACGACATTTCGAGTGTCGCACCTTCGGCCGCTCGGACACGTCACCGCGGACAAGCTTACGGCGCGGTGATCGTCGCACAAAATTCACCACCTGGGGATCCGCTGGGGCTCGTCCCGCCGCGCGAGGAACGGCGTGACCAGGCGTGGCTGATACCGGGAACGAACCGCACGGAATCCGCCGCCGACCGCGGGATAAGCTGGCGCCGTGAGCAGGAGCGACGTGACCGACTCGGGCGCGACGAAGCCGAACATCAGGCAGGTCGCGGCCATCGCGGGCGTCTCGCACATGACCGTGTCGCGCGTGCTCAACGACTACCCCCACATCCGGGAGGCGACCCGGCGCCGCGTGCTCGACGTGATCGAGGAGCTGGGCTACCGGCCGAACATGGCCGCCCGCGCCCTCGCGACCCACCGGACCCAGCGGATCGGCGTGCTCGTGGAGAGCGCCGTCGAGTTCGGCCCGACGAGCATTCTGCGTGCGGTCGAGTCGGCCGCTCGCGGTGCCGGATACGCGGTCAGCTCGATCACGGCCGGTGACGACGACGAGATCAGTCCGCAGGAGGCGGTCGACAATCTCACGGGTCAGGGGGTCGATGCCCTCTGCGTCGTCGCCCCGCGGTCCTCGTCGGTCGCCGCCCTGCGCAAGACGTCGATGAGCGTCCCTGTCCTCGTCGTGAAACCGGATGACGACCCGACGTTCCTCACCGCCTCGATCGACCAGCAGCAGGGCACGACCCTCGCAGTCGATCATCTCGTCTCGCTCGGCCACCGCGACATCCTCCACCTTGCCGGCCCCCTCGACTGGCTCGACGCCCGCGCCCGCGAACGCGCGTTCCACGGCCGGGCGAAGGAGTGGGGGATCCGTCAGCGCCCGATCGTCGTCGGCGACTGGTCGGCCGACTTCGCGTACGACTTCGCGAAGGGCATGCGCGAGCTGCCCGAGTACACGGCCGTCTTCGTCGCCAACGACTCGATGGCGGTCGGCCTCATGCACGGTCTCCACGACCGCGGCTTCGCGGTGCCGGACGACCTCAGCATCGTCGGGTTCGACGACATCCCGCTCGCGGCCCACGTCCTCCCGCCGCTGACGACAGTCACCCAGAACTTCCATGCGCTCGGATCCTCGGTCGTCGACATGCTCCACGCGGCGATCGAACGCCGCGAGATCCCGAAGGTGACGCGGATCCCGACCGAGCTCGTCGCGCGCGCATCGAGCGCGGCGCCGCGGCGAGGGGCGGATCCACGATGACCGGCCCGCTCGTCGAGATGACGTCCGTCGTGGTCGAGTTCGCCGGCAGGCGGGCGCTCGACGGCGTCGACCTGACCATCCATCCCGGGGAGGTCCATGCGCTCATGGGCGAGAACGGCGCGGGCAAGTCGACGCTCATCGGCGCGCTCACCGGCACCCACCCGATTCGCTCCGGATCCGTTCGCGTCGCGGGGGAGGCGCGCACCCCGTCGGGCGTGGCCGACGCACGCGCGGACGGCATCGCGACGGTGTTCCAGGAGACCCACCTCACGCCGAACCTCACGGTCGTCGAGAACGTCATGCTCGGCAACGAGGTGCGCGGTCGGTTCGGCATCGATTGGGCGGCGAACCGCGAGCGCACTGCGGAGGTGCTCGCGCAGCTCGGGCTGAGTGACCTCGACCCACGCGCACGCTTGTCTTCGCTGTCTCCTGCCGTCGCGCAGCTTGTCGCGGTCGCGCGCGCTCTCGTGCTGAAACCACGGATCCTCGTGCTCGACGAACCGACGTCGAGCCTCGATGCGGAGGAGGCGCGCACGCTGTTGCGAATCGTGCGGCGTCTGCGCGACGCGGGCACGGCGATCCTGTTCGTCTCGCACTTCCTCGAGCACGTGCTCGCCGTCGCCGACCGGCTCACCGTGCTGCGCGCCGGCCGCGTGGTCGCCGAATACGACGCCGCGGACGTTGAGCGCGCCGAGCTCATCTCGAACATGATCGGCGAAGACATCGAGGCCCTGCGCGAGCTGCGCTCCGACCGCCTCGCTCATCATTACGCGCCTGGCGGTCCTGCCATGCTGCACGCTCGCGAGCTCGGCCGGCGCGGCGTGCTGGATCCGACCGACCTCGAGCTCTCCCGCGGCGAGGTCGTGGGCGTCGCGGGGCTGCGTGGATCCGGGCGCACCGAGCTCGCGCGCCTCGTGGGCGGCGTCGATCGCGCCGACTCCGGTGAACTGTGGCTGGGCGGAAAGCGTGTGCGTCTTCGCAGCCCGGGCACGGCGTTGCGCCACCGGGTCGCGCTATCGACCGAGAACCTGCGCGAGGAGGGCGTGATCGGCGGACTCACCGCGCGCGAGAACATCATGCTCGCGCTGCAGGCGCTGCGCGGATGGTCCCGTCCCCTCTCGCGGGGCGAGCAGGACGCGCTCATCGACACATATCTCGACGCGCTCCACCTCGCGGCCGACGACCTCGACCGCCCCGTCGAGACGCTGTCCGGCGGCACCCAGCAGAAGGTGATGCTTGCACGCCTCCTCGCGACACGGCCCCACGTGCTCATCCTGGACGAGCCCACCCGCGGCATCGACATCGGTGCGAAAGTCGACATCCAGCGGCGCATCGCCAAGCTCGCGGGGGAGGGCATCGCGGTCGTGTTCATCTCCTCCGAGCTGGAGGAGGTCGTGCGCGTCAGCGATCGGATCGTGGTGCTCAAAGACCGCGAGAAGATCGGCGAGATGTCGAACGGCCCCGGCGTCACGGTCGACACGATCGTCGAGATGATCGCGGCAGACCTCGCGGGCGAGGGCTTCCGCGACATCGACGCGTAAGTGTGTGATGTTCCGGGCAGTGTCTTGCTCTTTCGTGATTGTTCCCGGTAACATAACCGGAACGACGCACCTGTCGTCGCAGCAACCCACAGCGGATCCCTGAGCGATCCGCGCACCCGGGCGCCCTGAGCCCGTGTTCTCGAGGAGGAGAATATGTCCGCACGCACGCGCATCATCAAGGCGACCGGCGTCGCCGCTGCCGGAGTCCTCGCGCTGGGCCTCGCGTCCTGCGCCGGTGGCGGAGGCGACGACGGAGGAGGCGGGGGCGGCGGCGAGCTGACCACCATCGGCTTCGTCGCGGTCGGCCCCGAGGGCGACTGGCGCGCCGCCAACGAGAAGAACATCCAGGACACGTTCACGGAGGACGCCGGGTACGAGCTGAAGTACGCGCCCGCCGCGAACCTCGACCAGAAGTCGCAGATCGACGCCTTCACGTCGTTCGTCGACGAGGGCGTCGACGTGATCCTGCTGTCCGCGACCGAGGGATCCGGGTGGGAGGACTCGCTCGAGCGCGCGCAGGAAGCGGAGATCCCCGTCATCCTCATCGACCGCGGCATCGAGCCCGACAACACCGACCTCTACGTCACGCGCATCGCCCCCGACAATCCGCAGGTGGCCGCGGGCGTCGCCGAGTGGGCCGTGAGCGAGTTCCCGGACGGCGCGAACTACTTCGTCCTCGAGGGGCCCGCCGGCGTCTCGGTCGTCAACGAGCGCAACGAGGGCTGGGACTCGGTGATGGACTCCGAGTCCGGCTTCACCAAGCTCGGCGCGCAGACCGCTAACTGGTCGACCGAGGAGGGCAAGAGCGTCTTCGAGACCGTGCTCAAGTCGAACAACAACGACGTGCAGCTGCTGTTCGCGCAGAACGACGAGATGGGCCTCGGCGCCGTCCAGGCCGTCGAAGAGGCGGGCCTCACGCCGGGCGAGGACGTCAAGATCGCGACGATCGACGGCACGAAGGGTGCGATGGAGGCGCTCGCCGCCGGCGATCTCAGCTTCGTCGCCGAGTACAACCCGCTGTTCGGTGACACCGCCCTCGACGCGGTCGAGAAGGCACTCGCGGGTGACAGCGTCGAGCCGTACATCATCGTGCCGAGCGAGACGTTCGATTCGCCCGAGGCCGCCGAAGAGGCGCTGCCCGACCGCGAGTACTGATCCGCGTCCGTCCCTGACAGACCGATCCCGCCCCGAGGGGTGCGGGCCCGCGCGGCCCGCACCCCCGCCCCACCTCGCGGTGCGCGAGGATGAGATGTGGAGGACGCGATGACGCAGTCGCAGCCGATCGTCGAGATGACCGGCATCACGATCACCTTTCCCGGCGTGAAGGCGCTGGACGCGGTCGACTTCCGCCTGTTCCCCGGCGAGGTGCACACCCTCATGGGCGAGAACGGCGCCGGCAAGTCGACGGCGATCAAGGCTCTCACCGGCGTGTATCGCGTCGATGGCGGCGAGATCCGGATCGACGGCGAGGCGCGCCGCCTCTCCGGAACGGCGGACGCGCAGGCGGCGGGCATCTCGACCGTCTACCAAGAGGTCAACCTCTGCACCAACCTCACGATCGGTGAGAACGTGATGCTCGGGCAGGAGATCCGCGGCCCGCTCGGCATCAACTGGCACTCCACGCACCGCGCCGCGCGCGAGGCGCTCGCGAAGCTCGGCCTCGGCCACCTCAATCCGCGTCAGTCGCTCGCGACGCTGCCGCTCGCGCTGCAACAGCTCGTCGCGATCAGTCGCTCGGTCGTGGCGGAGTGCAAGGTGCTGATCCTCGACGAACCGACCTCGAGCCTCGACGCGGCTGAGGTCGAGCAGCTGTTCGGCGTGATCCGGCGACTGCGCGATGAGGGCGTCGCGATCCTCTTCGTCTCGCACTTCCTCGATCAGGTGTACGCCATCAGCGACCGCCTCACGGTCCTGCGAAACGGCCGCTTCGTCGGCGAATACCTGACATCCGACATCCCTCGAGCCGCCCTCATCTCGAAGATGATCGGCAAGGACGCCGCGGCGCTCGCCGCGGTCGAGGCGCGCGGCGCTCGCCGCGACGCCGCCGAGGGAGACCCCGTCTACTCGGCCGTCGGCATCGGCAAGAAGGGCATGCTCGAACAGGTCGACCTCGATCTGCACCGCGGTGAGGTCGTCGGCTTCGCCGGCCTGCTCGGATCCGGCCGCACCGAACTCGCGCGCCTCGTCTACGGCGCCGACAAGCCCGACTCCGGCGAGGTGCGACTGCGTGGCCGCGCCGCCGACATCACCAAGCCTGCCACCGCGCTGGCGAATGGCATCGCGTTCTCGAGCGAGAACCGGCGCGACGAGGGCATCATCCGTGACCTCAGCGTGCGCGAGAACATCATCCTCGCCGTCCAGGCGAAGCGCGGCTGGGCCCGGCCCCTGCCGCGGCGTGAGCAGGACGAGATCGTCGGTCGCTACATCGCGGCCCTCGGCGTGCGCCCGGCCGACCCCGAGCGCCCGATCGGCAACCTCTCCGGCGGCAACCAGCAGAAGGCGCTCCTCGGACGCTGGCTCGCGACCGAACCGGACATCCTCATCCTCGACGAGCCCACGCGCGGCATCGACGTCGGCGCGAAGGCCGAGATTCAGGAGCACGTCGCCCGCCTCGCCGACGACGGCGTCTCGGTCGTGTTCATCTCGTCCGAGATCGAAGAGGTCGTGCGGTTGAGTGACCGCATCGTCGTGATGAAGGATCACCAGAAGATCGCGGAGATCGACGGTGGGCCCGACGTCTCCGCGGACGCTATCGTCAGCATCATCGCCGAGGAGTCTTCCGACGGCGGGGGAGAGCGCGAGATCTCGCGCGAGGAGGTCACCTCGTGAACGACACGCCCACCGGCCCGCTCGCCGCGCTGACGGGGATCCTGAAGCACCACTACGTGTGGGGCATCGCCGCGATCGTCGTCCTGCTCGCGATCAATCTCGCCGGTGACCCGAGCTACCTCGCCATCACGGTCAGCGAGCGCGGCAACCTCGTCGGCAATGTCATCGACATCCTGCGCGCCGCCGCGCCCATCATGATGATCGCCGTCGGCATGTGCCTCGTCGTGGCGACGAAGGGCATCGACCTGTCGGTCGGCTCCGTCATGGTCGTCGCCGGCGCCGTCGCGATGGAGTACCTCGCCGCCGCCGCGCCCGACTCGGTCGGTGCCGCCCTCGTGGCCGTCGGCCTCGTCATCCTCGTGAGCGCCGCGCTCGGCGCCGTCAACGCGATCCTCGTCTCGGTCGTCGGGCTGCAGCCGTTCATCAGCACGCTCATCATCATGCTCGCCGGCCGTGGGCTCGCGAAGGTCATCACGGCCGGGCAGAACACGTCCGCGAACAACGACGCGTTCTCATGGATCGCCAACGGGCGCGTCTTCGGCTTCCCCGTCATCTTCCTCATCGCTCTCGCCCTCGTGATCCTCGTCGGTCTGCTCGTGCGCCGTAGCGCGCTCGGGCTCATGCTCGAGGCGATCGGCATGGACGCGCAGGCCGCGCGCCTCGCCGGCGTCAACCGTCGCGCGCTGCTGTTCACGGTCTACATCCTCGGCGGGATCCTCGCGGGCATCGCGGGCGTATTCGCCACGGCGAGCGTGATGACCGTCGACGTCTCGCGGACGGGCTACCAGCTCGAGCTCGACGCGATCCTCGCGGTCGTCATCGGCGGCACCTCGCTCGCGGGCGGCAAATTCAACATCACGGGCGCGACGATCGGCGCGATCCTCATCGCCACGCTCGATAAGACCGTCGTGTTCCTCGGCATCTCGTCGTCGGCGACGCCCGCGTTCAAGGCCATCATCATCGTCGCGCTCGTCCTGCTGCAGTCCGAGCGAGTGCGTCGCGCGTTCCGGAGGCGACGGATCCTGAGACCGGCCGCCGAGAAGAAGGAGGAGGTCGCCGCATGAGCTCGCTCACCGCGCCCCCCGCGCCGCACGGCACGGACGAGCGTCTGCCGCTCCGTAAGCGCCTCGCGCTGCACCTCGACGCGCTCCCGACGGTCGCCTCGATCCTCATCTTCGTCGGCATGATCGTGTTCGGCGAGCTGGCCTACGGTCGGATCCTGCAGTTCAACACGATCTCGAACCTGCTGATCAACAACGCGCACCTCATCATCCTGGCCGTCGCGCTGACGTTCGTGATCGTGACCGGCGGCATCGATCTGTCCGTCGGATCCGTCATCGCCGTCAGCAGCGTCGCCGGCGTCATGCTGCTGCACGCGGGGTGGAACCCGTGGCTCGTCGTCGTGCTGATGATCCTCATCGGCGCGCTCTCGGGGGTGATCGCCGGCGTCCTTGTGCAGTACTTCAACGTGCAACCGTTCATCGCGACGCTCGCGATGATGTTCCTCGGCCGTGGGCTCGCGTCGATTCTCAGCACCGTGCCCGAGCGCGTTCCCGATGACTCGGCGCTCATGCTCCTCGGCGAGGAGCTCAAGCTCTACGACGGACCGAAGGTCAATGACATCGTCATCACCCCCGGCGTGATCATCGCCGCGCTCGTCGTGATCATCTCGTTCTTCGTGCTGCACCGCACGCGCATGGGCCGCACGGTCTACGCGATCGGCGGATCCGAGCAGTCGGCGGCGCTGATGGGTCTGCCCGTCGCCGCGACGAAGGTCTGGGTGTACGTCATCAGCGGTGGCCTGTCGGGCCTGGCGGCGGTCGTCTACACGGCGCGGCTCGGCAGTGCGCAGAACATCACGGGCATCGGGTGGGAGCTCGACGCGATCGCCGCCGCCGTCATCGGCGGAACGCTGCTGACGGGCGGGGCGGGCTACGTGCTCGGATCCGTCGTCGGTGCGCTTGTGCTGGGGCTGATGATCGTGCTGATCACGCGCGACGGATCCGTGCCGCCCGAGGCGACGACGATCATCACCGGCGGGATTCTCCTGCTGTTCGTGCTGCTGCAGCGCGCCGTGACCCGCCGCCAGCGCGAATAGCTGCCCGGGGCACAGCGAAGGGCGGTGTGAGAAACGAATCTCACACCGCCCTTTCGTGCGCTCAACCCAGATTCAGTTGTCTTCGCCCTCGGCCTGCGAGGGGTGCTTCTCGAACCACAGCGGGCGGCCGAGGAAGAGGTCTGCGTCGGTGTCGTAGAGGGTGTCAACCATGATGCTCTCCTTCATTGGAACGTCACGAGATAAGCCTTATTGCTTCGATCATGCGCGACGAACAAGGGGTTTGAAGGGGGAGAATGCGGTTAAGAACATCGAAATTTACGGATCCGGCATGAGGGGCGCTTCCAGACACCACAGGGGCCGCCCCGCGCGATGCGGAGCGGCCCTTGTGGTGGCAGCAGACCGGCTGACAGCGGTGCGCTTTCAGCTCGTTACGAGATCAGGCGTGCCTCGCCCACCTCAGCAGCCGACGCCGGAAGCTCGTAGTCAGCCAGGATGTCCACGAGCGTGCCGTTCTCGCGCAGCTCCTCGACGAACGAGTCAAATGCCTGGG
>DWXU01000279.1:0-2828 GCA_019119065.1 Candidatus Microbacterium pullistercoris | reverse complement strand
GGCGACCTCGCTCGATCCCCCGTGGTCGCGATCCTCGGACGCGCGTTCGCCGACGCCGGACGCGAACTGGCGGTCGTCGGCGGACCGGTGCGCGACGCGCTCATCGGGCGCCCCACGCACGACCTCGACTTCACGACCGACGCGCACCCGGACGAGATCCTGCGGATCGTGACCCCCGTGTCGTCGACCCGGTGGGACATCGGGCGCGCGTTCGGCACGATCGGCGCGCGGGTCAAGGGCGAGCAGGTCGAGATCACGACGTACCGTGCCGACAGCTACGACGGCGAGACCCGCAAGCCGGTCGTCGCGTTCGGCGACAACCTCGAGGGCGACCTCGTGCGACGCGACTTCACGGTCAATGCGATGGCGCTGAAGGTGCCGGAGGTCAAGCTCGTCGACCCGACGGGCGGAGTCGAGGATCTTCTCGCGGGCGCCCTGCGCACGCCCGACGATCCCCGGGTCAGCTTCGGCGACGATCCGCTGCGAATGCTGCGCGCCTGCCGCTTCTCGGCCCAGCTCGGGTTCGAGATCGAGCAGGGCACGCGCGATGCGATCGCGGCGCTCACCGACACCCTCGAGATCGTCAGCGCCGAACGGATCCAGTCCGAATTCGTGCGCACGATGCAGACGGCGGACCCCGTGCGTGGCATCCGGGCAATGGTCGACACGGGCCTCGCTGACGAATTCCTGCCGGAGCTCTCGGCGATGCGGCTCGAGGTCGACGAGCATCATCATCACAAGGACGTCTACGAGCATTCGCTGACGGTGCTGCAGCAGACCATCGACCTGGAGCGCGAGCGTCGTCCCGACGCGGACGTCGACGTGACGCTGCGCATCGCGGCGCTGCTGCACGACATCGGCAAGCCGCGTACGCGCCGGCTCGAGCCAGGCGGCATCGTGAGCTTCCATCACCACGACATCGTCGGATCCCGGATGGCGTCCAAGCGGTTGAAGAAGCTGAAGTTCGACACCGCGACCACGCAGTCAGTCGCGAAGCTGATCGGCCTGCACCTGCGGTTCTTCGGATACTCCGAGGGCGCCTGGACCGACTCCGCCGTTCGGCGCTATGTGCGCGATGCGGGCGACGAGCTCGAGCGCCTCCACATCCTCACGCGCGCGGACGTGACGACGCGCAATCAGCGTAAGGCGCGGCGGCTGAAGGCCGCGTACGACGACATCGAGGATCGCATCGCGCAGCTGCGCGAGCAGGAGGAGGTCGACGCGATCCGCCCCGATCTCGACGGCAACGAGATCCAGCGGATCCTCGGCATCTCCCCCGGTCCCGCGGTCGGCAAGGCCTACCGTTTCCTCCTCGAGCTGCGGCTGGACGAGGGGCCGATGAGCCCCGAGGACGCCGAGGAACGTCTGCGCGCGTGGTGGGCGGAGCAGCCGTGACGGCGTGTTTCTGGATAACCCCCGAATTCTCGGCGATTGGGTGACCCATCCGGGGTCGCACCGGTAGCGTCTCCTAACGTGCCAGAGATCACCCACCGCCCCATGACGGTTCTGCTCGGGTGTGACACGTTCGCCCCGGACATCAACGGTGCCGCGCGGTTCGCCGAACGCCTCGCTGCCGGTCTTGTGCGCCGCGGACACGCTGTGCACGTCGCGGCACCGAACGACCGGTGGCGACGTGTGCAGCCTCGCACCGAGCGCATCGAGGGCGAGGACCTCGCCATGCACCGGCTGCCGTCGGTGCGACTGTGGGGTCACGACTGGCTGCGCTTCGTGTGGCCGTGGCGTTCGCGCCACTACGCGCGCCAGGTGCTCGACCGCGTGAAGCCGGATGTCGTGCATATCCAGTCGCACATCGTCATCGGCCGCGGCCTCACGCGCGAGGCGCGCCGCCGGGGGATCCCCGTGATCGCGACGAACCACACGATGGCCGAGAACATCCTCGACTTCACCCGTCTGCCCGCGTGGGGCAACCGCCTCTTCGTGAAGGCGGCATGGGCCGACGCCAAGCGGACGTTCGACATGACCGCGGCCGTGACGACGCCGACGCGCAAGGCGGCCGACTTCCTCGAGCGCACGATCGACGTCTCGGGCGTGATTCCGATCAGCTGCGGCATCGATATGGCGCAGTACACGGCTGAGTTGGCGCCGCGAACCGAGAAGCGCATCGCCTTCGTGGGGCGCCTGACGAGCGAAAAGCGCGTGGATGAGGTGCTCCGCGCTGCCGCGCGCATCGATGGCGCGATCGTGGAGCTCATCGGAGACGGCGATCAGCGAGTGGCGCTGGAGAAGCTCGCCGAGGAGCTCGGGATCCGCGACCGCGTCGTGTTCCACGGGCACGTGACCGACGAGGAGCTGCGGACCGCCCTGACGCGCGCGTCGGTCTTCGCGATCGCGTCGATCGCGGAGTTGCAGTCCATCGCCACGATGGAGGCGATGGCCTCCGGTCTCCCCGTCGTGGCAGCAGACGCCGTGGCGCTTCCCCACCTCGTCGAGGACGGCGTGAACGGCCATCTGTTCGAGCCGGGTAACGTCGACGCGCTCACCGCGCGCCTGCGCGACGTGCTCGATGCCTCTCCCGAGAGTTACGAGCAGATGCAGCGGGCGTCGCTCCGGCTCGTGGCGGTCCACGACATCACCCGCACGCTCGACACGTTCGAGGCGCTGTACCGCGGCGATACGCTTCCTGCATGACTCGAGGGCTGCACGTCGTGATGTTCGGCGACCAGCACGTCGAGACGTCCGGCGGCGCGCAGGTCGCGATGCGTCTGCAGCGCAAGTTCCTCGAGCGCGCCGGGCACACCGTCACGATCGTGGGTCCGCGCCGCCACGGCCGGAATCTGTCGAACATGCATGATGAGGCATACGTTGAT
>DWXU01000278.1:0-14268 GCA_019119065.1 Candidatus Microbacterium pullistercoris | reverse complement strand
GGCGGCCTCAACGGCGTCGACAACGGTCGGCTCGCGTTCGATCACGTCCGCGTCCCGCGTGAGAACCTGCTGAACCGCTACGGCGACGTCGCCGCCGACGGCACCTACACGAGCTCCATCGCGAGCCCCGGCCGCCGCTTCTTCACGATGCTCGGTGCGCTCGTGCAGGGTCGCGTGTCACTCGATGGCGCCGCCACGTGGGGCGCGGCTCTCGCGCTCGACATCGCGGTGACCTACGGCAATCAGCGCCGCCAGTTCGACGACGGCACAGGGCAGGAGACCGTCCTGCTCGACTACGGCAAGCACCGCCGTCGGCTCATCCCGCGCATCGCCACGGTCTACGCTCAGGCGTTCGCGCACGAAGAGCTGCTGCAGAAGTTCGACAGCGTCTTCAGCGGCGAGAGCGACACCGACGAGAACCGCCAGGATCTCGAGACGCTCGCGGCCGCGCTCAAGCCGCTGTCGACGTGGAACGCGCTCGACACGATCCAGGAGGCGCGCGAGGCGTGCGGCGGCCAGGGCTATCTGTCCGAGAACCGCCTCGTCGGACTGCACCAGGATCTCGACGTCTACGCCACATTCGAGGGCGACAACAACGTGCTGCTGCAGCTCGTCGGCAAGCGCCTGCTCGGCGACTTCGCACAGCAGTTCAAGGGCAAGGACTCCGCGGCGCTTGCCGCCTACGCGGCGAAGCAGGGCGCCTCGAAGTTCTTCCACGGCGCGGGCCTGCGCCGCCTCGGGCAGACGGTCGCCGATCTCGGATCCACCGCCCGCTCGGTTGAGTTCGGGCTGCGCGGCGACGACCAGCACCAGCTGCTCACCGACCGCGTGCAGCAGATGGTCGCCGACGTGGGCGCCCGCCTGAACCAGGCGCGCAAGCTGCCGCCGGCCGAGGCGCAGGCCGTCTTCAACGAGAATCAGGTAGACCTGCTCGACGCCGCGCGTGCGCACGGCGAGCTGCTGCAGTGGGAGGCCTTCACCGACGCGATCGACCAGATCGACCACGAGGGCACCCGCACCGTTATGACCTGGGTGCGCGATCTGTTCGGGCTGTCGCTCATCGAAGAGCACCTGTCGTGGCACATCATCGGCGGGCGCCTGTCGACGCAGCGTGCCGCCGCACTGACGCGCTACATCGACCGCCTCTGCACGCGTCTCCGGCCGCACGCGCAGGATCTCGTCGACGCTTTCGGGTACGCCCCCGAACACGTGCGGGCCCCGATCGCCTCGGGCGCCGAGCGCGAGCGCCAGGACGAGGCTCGCGCCTACTATGCCGACCTGCGCGCGAAGGGCGAGGAGCCGACGCCGGAGAAGAAGGCACGCGCGGCGTCATAACAGCGTCGCGCGTGGTCCGGCGGAGTAGAATGAGGCCGTGACCGACCGCGCAGAGATGCGCGCCATCTCCGAAGGGGTGGTGTTGCGATGAGAGGGCGGATGCCCGCCCGGCCGCCCGGCGCCGGGATGCGTACCAACAGCGGAAACGTGCCCGCGATCCCCGACACGTCGGGCCTTCGCGTCGTGAGCACGACGTCTGATGCGGCGGGGGAGCCCCCGCCGATCACGCGCACGTCGATGTCCGCGATCGAGAATCACGCCCGGTCGCGACGCAACCGCGTCATGGTCGCGGTCGTCGTGGGCGTGGTGGTCCTCGTCATCGGCGCGGCCGTGGCCGCGGCCCTCTTCACGGGCGACGAGGCGAACGCATTGGCGCTCGCGAGCACCCTTTAGCCCGCGGGCGCTGCGTGCGCGAGCACCTTGATGATAATGCCGCGCCGCCCGAGCTCCGCGATCGTCTGCGTCTCCTCGGTGGCATCGCGGCCGAACACGTGCGCGCTCGTCACGACGACGACGTCGCCGCGCTGAAGGCGGCCGAACAGGCGGTTCAGGCGCTCCTCCCACGTCTCGGAGACGTTGGGGGCCGGATGACGGAAGCCGTCGATGGGGACGCCGAAGTCGGTGAGCTGCTTGCGCTGCTCCACGATCGACGGCATGCCGTCCCTCGCGACGACGATGCCCACGAGCCGAGCATCGGCGGGGTGCGCGCGCCAGATCTGATCGCGCGTGCTGACCTCTTCGACATGCTCGCTCACACCGCCCATCCTAGCCAGTGATGGGCGGAACCTGGGATGGGGTCAGACGAGCCCGAGAGCCTTGAGCTTGCTGTCGACGTCGGCGTTCGACGGCTCGACGTGGTGGCTGCCATCCGGGTACACGACGACCGGGATGTTCATGCGGCCGGAGATGTCCTTGGCCACGTCGGCAGCCGACGGTTCTGCCTCGAGGTCGATGTACTGGTAGTCGATGCCGAGGCCATCGAGCTGCGCCTTGGTGCGGCGGCAGTCGCCGCACCACTCGGCGCCGAACATCGTGATCGTGTCATTTGCGACGGTCATGGTTCCAGGATAGGCGCGTGACGTCGCGGAGGCGCCGTGTGGAACGATGGACTGTCTGAGTCGCTGGAGGAGATGGGGGCCGCCGTGGGGGTGACCGTCGTGGTCCCGACGTTCAACGAGGCCGGCAACGTCGCCGAGCTCGTCCGCCGTATCGCGAGCGCCCTCCGGCACGAGGACGCCGAGATCCTCTTCGTCGACGATTCCACCGATGGGACGGACGATGAAGTGCGCCGCGTCGCGCGTACCTCAGAGCTGCCCGTGCGGCTGATCCATCGCGACCGCGCCGAGGGCGGCCTCGGCGGCGCCGTCGTCGAGGGCTTCCGCAACGCGCGCTACGCCACCTGCGTCGTCATGGACGGCGACCTGCAGCATCCCGCCGCCACGATTCCTCAGCTGCTCGCGCGGCTGCGGCGCGGCGACGTCGACCTCGTGGCCGCGTCGCGGTACGCCGAGTCGGCGAGCGCGTCGGGGCTTGCCGACTCGACCCGCCACCTCGTCTCTCGCGGATCCAACCTCGTCACGCGCGCGATGTTCCCGCGCCGACTGCGCGAGGTCACGGATCCGATGACGGGGTTCTTCGCGATCGACACGACCGCTCTCGACGTCGCTCGCTTGCGCCCGCGCGGCTTCAAGATCCTGCTCGAGATCATCGTGCGCACCTCGGTGCGGGTCGCCGAGATCCCGTTCGCCTTTGGAGAGCGTTTCGCGGACCGCTCGAAGGCCTCGGTTCAGCAGGGCATTCGGTTCTTTCATCAGCTGGCGCTGCTGCGGTTCGGGAAGATGAGCGGGTTCGCGGCCATCGGCGCGCTCGGCGCGGTCGCCAACGTCGCGATCGTCTGGGCGCTCGACGTACACATCAACTACCTCTGGGCCGCGATCATCGCGGCCGAGGTGACGATCATCGGCAATTTCCTGCTCATCGAACGGTTCGTCTTCCGCGCCGAGAAGCGCGAGGCGCGCGGCGTCTGGCACCGCTTCGCGTCGTCTTTCGTCTTCAATAATGTCGAGTCGGCGATACGGATCCCCGTGATGAGCCTCATGGTGACCGCGTGGGGCATGCCGAGCGCCCTCGCCACGGCGATCACGCTCGCTGTCGCCTTCCTGATCCGGTTCACGTTCCACTCGCTCGTCGTGTACCGCCCGCGCGCCTGATCCGGCGACGTTCCCAGCAGATTCAGAGGATCCTCGCGTCAGCCACTAGGGTGGGGACAGATTTCCAGCCTGTACGACGCGACGGGGAGCCGACGCGTCGTGGGGAACAGACACAGGAGATGAATCCGTGAGCTCACCGATCGATAACGGCGACGAACCGACCGAGAACGGCGACACCGAGTCGCGTCGTGAGGCGGCGACGCCCGACGACCTCATTCCCGAGGTGTCGTACGACGACCTCAATGGGTCCAAGCCACCCACGCTTCAGAACCCGCTGAGCGGTGAAGAGATCCACCTCGACCCGGCGATGGCCAGCGTTCCCGTTGAGGTGTTCCCGGCGGAGAGGGACACGGACGACGAGATCACCGAGAAGCTGCGCCGCCAGGGCGTGAAGATCGGCAAGGGCCTCGTCGCGCCGCGCGTGTTCTGGCCGGCGTTCATCGTGATCTTGCTGGTCGCGGTGCTCTCGCTCGTCTTCCCCGACGCGATGGGCGGCGCGTTCAACAACGCGAATGCGTGGATCTCCGACACGCTCGGCTGGTACTACATGCTCATCATCAGCGCGTTCGTGGTGTTCGTCGTGGCGGTCGCGTTCTCGAAGCTCGGCACGATCAAGCTCGGGCGCGCGAACGACAAACCCGAGTTCGGGCTCTTCGCATGGTTCGCCATGCTGTTCTCGGCGGGCATGGGCATCGGCCTCATCTTCTACGGCGTCGGTGAGCCCGTCACATACGCCACGATCGGCGGCAACCCGAGCTGGGACGGGTCCGAGCAGGAGCTCGCCGGACTCGCGATGGCGCAGACGTTCGTCCACTGGGGTCTGCACCCCTGGGCGATCTACGCGGTCATCGGCCTCGCGCTCGCATACGCGATCCACCGACGCGGTCGCCCCGTCTCGATCCGCTGGGCGCTCGAGCCGATCTTCGGCAACCGCGTCAAGGGGTGGGTCGGCGATGTCATCGACATCATCGCGATCTTCGGCACGGTGTTCGGGATCGCGACGTCGCTCGGTCTGGGTGTATCGCAGATCGCCGCGGGCATGCAAGCGATCGGCGTCGTGGGCGGCGTCGACACGACGCTGCTGGTGGTCCTGATCGTCGTGATCACGCTGCTTGCCACGATCTCGGTCGTCAGCGGCCTCGGCGCGGGCATCAAGTGGCTGTCGAACATCAACCTGTCGCTTGCGGGCGTCCTGCTCATCTCGGTGCTGCTGCTCGGACCGACGCTGTTCCTCCTGCGCAACTTCGTGCAGTCGCTCGGCGTGTACCTCGCCGAGGTGATGCACATGAGCCTCGACGTCGGCGCTTACGCAGGCGCGGACACCCACGAGTGGCTCTCGGGCTGGACGCTGTTCTACTGGGGATGGTGGATCGCCTGGGCGCCGTTCGTCGGCGTCTTCATCGCCCGCATCTCGCGCGGCCGCACCGTACGCCAGTTCATCGCCGGCGTGCTGCTCGTGCCGACCGCCGTCGGCTTCCTCTGGTTCTCCGTGATGGGCGGAGCTGGCATCTTCCGCCAGATGTTCGGCGCCGGCGACCTGGTGCAGCCCGATGAAGACGGCGTGCCGTCCGTGTCGCCCGAGGGATCGTTGTTCACGGTGCTGCAGGACCTGCCGCTCGGGCAGATCCTCTCCGTGCTCGCGGTGATCGTCGTGGCGATCTTCTTCATCACGTCGTCCGACTCCGGCTCGCTCGTCGTCGACATGCTCGCCTCGGGCGGCCACCCGAACCCGCCCGTCTGGTCGCGTCTCGTATGGGCGCTCCTCGAGGGCGCGCTCGCGCTGGCACTGCTCGTCGCGGGCGGATCCGAGGCGCTGTCCGCGCTGCAAGCGGGGTCGCTCATCACGGCATTGCCATTCAGCGTGGTCATGATCCTGATGGCCATCGCGCTCGTCAAGGCGCTCAGTTACGAGCTGAAGACTCTCGAACATCGCGAGAGCGTCGAACGCCTCGAACGTGTCGCCGACTACTTCAGTGGCCGGATCTCCTCCAGCGGATACCTGCAGGAGTACGTCGACGACCGCATCGATTACCGCATCTCGCGAACACGCGGTCTGCTGCGACGGCAATCGTCGCGCGGATCCGAGTAGCGGCACCACGAGGGGCCCGCCAGGCAGTCTGACGGGCCCTTCGTGCGGCGTGCGCGCGGTCGCGGCGTCGTACGCTGGAGTCCGTGCTCCCCAAGATCCTGCTCTTCTACCGCTTCACGCCGATCGCCGACCCCGACGCGGTGCGGCTGTGGCAGCGCGACCTGTGCGAGCTGCTGGGGCTGCGCGGGCGGATCCTCATCTCGGAGCACGGCATCAACGCCACCGTCGGCGGCGAGATGGCCGCGATGAAGACCTACGTGCGCAAGACGAAGCAGTACGCACCCTTCGCGGACATCGACTTCAAGTGGTCCCCGGGATCCGGGTTCGACGACAGTGGCGGAAGCCTCGACTTCCCGCGCCTCTCGGTGAAGGTACGCGACGAGATCGTCACGTTCGGCGCCCCGGAGGAGCTGCGCATCGACGAGTCGGGCGTCGTCGGCGGAGGCGCCCGACTGAAGCCGGGAGAGCTGCACAAGCTGGTGTCGGAGCGCGGCGACGACGTCGTGTTCTTCGACGGCAGGAACGCGTTCGAAGCGGAGATCGGCCGCTTCCGGAATGCGGTCGTGCCCGATGTGGAGACCACGCGCGACTTCGTCGCGGAACTCGACGCCGGACGCTACGACCATCTCAAGAACAAGCCCGTCGTCACCTATTGCACGGGCGGGATCCGCTGCGAGGTGCTCTCGAGCCTCATGCGCTCGCGCGGCTTCGACGAGGTCTATCAACTCGACGGTGGCATCGTCCGCTACGGCGAGACCTTCGGCAACACGGGCCTCTGGGAGGGGTCCCTCTACGTCTTCGACGGGCGCGAGGCGACGACGTTCGGTCGCGACGCCGCAGTGATCGGCCAGTGCGGTGTCTGCGGCGATGCCACCGAGCGGCTCGTGAACTGCGACGATGCATCCTGCCGGCGTCGCACCGTGCTGTGCGCGGGGTGCGGCGACCGTGCCGTCTGCTCGTCGCACGCCGTCGCGTAACGGCCCCTTCTCGCGCTGACGACCGCCCCGTAGAGTATGCTCGGGAGCGCTCCCACGCACGTCACGAATCGTTATCGGCCGGTGCTGGCCTTTCGGGCAGCGACGCGCTTGTATGGCGTGTGACGGGTGCCGGTGCCCGATCATCACGAGTCAGAGAGGACCTACAGCATGAGGACACAGAAGCTGCGGCGCTACGGCGTCGGAATCGCCGGAGGGCTCGCCATGGCGCTCGCGCTCGCGGGCTGCGCCGGTGACGACCTCGGCGGCGGACCCAGCGGCGGTGGCGGCGACAGCGACGCAGACTGCAGCGCGTTCGAGCAGTACGGCACATTCGAGGGCGACCGTGTCACGATCTCGTCGACGATCTCCGACCAGGAGGGCGACCAGCTCGAGGAGTCGTGGGCAGACTTCGTCTCGTGCACGGGCATCACGATCGAGCACAACGGCACCAACGAGTTCGAGTCGCAGATCTTCGTGCAGGTCGAGGGCGGCAACGCGCCCGACCTCGCGATCTTCCCGCAGCCGGGTCTCATGCAGCGCATGAACGAGGGCGGACACCTCGCTCCGGCGGGCGACGACGTTCTCGCCGCGGCGGAGGAGAACTACACCGAGGACTGGCTGAGCTACGGCAACATCGACGGAACGCAGTTCGGCGTTCCCATCATGGGATCCGTGAAGTCGTTCGTCTGGTACTCGCCGAGCGTGTTCGAGGAGAACGGCTACGAGATCCCCGAGACGTGGGACGAGCTGATGGACCTCACCGACCAGATCGTCGCCGACCACGGCAGCGACACGGTGAAGCCCTGGTGCTTCGGCATCGAGTCGGGCGGAGCCACCGGATGGCCCGCCACCGACTTCGTCGAGGACATGGTCCTGCGCGAGGCCGGCACCGACGTCTACGACCAGTGGGTCGACCACGAGATCCCGTTCGACGACCCGCAGATCCTCGCGTCGCTCGACCGCGCGGGCGACATCCTCAAGAACGAGGACTACGTCAACGGCGGCATCGGCGACTCGCGCTCGATCGCGTCGACCCCCTGGGCCGACGCCGGTCTCCAGGTGCTGAACGACAACTGCTTCCTGTTCCGCGCGGCATCGTTCTTCGAAGCGCAGATGCCCGAAGGCACCGACGTCAGCCCCGACGGCGACATCTTCGCCTTCTACCTGCCGGCTGACAGCGCGGACGAGCAGCCGCTGCTCGTCGCGGGCGACTACGTCGCGGCGTTCAACGACAACGAGGCGACGCAGGCCGTCCAGGCCTACCTCGCCTCACCCGAGTGGGCGAACACCCGTGTCTCCATCGGCGGCGTCGTCAGCCCGAACCAGGGTGTCGACCCGGCGAACGCGTCGTCCGACGTGCTGCGCCTCACCCTCGAGCTCATGCAGGACGACGATGCCGTTGCGCGCTTCGACGGATCCGACATGATGCCGTCCGAGGTGGGTGCGGGAACGTTCTGGTCACAGATGACCGCGTGGATCGACGGTCAGACGGAAAGCGACGCGGCACTCGCCGCGATCGAGTCCAGCTGGCCCGAGTGATCCCCTCGACGGGCCGGGGCGCTGAGCCGCCCCGGCCCGTCCTCGCCTGACTCGGAGGTGCCCCGTGGGCTTCTTTCTCTACACCAAGAACGGCCAGTTGGTCCTCGCGGTCCTGGCCTTCCTGGCGCTCCTCGTCGCGCTGCTGCTGATCGCAAAGGTCGCGGATCGCGTGAAGGGGCGCAAGCAGACGTTCGTCATGGTCGCCGTCTTCGGCGGCCCGGCGCTGCTCCTGCTCATACTCGGCCAGGTCTATCCGGCCATCCGCACGATGTGGATGTCGCTCATGGACAGGCGCAGCGAGAACTTCGTCGGCCTGAGCAACTACGCCTATCTCTTCGAGGACGGGCTGACGGCCCTCGCGAACACGATGCTGTGGGTCGTCCTCGTGCCGGCCGGTTCCACCATCATCGGTCTCGTCTACGCCGTCCTCATCGACAAGTCCCGGTTCGAGAAGGTGGCGAAGTCGCTGCTGTTCCTGCCGATGGCGATCTCGTTCGTCGGCGCCGGCATCATCTGGAAGTTCGTCTATGAGTATCGCGGGTCCGCGCAGGAGCAGATCGGTCTGCTCAACGCGCTGATCACGAGCGTCGGCCTCGAGCCCGTGCGCTTCCTGCAGGACGCCCCGCTGAACACCGTCTTCCTCATCGTCGTGATGGTGTGGATCCAGGCCGGGTTCGCGATGGTCGTGCTGTCCGCCGCGATCAAGGCGGTGCCGATCGACATCATCGAGGCCGCCCGCCTGGACGGCGCGAGCGCCTGGCAGCTGTTCACGCGCGTGACGGTTCCGAGCATCCGCCCCTCGCTCGTCGTGGTGCTCACGACGATCTGCATCGCGACGCTGAAGGTGTTCGACATCACGCTCACCATGACCGGCGCCGAGTTCAACACTCAGGTGCTCGCAAACGAGATGTACGACTGGTCGTTCACCTTCGGCAACAACGGCATCGGCTCCGCGATGGCCGTCGTGATCTTCCTGCTCGTGATCCCACTCGTCGTCTACAACGTGCGACAGATGAACAAGAACAAGGCGGTGCGCGGATGACCACCAAGGCTCTCACCTCTGTCAATCCGTCGAAGTCGACGGGCAGCGCGGCCGGTTCCTTCAAGCGCCTCGTCGGCAACCGCATCGGCAGCGCGTTCGCGCTCGTCATCGCGGTGCTCTGGACGGTGCCGACGTTCGGTCTGTTCCTGTCGTCGTTCCGCCCCGAGGCCGAGATCAAGGGCAGCGGGTGGTGGACCGTGTTCACGGATCCGCAGTTCACCCTCGACAACTACGCGCAGATTCTCGGCGGAGCGACGTCGACGAACCTCGCGGTGTACTTCCAGAACTCGGTCGTCATCGCGATCCCTGCGACGATCGCGCCGCTCGTCCTCGCGATCATGGCGTCGTACGCGTTCTCGGTCCTCGAGTGGAAGGGGCGCGACATCGTCTTCGTGGCGGTGTTCACTCTCCAGATCGTTCCGCTGCAGATGGCCCTCATCCCGCTGCTGCGCGTCTTCTCGGGCACGCCGGTCGCCGACATCTTCCCGTTCCTGTCGCTGTGGGTCGCGCACACGATCTTCGGCCTGCCGCTCGCGATCTTCCTGCTGCACAACTTCATGTCGGAGGTGCCGCGCGACCTCATCGAGGCCGCGCGGATCGACGGGGCCGGGCACGTGACGGTGTTCATGCGGGTGATGCTGCCGCTGATGTTGCCGGCGATCGCGAGCTACGCGATCTTCCAGTTCCTCTGGGTATGGAACGACCTCCTGGTGGGTCTGACCTTCTCCGGCGGATCCCGCACCGTGCAGCCGCTCACGGCGGCGCTCGCCGCGATGACCGGCGACCGCGGTCAGGACTGGCACCTGCTGACCGCGGGCGCGTTCATCTCGATCCTGCTGCCGCTCGTCGTGTTCTTCGCGCTGCAGCGCTTCTTCGTGCGCGGCCTGCTCGCCGGATCCGTCAAGGGCTGACCCGGCTCCGCCTCCCACAGATGCACCGATACCGCCCACCGCGTCTCGGTGTATCTGTGGAAGGTAGGGGATCGCTCATGTCGGCCCGGGTAGATTCGAGGGCGTGAGTACGCCGACCGAACAGACGAGGATCACACCGCGTGGGCTGTTCCGCACCTTTGCGACCGCCGAGATGATCACCTGGGCCGGGCTGATCACCGCGCTGATCCTGCGGGCAGTCGACGTCGGGAACTTCGTCCCGATCGCCGGCGGCGTGCACGGATTCGTGTTCCTCAGCTACGCGGCGACCACCATATTCGTGTGGGTCAACCAGCAGTGGCGCCCGGCCGTCGGCTTCACCGGGCTGCTGCTCGCGATCGTGCCGTTCGCGACCGTGCCCTTCGACATCGCCATCGACCGCAGGGGCCTCCTCGCCGGCGGCTGGCGCCTCGCTCCCGGCGGCGACGAGCCGCGCGGGTTCATCGAGCACGTGCAGGCGTGGGTGCACAGGCACCTGCTCGTCGCCGTCGTCGGCGTGGTCGTGCTCGTGGCGGCATTGTTCGTCTTCCTGCTGTGGCTCGGCCCGCCGCCGATCCCGCGCGGCTGACCCCCGCGCGGCGCGAGCGCGTCACTCGATGGCGAAGACCGTCAGCTCCACGGCGTCCGGGCGTCGCACGCCTGTCGCCACGAACAGCGTGCGGTTGACCCACTCCCACTGCCCTTCCGGCGCGCGCAGCCGTGGTGTGCCGCGGAAGTAGATGCGCGCGGGGTCGACCGGCTCGCCGACCATGAGGCGCTGGATATCCTCGGCGGATCCGGCGCGGATCGCCTCGTTGATGACCTCGAGTCGCGTGCCGTCTCCCGTCTCGATCGGATAGCGCGCCTCGAGCTCCGTCACCCCGTCCGGACGGCGTGACTGGAAGTCGGCACCGCCCGGCAGCACGCGCCCGCTGATCTCGCCGGTCGCCGTTCCCGACAGGATCGGGATGATGCGCCGCCATCCGTCGGCGCCCTCGCCGAGATCGATCGGCTCGTCGACCTCGATCGCGATGGTCGACACGTGGCGCAGCGTGGGAGCGACGGGGGCAGCGGAATCGCGAGTCATGTTGGCATCGTATGCGCCATACGGGGCGCCATGATGGGGGAATTTGCGACATCGCATGGCGGACCTTCGTCCTTGACCGGTCATCGCGCTCGCTCCCAAGGTAGGGGCAGGTCGGTGCCCCGAACCGGCTGTTCATCGAGGAGGATGTGCCCGTGGCTGCTGTCACCCGGACCCCCGTGTCGCAACGAAAGCGTCGTAGCGATCTGGTCGCCGTCAATATCGGCAATGCGCTCGAGTGGTTCGACTGGAACATCTACGCGATCTTCGCGCCGTTCTTCGCCGCGCAGTTCTTTCGCGACGACGACCCCCTCGCCGGCCTGCTCGCGGCGTTCGCCGTCTTCGCGGTCGGTTTCCTCATGCGACCGATCGGCGGATGGGTCTTCGGGCAGATTGCCGACGCGAAGGGGCGCCGCTACAGCCTCACGCTCGCGATCGCGCTCGCGGCGGTCGGCAGCCTCATCATCGCCATCGCGCCGACGTTCGAGATGGTGGGAGCGTTCGCGGCCATCATCCTCGTCTTCGCGCGCCTCGTGCAGGGTCTGTCGCACGGTGGCGAGACCGGATCCGCCTTCACCTATCTCGCCGAGGTCGCGCCGGAGGGACGCCGCGGTCTGTGGGCGAGCTCGCCCTGGATCGGCGTCGGAATCGGCTCGATCGCCGCGACCGGTCTCGGCGCGCTGCTGACTTACGTCCTCACGGACGAGCAGATGACGCAGTATGGCTGGCGAATCCCGTTCGGGATCGCGGCCGTGCTTGGCCTCTACGCGCTCTGGATCCGAGTGGGCATCACCGAGTCGGACAAGTTCACGGGACAGACGGGATCCACGCCGACGGTGCGCGAGACGTTCCGCCTGGTCGCGAAGCACCGCATGGCGATCCTGCGCATCACCGGTCTGACGATCGGCGGTGTCACGGTGTTCTACACGTGGCTCATCTTTGCTCCCGGATACGCGACCCGCACGTTTGGCATCGACCCCACGATCGCGCTCGTGATCGGCGTCATCGGCCAGGCGGTGCTCGTCGTCGCAGCCCCGCTGTTCGGCCGACTCTCCGACAAGGTCGGCCGTCGTCCCGTGCTGCAGATCTTCAGCATCGGGTTCGCGGTGGCGGCATTCGGCCTCGACGCGATCCTCGGGCCGAACCCATGGACGCTTCTCATCACGATGTGCATCGCCGGCCTGCTCATCAGCGCCAACACGGGACCGCTCGGCGCGACCTTCGCCGAGCTCGTCCCCACGCGAGAGCGCGCGACGGTCATCGGCATCGGCTACGCCACGTCCGCCGCCATCTTCGGGGGGACCGCGCCGTACCTCAACACGTGGCTCGAGTCGCTCGGCCTGCACTGGATCTACACCGCCTACCTCGTGGTGCTCTGTCTCATCAGCGCGGTCGTGATCCACGGCATGCGCGAGACGAACCGGGATCCGCTGCGCTGACGCGCACGCCAGGCACCGGCGCGCGGCGGATTGCGTCGGGACGGATCCACGGCAACACTGGGCGCATGCCGGTGCCTCGCTTCTCCCTTCGTCAGCTCGCGTACTTCGCCGCGGCGGCGCGGGCCGGAAGCATCTCGGCGGCGGCGGACGAGGAGCACGTCTCCCGCTCGGCGGTCGCCTCGGCGATCAACGAGCTTGAGGAGCTCTTCACCGTTCCGCTCGCGTCGCGCAGTCGCGGATCCGGTTTCACGCTCACGCCCACGGGTGAGCAGGTGTTCGAGCTGTCGCTGTCGCTGCTGCGCGAGGCAGACGACCTGCCGGGCCGCGCCACCGGCGCCGCGCTCACCGGATCGCTGACGGTCGGCGCGTTCCCCTCCCTCGTGCCGACGGTGTTCCCGTTCCTCTACGAGCTCTTGGCCGAGCAGCACCCAGACTTGCGCCTCGAGGTCCGATCCTTCCCGCAGCCGGAACTGCTCTCGACGCTGCGGGCCGGCGAACTCGACCTCGCGGTGGCGTACAACGTGCACCTCGAGCACGACCTCGACAGCCGCCTGATGTACGACACCGTGATGCACGTGATCCTGCCGGCAGACCACCCGCTGGCAGAGCGCGACGTCGTGCCGGCGGCCGAGGTAGCGAAGGAACGGCTCGTCGTGATGTCGCATCTGCCGGGCCCCGACGACACCCTCGCGTACTTCGTCCGGCAGGGGCTCGCGCCGCAGGTGTGGGTGCGCACCGGGGACTTCGAGCTCATGCGCAGCCTGGTCGCGCGCGGGCTCGGCCTCGCGCTGTGCATCCAGGCACCCCAGACGGAGGTCAGCTACGAGGGACGCCGCCTGGTGCGCCGCCGCCTCGACCCCACACCGAACCTCGAGCGGCTCTCGGTGGTCTGGCCGCGGTCGCGGAGGCGCTCGCGTGCGGCGGCCTACGTCGCCGGACTGCTGGAGGAGCACGGCGCCACTCTCGCCCCGCGCATCTGAGCCCGCGCTTCACCTTCCACAGATGCATCCAAAATCGCGCATTTGGGTGCATTTGTGGAAGTCGAGCGGCGTCCGGTGCGCTTCCGTCGGTCGCTCACGAGTTGCGGCGGATCCGTCGGAAGCGAACCCGATACGCTGAGACGCGAACGCTCATCCGTGGGACGGAAAGGGGGATGCGTGTTCGGATCCTGCTGGGCGGTGAGAGCCGCGTGACGCTGCGTCGCCGCGGCCTGTGGATCGGGCTGGGCGTGGTCGCGCTGTTCGCGGTCGTGCTCCTCGCGGTGGTGTTCGTCGTGGGCCGAATGATGGCTGCAGACGGGCAGCGCATCTCGCTTCGCGATGACGTCCTGGAGATCGAACTCCGGGTGCCGGACGGCCTCGGCATCACCACCGTGCATACCGCCGCCGCGGAAAGCGAGTGCTCCACGATCTCCTACGGATTCGAACGGAAGCTGACGGTCGAGTCCATCGGAGCGGCCTGCGAGCTCTCGGACCCGACGCGCATCTTCAACGGACACCACGGCGACTATCGGTCGATCGACGATGTCGCGGATCCGCGGGACATCGACGAGGTCGACACCCCGATCGGATCCGCCGTGGTGTTCACGCAAACCTATTCTGAGTGCACGAACTACTGCCGCGACTGGGATGAGCCTGTCGCGATC
>DWXU01000277.1:0-7695 GCA_019119065.1 Candidatus Microbacterium pullistercoris | reverse complement strand
CGTCGCGACGAGGCGGTCGAACTGATGGAGCACCTCACCGGGCTCGCGAACGATGTCGGTCTGCTCGCGGAGGAGTATGACACTCACGCGCGGCGGCAGATGGGCAACTTCCCGCAGGCGTTCAGCCACCTCGGGCTCGTGCGGGCGGCGGACGCGCTCAGATCAGTCCGCGAAGGAACTCCTCAGGGCTGAGCCCCGCGGAACTCGCACGGCCGCGCAGGCGCGCGTGCTCGTCGGACGACAGCACGACGCGAACCTCTGTGAACACGTCGTCATCAAACGCGTCGAACAGGGTTCCGTCGAGGGTGTCGTCAGGTGCCTCGACGGCGGATCCGCGTGGCGCGGGAGGCGCGGACGCGGTCGCCCCAGAGAAGCCGGGACCGGGATTCGGAGCCTCCCGTCGCTGGAACGCGCGGGCGGCGCCGTTCGCGCGGACGTCGGCCGCTTCGTTCAGCGGGTGTCCGGCATGGCCCTTCACCCACTCGAAGCGCACTTGGCGCCCCTGCATCTCACTGTCGAGCGCCTCCATGAGCTCGCGGTTGAGCACGGGCTTGCCGTCGGCCTTCTTCCACCCCTTACGCTTCCAGCCCGCCATCCACTTGGTGATGGCGTCGATGACGTAACGGCTGTCGCACTCGACGACGAGATCCTCGCCGGTGTGCGCGGTCGCTCGAAGCAGTTCCAGCACCGCCGTCAACTCGCCGATGTTGTTCGTGCCGTGTGGTGCGCCTCCGGCAGCCCAGCGGTCGTCGTCGATGTACCAGGCCCAGCCCATCGGCCCGGGATTGCCGAGCGCAGAGCCGTCAGCGGCGGCGTAAAGGGTCATTCCCCCAGATTATGTGGTGCCGCGCACCGACGGTGACGTCACGCCGCGGGTTCGAGAACGAACATGGCGATTCGGCGATCGGTCTTCGCCTTGTACTCGTCGTAGTCGGGCCACACGGCCGCTGCACGAGCCCACCATGCGTCGTACTCGTCGCCCTCGAGTTCGCGTGCGACATACTCGCGCTTGTCGGCGCCGTCCTGCAGTTCGACGCGCGGGTTGCGCACGATGTTCCAGTACCACTGGGGCGGCTTTGGGGCGCCGCCCTTCGAGGCCACGACGGCGTAGCGGCCCTCGTGCTCGACGCGCATGAGTGCGGTCTTGCGCAGCCCTCCGGTCTTCGCGCCGACCGTCGTCAGCACGATGATCGGGGCGCCGCGCAGCTCGCCGGCCTCCGCGCCACTGGTTGCTTCGTACGTCTCTGCCTGTGTGCGAGCCCACTCCGCGGTGCTCGGCAAGTATTCGCCCTTGAGTGCCATGCGTCGAGGTTATCGTGCGGGTGAGGAGGGGAGGCCGGCCGCGAGTTCCGCGAAGACCTCCTCGGCGCGGTCGCGGACGGCGAGCGGCGCCGACTGGCCGACCCACAGCGACTGCAGCTCGCCGAGACCCTGTTCGCCCGCGGGAGCACGAAAGCGACCGGTGAGCCAGTTCTGCGCCGGGAACGGCGCGGTGAGACCGCCGGCTTCGATCGCCCGGACGGCGCGGTTGCGCACGCCCCGCGAGAGGCGGCCGCTCATTGCGCGCGTCAGCACCGTCTCGTCGGCGGCGGTGCGTCGGATCGCGTCGCGATGCGCGTCGTTCGCCGCTGATTCCTGCGTCGCGAGGAAGGCCGTCCCGACCTGCACTCCGGTGGCACCCAACGCGAACGCTGCCGCGACGCCGCGACGGTCGGCGATACCTCCGGCCGCGATGACCGGCGCACGCACGGCGTCGACGACCTGCGGCACGAGCGAGAAGGTGCCCACGAGGGAGTCCTCGGCGGCGCGCAGAAAGGAGACACGGTGCCCCGCGGCCTCGGCACCAGAGGCGATGATCGCGTCGATGCCCGCATCGTCCAGCGCGACGGCCTCGGCGACCGTGGTCGCGGTGCCGACCACGCGGATCCCACGTTCGTGCGCCGCGCTCACGAGCTCAGCAGACGGAACCCCGTAGACGACGCTGAGGACCGCGGGACGGGCCTCGAGGATGGCGTCGACCTGTTCGCCGAGCGGCGGGAGGTAGCGCTCCGGGCGCTGCGGCATCTCGACGCCGACCGCCGAGTAGAACGGTTCCAGAGCGAGCGCGAACGTGGTGTGCTGCGGCCCCGGAGCCGCCTCATCGCCCGTCGGAAGCCAGATGTTGACAGCGAACGGGCGCGCGGTCGCGGCGCGCAGGTCGGCGATCGTGCTCCGGATCCGGTCCCCGTCGTAGCCGTAGAGGCCGTACGCGCCGAGCCCGCCGAGCTCGCTGACGGCTGTCGTGAGGGGAATCGAGGACAGTCCGCCGAAGGCTCCGAGGAGGATGGGGGTCCGAATGCCGAGGGTCGCAGTCAGGTCGCTCACCCTTCGAGAGTACGCCCGGCCCATCGGCAGCCCGGCGGGATCTGTCACAATCGCACATGTGTCAGCTTCCCTCCCGTCTGCCTTCGAATTTCTCGACGTGCCCGTCGAGGTGGCGGCGCGGCGCCTGATCGGATGCGAGCTGGTCACCACGTCCGGCCCGCGCGTGCGAGTGCGCATCGTCGAGACCGAAGCGTACGATCAGGAGGATCCCGCGAGCCACACCTTCCGCGGCCCCACGCCCCGCAACGCCGCGATGTTCCTGTCGGCCGGTCACCTCTACGTCTACCAGTCGCATGGGATCCACTTCTGCTGCAACGTCGTGACGGGACGAGCCGATCACGGGTCGGGTGTGCTGATCCGCGGCGCCGAGCCGCTGGACGGCGCAGACGTCATGCAGGCCCGTCGCGGACGCGGGGGAGTCGAACTCACAAACGGACCCGGAAAGCTCGGTCAGGCGCTCGGCGTCGACCTGACGTTCACGGGCAGCGCGCTCGACGGATCCGCCGAGCGCTCGTTGCTGTTGGTGCCGCGCGAGGAGACGCCTGAGCACCTCATCGAGGTCGGGCGCCGCGTCGGGATCTCGAAAGCCGCAGACCTGCCGCGGCGCTTCTACCTGCGTGGGAACCCCTACGTGTCACGACATCACGGAGCGCCGGGCCCCAGCCGGTCATGACGCGCGATGGCGACCGAGCTGCACGCGGGAGGTTGCGCCGGTCTTCGCGTAAAGCGAGCCGACATGGGTTTTCACCGTGGTGATGCTCACCGTGAGGCGGTCGGCGATCTGCTGGTTGGTGAGGCCCTCGGAGACGAAGCCGAGCACCTGCGCCTCGCGGTCGGTGAGGTCGGTGCGCGGCGGCGGAGCCGGTGTCGCGCTGTTGAGACGCGCGATCACGCCGCCCGCGACGGCCGGGTCGATGACATGACGATCGGCGGCGACGTGGGCGACGGCCTGGATCAGATCGGCCCCGCGAACGGTCTTGAGGAGGTATCCGTGCGCGCCGGCCGCCAGGGCCTGCGCGACAAGGTCGTCCGAGTCGAAGGTCGTCAGGACGAGAACGCGCGTCGTCGTCTCCGCGGTGATGCGCTCGGTCGCCCAGATGCCGTCCGTGCCGGGCATGCGCAGATCGACGAGTGCCACGTGGGGGTGTTCGCGGAGGCACAGTGCGGCGGCGTCGAGTCCGTTCTCGGCCTCGCCCACGATCGTGATGCGGTCGTCGGCGCCCAGGATAGCCGCGATCCCGCCGCGGATGGCTTCGTGGTCATCGACAATCGCGACGCGGATGTTCTCATGCATGTCGGACGCCCTCGACGAATACCCGCGGCAGGGTGACCGTCGCCCGCCATCGGTCGGTGCCGGCAAGTCGTTCTGCGGAGAGGCTCCCGCCGATGTCCTCGAGCAGCAGAGCAGCCCCGGCCGTGCCGATTCCGGTTCCCGGGACGGCGCTCGTGCCCGCGATGACGTTCGACACACGGACGGCGTCGTCATCGACATCGAGGAGGACGTCGCCCTCGCCGTGCTTGACGGCGTTCGTGATAAGTTCACTGACGACCCTCCGGATGATCGCCGCCCCTGAGGCACTCTGCGCAGCGAGGATGTCCGTGAGGTCGTGCCCGCGCCGGAGGAGCGACCGGTCGTCGGGCAGCAGATCGTCGAGCGAACCGTCCGAGCTGAGCGGATGCTGCTCGAGGCCGTCTATCGTCGTCAGCACCGCGATCAGCTGACGCAGTCGCCGATGAGCCTCATCCGTTCCCTGCGTGGCCTTCTCGAGGCTCTGCGCCGCTGCCCCCGGCAGTCTCTCCTCCCGTGCTCCGCGGAGTCGCGCGGCCTCGATGTGGAGGCCCGCCACCGCGATGTGGTTCGCCACATGATCGTGCAGGTCGTGGGCGATGCGTCGACGGAGCCGCTCCGTCTCCTGGGCGTGGCGCAGCGCCATCGCAGTCCGCGTGCTGACGCGCTCGCTGCGCACGTTCCACCCCCACAATCCGCCGATCATGACGGTGAGCGCCCACTGCAGCGAGACCGCGGCCGCGACGCCGCTGCCGCGAAACCACACCACGAGCGTCAGCACCGCCACGACGGTCAGTGCGAGGATCCCCCACAGCAGCGCGCGCACGCCCCGGTCGCCGCCGTAGCGGAACGCGCAGTAGACGAAGTCGCCGAGGAGGAGGATCACACCGAAGCTGCTGCCAAGCAGAAGATCGCACACGGCGAGCCCCGTCCCGAGCAGCAGCACGAGAAACGGGCGGGTCGACCTCCAGACCGCCAGCAGCGACATCGCGCCGAGGAGTACCAGGAAGGCGGCCGGCTCATCGATGAGCGCGACGTCGGCCCACAGACGGTATCCGCCGAACTGGAGGAGTGCGACGCCGGTCAGCAGGTAGGCGATGGCGCCCAGCGCATCGCGACTGCGTGGCCGCTCGTTCAGCTGTCGCAGAATGCTGCGCATGCGCCGCTCGATCATGACCCAATCCTGCCGAACCTTTCGGGCCAGCACCTCATCCGAACGAAGGAGGACGGTGTGGACGGTCGAAGGATCCGCCGCGCCGAGCGCCGCGGGAGCGTGGAGCCATGAACATCTTCATCGCGATCATCGCGTGCGAGATCGGCTTCTGGGTTCTCCTCGTCGCCGGGCTCGGCGCCCGCTACCTGCTGCGGCTGCGCGGCCTGTCGACGGTGTTGTTGCTGTGCGTGCCGCTGCTCGACGTCATCCTCCTCAGCCTCATCTCGTGGGACCTCGTGGCCAATGGAACGACGGCCGACTTCACGCACGGACTCGGGGCGGTGTATCTCGGTTTCACGGTCGCCTTCGGGCACCCCATCATCCATCGCGTCGACCGCTGGTTCGCACATCGCTTCGCGGGCGCACCGGAGCCGCCGAAGGTGCCGAAGCACGGGCCGCAGCGGGTCGCGCACGAATGGAAGGAGTGGGGCCGGATGGTGGTCTGCGCGGTCCTCTCGACGGCCGTGCTCGGCGGCATCGTCTGGATCGTCGGCGACCCGGTCCGTACGGCCGAACTGATCGGCTGGATCGCTCGCGTCTGGCTCGTCGCGGGGATCTGGTTCATCGGCTGGCCCGTCTGGGTGACGATCGCAAATATGGGACAGGTCGCGAAGCGCGGCTGACGGTCGCCGCTCCACCTCCACATTCCGCAAACGCACCCAAAATCGCGCGGGAGGGTGCATCTGTGGAAGGTGGAGGACCCTGCCCCGCTTCGCCTTCCACGAATGCACCCAAAATCCTGCAGGAAGGTGCGTTTGTGGAAGGTGGGCGCGTCATTCGTGCTCGGCGATGGTGAAATGGCGGTCTCCTCGTGGATTCTCGAGTTCGTCGACGACGGCGATCGCCAGGTCGGGTGCCGAGACGCGGGATCTGCCGTCGACGCCCATCAGCAGGGTGTCGGTGCCGCGGCGATAGTCTCCGGTGCGCTCACCGGGTTCGAGGACGGCGGGCGGGCTGAGATACGCCCAGTCGGCCGCCGTGTGCGCGCCGCAGACGTCGAACTGGTCAAGACTCGCCTGTGCGAGCGCCTGCCATTCGGCGGGCACGAAGTCCTCCTCGTCGATGACGCGCCGTCCAGGATCACGCGGGGACCGCAGGGGAGCGGCACCGCCGATCACGAGGAGAGGCGTGCCATGCTGGGCTGCGCTGTCGAGGACGGTGCGCGTGAGGTGCGCGAGTCGATGCTCCTCCCCGGGCGCGAGCCTGATCGTGAGCACGATCGCGTCGGCCCTCGCGACCACGGTCGTGATTGCGCTGCTGTTGGCGACGTCGGCGGCGACCGACTCCACCCGTGCGCGTCCGGAGATCGGTGGTGCGGTGCGGGCGACGGCGACGATGTCGTGGCCGCGGGAATGGGCCTCGTCGACGACGGCGGTGCCGGCCATTCCGCTGGCTCCGAGTACGGCGATTCTCATGGCGTGATCGACACCTTTCCTCGTGCGGGGCTGAGCTGACCGGCGAGCATGGCAGTGAGCGCGATGGCGAAGCCAGCGAGTTGGAGGAGAGTGAGCGTCTCGCCCGCGATCACTGATCCGAGGATCGCGGCAACGAGCGGAGAGAGCAGACCGAGAAGCGCTGTCGCGGTCACCGGCAGGCGACGGATCCCCGCGAACCACAGGCTGTATCCGAGGAGCGCGCCGACGATGCCGAGCCACAGATATCCGGTGATCGCGACGGCGTCGATGCCGGGCGGAACTCCATCGATGAGGAGCGTGGGGAGCAACAGAACGACGCCGGCCGCGGTGAGCTGCCAGCTGGCCAGGCCCACCGCGGAAACACCGACCGGGCGCCCCCACTTCTTCGTCAGGACCACGCCCGTACCCATCGATGCCGCCCCGGCGAGGCCCGCGACAACACCGAGCGGCGAGAGGCCGGCGCCCGGGCCGACAACGACGAGTCCGACGCCGATCATTCCCACCACACCCCAGACGATGCGCCACGTCGACAGCGACTCCCGCAGGATCACGACCGCCAGGAACGCCACCACGAGCGGCTGTGCCGCGCCGAGCGTCGCGGCCACGCCGCCCGGCAGCAGCTGCGCGGCGAGGAAGAGGAGCGGAAAGAATGCCCCCATGTTGAGGGTTCCGAGCACCGCGCTCTTCCACCACCAGGATCGGCGGGGGAGCGTGCGCGTGAGGAGGAGCCCGAGGATTCCGGCCGGAAGCGCGCGCATCAATGCAGCGAACAGCGGATGGCCCTCGGGGAGCATGTGGGTCGTCACGATGTACGTCGTGCCCCACGCGACCGGTGTGATCGCAGTCAGCGCGGTCCAGCCAGCGCGCGTCGCCGACACGGGTGCGGCGAGATCGGTCGTCATAGGACCATCGTGCGGCGAGCGTAAATATGAGTCCAACACATTGTTGTCATGTCATACATGACGCAGCATCATGTATTGATGGAGTTTCAGCAGATGCGATACGTCGTCGCGGTGGCGGAGGAGCGCAGCTTCACGCGCGCAGCCGAACGCTGTCACGTCGTGCAGTCGGCGCTCAGCCACCAGGTCAAGGCGTTGGAAGCGGAGCTCGGGGTTCGGCTGTTCGAACGTACGAGCCGCAGGGTGGATATCACGGCCGCCGGGGAGGCATTCGTCGCGGCGGCGCGTCAGAGCCTCGCCGCCGCCGACCGTGCGGTCGCTGACGCGGCCGAGGCGAGCGGGCGGGTCCGCGGCACGCTGACCGTCGGGGTGATCCCGACCGTGACAGCGATCGACATTCCGGCGGCGCTGAGCGCGTTCCGGCGCGCGCATCCCGCGGTGCAGATGAGGCTGCACGGCGGTGGAAGCCATGAGTTCATCGCAGCGATCGTCGACGGCGACATGGACGTCGCCGTC
>DWXU01000276.1:0-5249 GCA_019119065.1 Candidatus Microbacterium pullistercoris | reverse complement strand
GCCCACATCCCCGGCTACCTGCGCGGCGAGCACGCGCGTGACTGGCTCGTGGTGTACCCGTTCGTGCGCAGCTACGACTGGTACCTCCTGCCCGACGACGAGCGCCGCCGCATGCTCGCCGACCACGGCCGTCGGGGCGCCGCCTTCACGAGCGTCGTGGCAAACACGATGCCCGCTTTCGCGCTCGGCGACTACGAGTGGATGCTCCCCATGGAGTCCGACTCCCTCACCGACCTCGTCGACATGATGCGCGACCTGCGCTACACCGATGCGCGCCTCCACGTCCGCGAGGAGCTGCCCTTCTACACCGGACGCCGTATCGCGGTCGGTGACGTCGCCGACGTGTTGAGGTAGGCCATGGCGAACGAAACGACGCCGATTCGCCTCGGAACGCGACGCAGCAGGCTCGCGGTCGCGCAGTCGGGAACGGTCGCGCGCGAACTCGAACGCGTCTCCGGCCGCCCGGTCGAGCTGGTGCAGATCACGTCCGAGGGCGACACGAACCGCGCCTCGCTCGCCTCCCTCGGCGGAGCCGGCGTCTTCGCGACGCGCCTGCGCGAGGCGCTGAGGGCCGGAGAGTGCGACATCCTCGTGCACTCCCTGAAGGATCTCCCGGTCGAGCAACCGCCCGGGCTCGTGATCGCCGCCACGCCTCCCCGCGCCGACGCCCGCGACGTCGTGATCACGCGCGATGGCGTCACGCTCGACGAGCTTCCGGCCCGATCGCGCATCGGCACGGGGTCCCCCCGCCGCATGGCGCAGGTGCGGCGCGCCAACCCGCAGGCGGCCGTGCACGACTTGCGCGGCAACATCGACTCCCGGATGGGCCGCGTCCGCGACGACGAGCTCGACGCCGTCATCCTCGCCGCTGCCGGTCTCGTCCGTACCGGATCCGATGATGCCGAGATCCCCACGGTCGCCGGCCTGAGCGTCGAACCCCGCGTGCTCTCGTCCTGGCCGACAGCCGCGGGGCAGGCCGCGCTCGCCGTCGAGACCCTCGCGGATGCGGATCCGCAGTTGCTCGCCTGGCTCGGCGAGCTCGACGCCCCGCTGACGCGATTCGCGGTCACGCTTGAGCGCGCGGTGCTCGGGGGGATCGAGGCCGGCTGCCACGCGCCGGTCGGGATTCACGCGCAGACCTCCGACGGCACCGTCCACGTGCGGGCCGGGGTCTACGGCGATGAATCTCACGATGATGTCACGCTTGACCATTCTGAGCGCCTCGATGGCTTCGAATCCCTGATCGAAGGGTATATTCAGGCACGAGGCAGCGGCGCTGCTGCCGACAGCTCGGGCCTGACGGTCCGGGCACGCGAGATCGGATCCGAGCTCGCGCGTCGGCTGTTGCGCTACGGGGCAGCCGACATCGTGAACAGAGAGGCGGCCCCAACTTCATGACGAAGGAAGCCAAGACGGAGAAACCCCTCACCGGGTGGCGCGTGCTCGTGCCGCGCGGTGGCCCGTGGGGTGACGATGTCGCGGCGCGGCTGCGTGCGCAGGGCGGAGTCCCTGTCGTGTCGCCGCTGATCAACTTCGCTCCTCCCGAAGACAGCACGCAGCTGGAGCACGTCATCGCCGAGCTGGCGGCCGGGCAGTACGCCTGGTTGACCGTGACGAGCGCGACGACGGTCGACGTCCTGTACGCCTACGGCGCGCAGATCCCGCAGACGACGAAGATCGCCGCCGTCGGCGAGACGACCGCCGCCGCGCTCTCGGCGGTCGGATACCCGGTCGACCTCGTGCCCGAGCACGACAACTCGGCCGAAGGCATGGCCGCCGAGATGATCGCGCTCGAGCCCTCGCCCAAGCGGATCCTGTGCCTGCGCAGCGAGATCGCCAAGCCGGTGCTCTCGGTTCGTCTCGAAGAGGCCGGGCACGACGTCAACGCCGTTGTCGCCTATCGCACGGTCGGCGTCCCCGCGACCGAGCGCGTCCTCCGTGACGTCAACAACGGCCGCATCAACGCGATCCTCGTCACGAGCGGATCCGTCGCGCGCCAGGTGCGCGAGCAGTTCGCGCAGATCCCCGATCAGACGGTCATCGCCGCGATCGGTCCCCAGACGGCTCACGACGCCTCGGGCGTCGACCTCCCGATTCAGGTGATCGCCCCGGAACGCACCGTCGAGTCGCTCATCGACGCGCTCGCTGGCATCCCTGTGCCGCCGCCCACGCCCGACGCGCTGCAGATTCCGCCGACCGACGTCCTCGATCTCCGCGAGGAGAAGGAGTGAGCTTCCCCACCCACCGTCCGCGTCGCCTGCGCCAGTCGGCGCCGGTGCGCCGTCTGGTGGCGGAGACGCGCGTCGCTCCCGCGCAGCTCGTGCTACCGATGTTCGTCCGCGAGGGGATCTCCGAGCCGCGGCCGATCTCGTCGATGCCGGGGCAGGTGCAACACACGCTCGACTCGCTGCGTCGCGCGGCCGTCGACGCGGCGGAGGCCGGCCTCGGCGGGCTCATGCTCTTCGGTGTTCCCGCCGTGCGCGATGCGACTGGAAGCGGCGCCGTCGACCCGAACGGGATCCTCAACCTCGCGGTCGGCGAGATCGCGCGAGAGGTTGGCGATGCGCTCGTCGTGCAGACCGACCTGTGCCTCGACGAGTTCACCGACCATGGCCACTGCGGCGTGCTGACGCCGTCCGGGGCCGTCGACAACGACGCGACCCTCTCCCGGTACGCCGAGATGGGCATCGCGCAGGCGCGGGCGGGATCGCAGCTGCTCGGCCTCAGCGGCATGATGGACGGACAAGTCGCTGCGGTGCGGGAGGCGCTCGACGACGAGGGCTTCACCGACACGATCCTGATGGCCTACTCCGCGAAGTACGCCGGCGCGTTCTACGGGCCGTTCCGCGAGGCCGTCGACTCCCAGCTGACGGGCGATCGCCGGACGTACCAGATGGATCCACCCAACGCGCGGGAGGGCGTGCGCGAGGCCTTGCTCGACATCGAGGAGGGCGCCGACATCGTCATGGTCAAGCCCGGCCTGCCGTATCTCGACGTGCTCGCCGACGTGCGCGGATCCGTCGACGTGCCGGTCTGGGCCTATCAGGTGTCGGGCGAGTACGCGATGGTCGAGGCGGCCGTGGAGAAGGGGTGGCTCGATCGCCGCGCCACGGTGCTCGATTCGCTCACGGCGTTTGCGCGCGCGGGCGCCGACGCGATTCTCACCTACTGGGCCGTCGAGGCCGCGGGCTGGCTCCGCGACGAGGCGTAACACCCGGGCACACCGCTCCCCAGCGCCGGAAGCGGCTACAATTGTTGTCTACCGGACCAAATTAGGCTGGAGAGTCGACGATGACGCGTGCCCCCGACGGCGATGCCGCACGACCGGTATGGACCGATCCCACGGCGGATCCGGACGCACGGGTCGACGCTCTGTTGGCGCAGATGACCTGGGACGAGAAGGTTGCGCAGCTCGGCGGCTACTGGGCGGATCGGCGGGACTCGACCGAGATCATCGCGCCGATGCAGGACGTCTTCTCGGCGGGTCGGCCGCCCTTCGACGAGGCGACGAGAGACGGCATCGGGCATCTCACGCGCGTCTTCGGAACGACGCCGGTCGCCCCGCGCGACGGCATGGCGCAGGTCGAGGCCGCGCAACGGCACCTGATCGAGAACACGCGACTCGGTATCCCGGCGATCGTCCACGAGGAGTGCCTCACGGGCTTCACGACCCTCGGCGCGACCGTCTACCCCGCTCCGATGGCCTGGGCGGCGACGTTCGATCCGGAGCTCGTGCGCGAGATGGCCGGCGCGATCGGATCCGACATGGCGGCCGTCGGCGTGCACCAGGGGCTGTCTCCCGTGCTGGACGTCGTCACCGACTATCGGTGGGGGCGCGTCGAGGAGACGCTCGGCGAGGATCCGTACGTCGTGTCGACGCTCGCGACCGCCTACGTGCGCGGACTGCAGGAGAACGGCGTCATCGCGACGCTCAAGCACTTCGCGGGCCACGCCAGCTCGCGCGGCGGACGCAACCACGCGCCGGTCGCCCTGGGCGAGCGCGAGCTGCGGGATCTCGTGCTGCCGCCGTTCGAGATGGCGGTGCGCCTCGGGCAGGCCGCGAGCGTCATGAACTCGTACACCGAGCTCGACCACGTGCCGGCCGCCGCTGACCGGTGGCTGCTCACCGAGCTGCTGCGCGGAGAGTGGGGCTTCGACGGCACCGTCGTGTCGGACTACTGGGCCGTCGCGTTCCTCAAGGCGAAGCACGGCGTCGCCGCGACCGTGGCCGACGCGGGGCGCCTCGCCCTGCACGCCGGCCTCGACGTCGAGCTGCCGGACATCTCCGCCTACCGCCAGCTCACCGAGGGCGACCCGGATCCGGATCAGACCAGGGTCGACGTCGAGACGTCCGCACGCCGGATCCTGCGGCAGAAGCTCGACGCGGGTCTCCTCGACGCCGACTGGCGTCCGCGGGATCCGGAGGGCGTCGACCTCGACAGCCCGCGCAACCGCGCGATCGCCCGCCGTCTCGCCGACGAGTCGATCGTGCTGCTCGACAACCGCGCCGGCGCGCTTCCGCTCGCGGCGGACGCGGCGCGGATCGCGGTCGTCGGCCCCTGTGTCGACGATCCCCGCGCGATGATGGGCGCGTACTCGTACCCGATCCACGTGCTGCCCCGGCACCCGCAGCTGGGGCTCGGCCTCGACGCGACCGCGATTCCCGAGGCCCTCGGCGCCGCGCTTCCCGGCGCCGACGTCGTCGCGCTGCGCGGGTGTCCGCTCGTGGATCCGCCCGAGGCCGACGAGGTCGCGCGCGCGGCCGCGACGGCCGCCGAGAGCGACGTCATCGTCGCGGTCGTGGGCGATCGCGCGGGCATGTTCGGCAAGGGCACCTCGGGTGAGGGATCCGACGCACCCAGCCTCGACCTCCCGGGCTCGCAGGGCGACCTCGTCGAGGCGCTGCTGGCGACCGGCCGCCCCGTCGTGCTCGTCGTGATGTCGGGGCGCCCGTACGCGCTCGGAGCATACGTCGACCGCGCCGCGGCGATCGTGCAGACGTTCATGCCGGGCGTCGAGGGCGCGCACGCGCTCGCGGGCGTGCTGAGCGGATCCGTCAACCCGAGCGGGCACCTGCCCGTGCAGATCCCGCGCACGAACGGCGCCCTGCCGCACACCTATCTCGCGCCGCCGCTCGGACAGGACGGCGACCGGATCAGCAACCTGTCGATCGCCCCCGCCTTTCCGTTCGGCCACGGGCTGTCCTACACGACGTTCGCATACGGCGAGCTGCGGCTCGACCGCGACGC
>DWXU01000275.1:0-4375 GCA_019119065.1 Candidatus Microbacterium pullistercoris | reverse complement strand
GTCCTCCTCGTGGATGAGGGCGACGTCCTGCCCGAACTCGTTGATCGGGCCGATGCCGCCCACGGTGAGTGTGAGCGCCCCGACCGCGAGCACATCGCCGACGGCCACGCCCGATCGCGCCGCCGTCCGCGGTCCAACGAAGAGTTCCCCGGCCCCGGGTGCGGAACCGGCGGTGATCTCCGACACGGCGCTCAGCGGTCCGGATCCCGGATCGCTGGTGAGTTTCCACGTGGCGGTGGTGCCGTGAGCCTCGACCTCGATGTCTCCCAGGTATTCGACGACGACCTCGCCCGCGTCGGGGAGAGCACGGATGTCGTCCGCGGTGTCGCGGACCTGTGCCCCATCGAGATCGCGGGGCGGGATCACGACAGCATCGACTGTCTCCGGTGTGCTCATTCCGAAGCCGACGAGCGCGACGCGCGCGTTGAGGGCGAGGGTGAGGGCCGTCGCGGCGAATGCGGTCGCAATCACGACGGCGATGCCGATCAGCAGCGCCTGACCGGGGCGGCGTCGAACGCTGCGTGCGGCGATCCTGGCGAGGATCATGCGGCCACCCCCTGACGCGCCGCGAGGGCACCGACGCGCGCCAGCACGCTCTCGCGCGTGGGTCTGTGGAGATTGCCCGCTGCTCTTCCGTCCTTCATGAACACGACCTCGTCTGCGACGGCAGCGGCCGCCGGATCGTGCGTGACCATGACGACGGTCTGTCCGAACTCATCCACGCACGCCCTCAGGAGGCGCAGGAGAGCGCTGCCCGATTCGCTGTCGAGCGCACCTGTCGGCTCGTCCGCGACGATGAGATCGGGGCGGGTGAGGAGCGCGCGGGCAACGGCGACGCGTTGCCGCTGACCGCCCGAGAGCTCGGCCGGAAGGTGGCGGAGCCGGTCGGCGATGCCGAGTCGGTCGACGAGCTCGGAACGCCACGCACGGTCGGCTCGTCGGCCCGCGAGCGATGCGGCGAGATCGACGTTCTCACCGGCGGTGAGGTGGGGGAGGAGGTTACCGTCTTGGAAGACGAATCCGATCCTGTCTCGTCGCGTCGCCGTGAGCGTCGTGTCGTCGAGCCTGCCGAGATCGGTGTCTCCGAGCAGGACCTGCCCGGACGTCGCCTGGTCGAGTCCGGCCAGACAGTGCAGGAACGTCGACTTGCCGGAGCCGGACGCGCCCATGACCGCCGTGAACCGTCGGGCGGGAAGGTCGATGCTCAGGCCGTCCAGAGCGCGGACTCGGTTCTCGCCCGTGCCATACTCGCGCACGACGTCCAGAGCGCGGGCGGCGAATTGCGTCGAGGTGTCTGTGGCGACGGAACGTGGGTCATCGGGAAGCGAATGCATGAACATCATGCTCGCGCGGCGGCGCTGCTCGCCGCTTCGACCGCAGGAACGGTCCGCGCCGGGCCGGCTCGTCCTTTCGGACGATCTCTGGAGCACCGCGAGTTCGGAGGGAGTGGTGATTCATAGACTGTGCCCATGACGGACGGGACAGACGCCGCGGGACGCTCGGAGCCGCCGCGACGCGCGTGGGCGCGAGCCATCGCGACCGCCGCGGAAGTCGTCGTCCTCGGCGCGCTGCTCATGGTGGACTTCGAAATCGGATCCCGTGCCGTCTCTGCCATCACCGACGACGACATCGTCGTGGGCGCCGTCGCGACCGCGTTCGTCGCGATCATCGTCGCCGTTCTCGCGTTCGTCCGGAGAATGGCGCGCACGAGCGTCGTCGTTGCGGCGGGCTTCGCCGTGTCTCTCGCTGCCTCCGTTGTGGCCGTGTGGCTGCCGCCGCCAACGCTTGCTCTGACGGAGGGGGCAGCGCTCGTGGTCCTCACCGTATCCGGCGTCCGTGCGGCCTCATCACGCGGCGCGATCGTCGTCGGCGCGGCGGCGCTTGCTGTCGGCGCGGGCATCGTCCTGCTGCGTGTCGAGTTCGACGCCGCAGCCATCCTCCTCGTCCTCCTCGTGTGGGGAGCTGCTCTCGCTTCGGGGATCGTCGGCCGCTACCGGGCGCAGAGGCGGGAATCGGCGGTGGAAGAGGCACGCCGCGCGGAACGAATGGAACTCGCACGCGAACTCCACGACGTCGTCGCACATCAGGTCACGGGGATCGTCGTCCAGGCGCAGGCAGCGATCGCCGTGGCGCGCACGGACCCTGCGCGCGCGACCGAGGGGCTCGCCGCGATCGAATCCGCCGGGAGCGAGGCTCTTGCGGGGATGCGCCGGATGGTCGGGGCGATGCGTAACGAGACCGATCGTGCGGCACCGCTGACGGTTTCCTACGAGATCTCCGACATCCCGGCGCTCGTGAAACGCTTCGATCCGGAAGGCGAGCGCGCGACGCTGCAGCTCGATGACCTCGCGGATCCGCTGCCACCAGGGGTCGCGGAGTCGGCGTACCGCGTGGTTCGCGAGGCGCTCACCAACGTCCGGCGACACGCGCCGGAAGGCACCACGCACGTATCCGTGCGAGTGATCGATGCGGAGCTGGTGATCTTGGTGACGAACGATGGTGTGCGTGTGAGGGCATCGGATCCGCGAACTGCCGGATTCGGCCTCACGGGGATGGCGGAGCGCGTCGCAGCGCTCGGCGGGACGATGCACGCCGGGCCGGATGAGCCGGGCTCTTGGACCGTGCGAGCGGCGCTCCCGCTGGAGCAGGCGACATGATTGGCGTCGTGCTGGCGGAAGACCAGGAGATGGTCCGCGCTGGCTTCCGGATGGTACTCGAAGCCGAAGGGGATATCTCGATTCTCGGGGCCGTTGCGTCCGGAGGAGACGCCGTCTCGGCGGTGGAACGTCTGAGGCCGGACGTGGTGCTGATGGATATCCGGATGCCGGGGATGAACGGGATCGACGCCACGCGCATCATCACGGCGTTGCCCGACGCTCCGCGTGTGGTCGTGGTCACCACCTTCGACACGGATGAGTACCTGCGCGACGCGCTGCAGGCCGGTGCTTCCGGGTTCCTGCTGAAGGACGCGGGCCCGCGGCTGCTCGTCGAAGCTGTCCGTGCCGCGGCGGACGGCGACGCGCTGGTGTCGCCCTCGATCACCGTGCGGCTGCTCGGTGAACTGGCGGGATCCGCGCCCGCCGCCATCGACCACGATCTCTCGGCGCGCGAGCTCGAAATCGTCGCTGCGATCGCCCGCGGCCGAACCAACGACGAGATCGCCGCCGACCTGTTCGTGTCCCTCTCGACGGTCAAGACGCACGCCCGCAACATCAGCGTCAAGCTCGGGGCGCGCAACCGCGTCGAGATCGCGGCGTGGGCCTGGCGGGCGCGGCTCGTCGACTGAATGCCGCACCACGCGCGTCGCGCCCCTGCCGATCGGATCCCACGATGCGAGCAACGTCGACGCGCGATTGTACGCGTCGGGCCGGGCGATATTCCAGGCCCTTGTGCCCACTGCCACGGCTCGTACGGTGGCCGACATGGCTAAAGAACAGTTCGACTACATCGTGATCGGGACTGGGGCCGCAGGAAGCGTTGTCGCCAGTCGACTCAGCGAAGACCCGAACGTGTCGGTGCTCGTCTTAGAGAGCGGCGGTAGCGATTGGGATCCCGTGATCAAGATTCCCAAGGGGTTCTATTTCCTCTACGGAGGGACGCGGCACTCGTTCACCTACAAGACGAAACCCGTGGGACCGGACGGCGCCATCGAGATCTGACAGCGCGGACGCGTCCTCGGTGGCTCGACGGCAATCAACGGGTTGCAGTACGAGCGCGGCGGCGAGCACTTCTGGAACCAGCTCGAGGCCGACGGCAATCCTGGCTGGGGCTGGGACGACATGCTCGCGGCCTTCCGGTCGTTCGAGAATCACGAGCTGGGTGCGTCGGACGTCCGTGGCAGCGGCGGACCACTAGACCTGCACGTGTCACGTCCCAAGGATGAGCTCAATGAACGCATCTTCGCGGCAGCGGAAGCATACGGATTGCCGCGCGTCGACGACATCAACGCGTGCGACGGCGAACGAGTCGGATACATCCCGAACACCGTGCGGAACGGGTTCCGACTGACGGCGGCGCGGGCGTTTCTGACGCCGGCGCTGAAACGAAAGAACCTGACGCTCGAGCTGAACACGCACGTCAGTCGGATCCTCTTCGACGGAACGCGTGCGACCGGCGTTCGCGCGAGATCCGGTGGCGTCGTACGCGACTTCGCGGCGACGACAGAAGTCATCGTGTGCGCGGGCGCCCTCGACACGCCGCTTCTGCTCGAGCGTTCCGGGATCGGGGATCCCCGGATCCTCCATGGCATCGGCGTGCCCACCGTCGTCGACAGCCCGAATGTCGGAGAACACGCCATCGAGCAGCGCCAAGTCGCCTACCAGGCGAGCGTCAGCGAGAACATCGGATACAACCAGCGCCTCTCGTCGCCGCTGCG
>DWXU01000274.1:0-9220 GCA_019119065.1 Candidatus Microbacterium pullistercoris | reverse complement strand
ACCACTGAATGCTATTTAGTATCTTACATGTCGGCGCAGAAGTTGCGTCGGCTGCCTGTTACAAGGACGTCAGGAGACGCCATGCGAGTTACCCGACTCATCACGATCGCCGGAGCCACGGCGGCTGCCCTTATGCTCGCCTCGTGCAGTGCGGGCGGATCCGGCACATCGGGGTCCGGAGACGGATCACCGACAAAGCTGACCGTCGGATCCCTTCAGGAGCCCACGAGCTGGGATCCGGCCCAGGCGAACGAGGGGCATCTGGCGCCGATCTATCAGGCGCTGTACGACCCGCTCGTCAAGCGCGAACCCGACGGGACGTTGAGCCCGATGCTCGCGACCGAGTGGGAGGAGAGCGAAGACGGCCTCACGTTGCAGTTCACGCTGCGCACTGACGTCACCTTCAACGACGGAACGCCATTCAACGCTGAGGCGGTCAAGACCAACATCGAGCACTTCATGCAGGCGAACGGCCCGATGGCCGGCAACTACTCGACCGTCGACAGCGTCGAGGTCGTCGACGACGAGACCGTCGTGTTCCACCTGTCAGAGCCGGACCCGGAGCTCATCTACAGCCTGTCGAACGCGGGCGGATATATGGCGAGCCCTACCTCGATCGAAGACGGCACCATCGGCGACGAGCCCGTCGGTTCCGGTCCTTACCTTCTGGATCAGGCAAACTCCGTCGTCGGGTCGAACATCTCGTACGAGCGCAACCCCGACTACTGGGGTGAGGAGCTTCCGTACGACGAGGTCGAGTTCAAGATCCTCACGGACGAGACCGCCCGTCTCAACGCGCTGACGTCCGGCCAGATCGACGTGGCGTCGCTGAACCGCGCGGCGAGCGCCGTGCAGGCCGACTCGGCGGACCTCAACACGGAGGAGGGCTTCTCCGTCAACTGGGGCGGTCTGCTCTTCTTCGACCGCAGCGGCGAGCTGCAGCCCGAGTTCGAGGACGTCCGCGTGCGTGAGGCGCTCGCGATCGCGATTGACAGCGAAGCTCTCGTCGACGTTGGCTGGGAGGGACGAGGCAGCGTGACCACGCAGGTGTGGGGCAGCGACACCGAGGCGTACGACGACTCGCTCAACGACGCGTACGCCTACGACCCCGACCGTGCGCGCGAGCTGCTCGCGGAGGCCAGCGCCGAAGATCTCACCGTCACTCTGCCGGTGAGCACGGTTTTCGAGCCGGTGATCTACGACGCGATCATTCAGAACTGGCAGGACATCGGCGTCACGGTTGAGCGCCATCAGTGGGGGCCCGGCGAGGCGATCCCGTCGATGCAGCAGGGCGAGTTCCCCGTCGCGTTCATGACGCTCGCGCAGCGCTCCGACTGGGGGACGGTCAAGTTCCTCATCGCGGAGAACGCACCGTGGAACGCCCTGGAATCGACCGACCCGGAGCTGCAGGAGCTGATGGATGGATACCAGGCGGCCTCTGACGAGGACCGGCCGGGGATCGCGCGCGAGATGAACGAGTGGATCGTTGACAACTTCTGGTTCGCGCCGATCATGCACCCCGATACGTTCATCTACTGGAACGACGACGTCGACGTCGAGGTTCAGGTGCAGCAGGCCGTGCCGTCGATCTATAACTTCGCCCCCAGCGGAAGCTGATCCGCACCGCGGCGGCCCGGCGACGGGCCGCCGCGGGCATCTGGAGAACCGATATGCCCTTCCTCTTGAAGAGACTGATCTCGGCGGTGTCGCTCGTCTTCGGCACGTCGATCATCGTCTTCCTGATGCTGTCGCCCGCGTTCGACAACATCGCGTTCAACGTGCTCGGCGAGAACGCCAGTCCCGAGCAGGCCGCCGCGCTGAACGCGGAACTCGGGCTCGACCGTCCGGTGCTCGTGCAGTACGCGAGCTGGCTCGTCTCCGCGTTCACCGGGGATCTCGGCGAGTCGCTCTTCTCGACGCAGACCGTCATGCAGGCGCTGTCGGTGCGAATGCCCGTGACGGTCGCGCTCGTCATCATCGTGACGCTTCTCAGCGGCATTCTCGGCTTCGCGATCGGCGTCGCGGCGGCGGTCACGCGCGGCTGGATCGACCGCACGCTCCAGTTCATCGCCACACTCGGCGACGCGCTGCCGGCGTTCATCATCGCCCTGTTCTTGGTGACGATCTTCGCGATCCAGCTGGGCTGGTTCCCGGCGACCGGCTATCAGGCTCCGGGTACCGACATCGGCGGTTGGGTGCGGACGATCACCCTCCCGGTTGTCGCCCTCACGATCGTCGCGGTCGCGGGCGTCGCACAGCAGGTGCGCAGCTCGATGATCCAGACACTGCGTCTCGACTACGTGCGCACGCTCCGCAGCCGCGGGCTCTCCGAGTCACGCGTGGTGGTCGCCCACGTTCTACGCAACGCGTCGACAACGGGGCTCACCGCGCTCGCGGTCCAGGTCGTCGGCATCCTCGGCGGCGCGGTCGTGATCGAGCAGATCTTCGCGCTGCCGGGTCTCGGCAGTCTCGCGATCGAGGCGTCGTCGCGCACAGACGTCGACGTCGTCCTCGGCGCAGTGCTCGCATACGTCGTCATCGTCGTCATCGTCAATCTGCTGGTCGACCTCGCCGTTGCCTGGCTGAACCCGAAGGTGCGTCTCGCATGAGTCAGACAACATCCCTCGTCGCGGCGGCGCGCACCAAGCGCGATGGTGCCGTCGGGCGGTTCCTGCGGAATCCGCTCGGCGTCGTCGCCGCCGTCGTCGTCACGCTCGTCATCGTCGCCGCGGCGATCGCCCCGTTGCTCCCTCTGCCCGATCCCGGCCTCTCCGTGTTGCGCGACGCGATGCAGCCCCCGAGCGCCGAGCACCTGCTGGGGACGGACAGTTCCGGGCGCGATGTCCTCAGCCGCCTGCTCTGGGGAGGACAGGTCAACCTCCTCGGTGCGGCCCTCGCCGTGGCGATCGCGCTGATCGTCGGCCTGCCGACCGGCCTCATCGCCGGATATTTCGGCGGCCCGTTCGACGCCGTGGCGAACTGGTTCAACAACCTCAACATGGCGATGCCCGGAATCGTCATCCTGCTGGCCGTGCGCGCCGTCGCCGGTCCGTCGGTCTGGGTGTCGATGGCCGTGTTTGGCGTGCTTCTGGCGCCGTCGGTCTTCCGCATCGTGCGTGCGGCCGTGCAGGCCGTCCGCAACGAGCTGTACGTCGATGCGGCACGCGTGTCGGGTCTGGGGAACGCGCGCATCATCGGTCGGCACGTGCTGACCGTTGTCCGCGCCCCCGTGATCATTCAGACGGCCAGGCTCGGAAGCATTGCGATCGCGATCCAGGCCGGGCTCGAGTTCCTCGGCATCGCCGACAGTTCGCTGCCGTCGTGGGGCAGCATGCTCAACGAAGGGTTCCGACGCATCTTTGTCGACCCCTCTCTCGTCCTGTGGCCGAGCCTCGCGATCGGACTCACGACGATGGGCCTGATCCTCCTCGGCAACGCAATGCGAGACGCGCTCGAGGACAGCGGATCCGGTTCGGCGACGAGGGTCGGCCGCACCGAACGCGTCGCGGCAGCTGACGACGACCGATCGCCGCTGCTGTCCGTGCGGGAGCTCGAGGTCAGCTACGGGACCGGGGACGAGCAGAAGACCGTCGTGCACCGGGTGGACCTCGACGTCCGCCCCGGCGAGGTGCTCGGCCTCGTGGGAGAGTCGGGTTCGGGGAAGTCGCAGACGGCGTTCTCCGTGCTCGGGCTGCTTCCCGAAGGCGGCTGGGTCTCACGTGGGTCGATCCACTTCGAGGGCACCGAGCTCACCGACGTCTCCCCGCGCCAGCGTCGTCGTCTGCGCGGAACCGATATCGCGTACATCCCGCAGGAGCCGCTCAGCAACCTCGATCCGGCCTACCGGATCGGTCATCAGCTGACGGAGCCGTTGCGCGCGACGCAGGGGATGTCGCGAGCGGCCGCACGGGAACGCGCGCTGAGCCTGCTTGAGCGCGTGGGGATCCCCGATCCCGAGGCGACGTTCCGCGCGTACCCGCACGAGATCTCGGGTGGGATGGCGCAGCGCGTGCTCATCGCCGGTGCCGTCGCCGGGAAGCCGAAGCTGCTCATCGCCGACGAGCCGACGACGGCCCTCGACGTCACCGTGCAAGCTGAGGTCCTCGACCTGCTCCGCGACCTGCAGCACGAGAACGAGATGGCAGTGCTCCTCGTGACGCACAACTTCGGGGTCGTCGCCGACATCTGCGACCGCGTCGCCGTGATGAAGGCCGGGCGCATCGTCGAGACGAACGCGGTGCAGGAGATCCTCGAATCGCCGCAGGACGACTACACGCGCACGCTTCTCGGATCGATGCTGGACGACGGGGACCCCGTCCGTGTCTACGCCGGCGAGGACACAGACGAAGGAGCGCACTCATGAAAGCTCGGGAATCTCTGCTGAACGTCGACGACCTCGAGGTCGTGTACAAGGGGCGCGGGGGCAAGACGTTCCAGGCGCTGAAGAGCGTGTCACTGGACATCCGTCCCGGTGAGACCCTCGGCCTCGTCGGCGAGTCCGGTTCGGGAAAGACGACGATCGGGCGCGCGATCCTCGGGTTGGTCCCGGTGAACTCCGGCCGCATCGCCTTCGAGGGGCGCGAGATCACGCAGCTCAAGCAGCGCGAGCGTCGCGAGCTCGCGAAGGACATCCAGGTGGTGTTCCAGGATCCGTACACGTCGCTCAACCCGTCGATGACCGTGGCCGATATCCTCGCCGAACCGCTGCTCATCCAGGGATGGACGCGGAACGACGCCTACAGGCGCGTCCGAGAGCTCCTCGACCGGGTGAGTCTGCCAGCCGACGCCTCCAAGCGCCTCCCGCGCGAGTTTTCGGGCGGGCAGCGGCAGCGCGTCGCCATCGCGCGTGCGATCGCCCTCAAGCCGCGCCTCATCATCTGCGACGAACCCGTCTCGGCTCTTGACCTCACGACGCAGGCTCGCGTGCTCGATCAGCTCATCGAGATCCAGGAGGCGACCGGCGTTGCGTACCTCTTCGTCTCGCACGACCTCGGCGTCGTTCGCCACATCAGCCACCGTGTCAGCGTGCTGTACCGTGGCGAGATCGTGGAGCAGGGCGAGGTCGACCAGGTGACGGCTCGGCCCCAACACCCCTACACCCAACGGCTGTTCATGTCGGCCCCCGTCGCCGACGTGTCCCAGCAGCGCATCCGTCGCGAACAGCGTCGCCTGTTGGCGACGGGAGGAGAGAACGCCCGATGACCACGATCCCCGCCAGCGTCCGCACAGCGCGGCACACGGATGGCACCGTCTACCGCGATCTCAACGGCAACGGCGTCATGGACCCGTACGAGGATCCGAGCCGCCCCGTCGACGAACGCGTCGACGACCTCGTCGGGCGCCTGTCCCTGCGCGAGAAGGCGGGTCTGATGGTGCAGAGCGTCGTCGCCGTGACGACCGACGGCGACATCGACGGAACGCCGATCGTCCCGCGTGACCCGACGGCGCGCGAGCTCGTCGAGGAACGCTCGGTCACCCACCTCAACGTGCACCGGATCCCCGAGCCGTCCATCATGGCGCGGTGGGTCAACAGCGTGCAGCGCGTCGCCGAGGCGTCCGGGCACGGCATCCCCGTGACGGTCTCGACGGATCCCCGCCACTCGTTCACGGAGAACTGGGGGGCGTCCTTCTCCTCTGAGTTCATGTCCGCGTGGCCGGAGCCGCTCGGTTTCGGCGCCCTCGCGGACGAAGATGCGGTGCGCGAGTTCGCCGACATCGCCCGTCGTGAGTACCTGGCCGTCGGCATTCGCACTGCGCTTCACCCCACGCTCGATCTCGCCACCGAGCCGCGCTGGGCACGTCAGTACAGCACGTTTGGGCAGAACGCCGAGCTGGTCTCTCGTCTGGGCCTCGCGTACGTCGACGGCTTCGAAGGCGGAGCGTCACTTTCTTCGAACGGCATCGCCTGCATGGCGAAGCACTTCCCGGGAGGAGGACCGCAGCGCGACGGCGAAGACACGCACTTCCCGTACGGCAAGGAGCACGACTATCTCGGGGGGCGCTTCGAGGAGCACCTGGAACCGTTCCGACAGGTGATCGCGCGCGGCGTGCCCGCGATCATGCCGGCGTACGGCAAGCCGATGGGCCTCACCCTCGACGGCGAGAAGATCGAAGAGGTCGGTTTCGGCTTCAACCGCCAAATGATCCAGGGCCTGCTCCGCGAGCAGCTCGGATACGACGGCGTCGTCTGCACCGACTGGGGCCTCGTCACGGAATCGCGGATCCTCGACAAGACCCTGCCGCCGCGTGCGTGGGGCGTGGAGCACCTCGACGAGGTCGGGCGCGTGAAGAAGATCCTTGACGCGGGCTGCGATCAGCTCGGCGGCGAAGAGGAGCCGGGGTTCATCGTCGAGCTCGTCGAGAGCGGACAACTGGACGAGGCGCGGCTCGACGAGTCGGTTCGACGCCTGCTGAAGGTGAAGTTCGAACTCGGCCTGTTCGAGAACCCGTACGTGGATGAGGCGGAGGCCGCAACGATCGTCGGTTCCGCCGAGTTCCGCGAGAAGGGACACCGGGCGCAGGCACGCTCGATCGTCGTCCTCGAGAGCGGCCGGCCGTCCGCACCGACCCTGCCGATTCGCCGCGGTTCAGAGGTGTTCTCCGAGCAGGTCTCTTCGGAGGTGCTCGCCGAAGCAGGGCTGCGCGTCGCCGCGACGCCTGAGCAGGCGGACGCGATCATCGTCCGGACCGAGGCTCCGTTCGAACCACGCGACCACTACATGCTCGAGGCGAGCTTCCAAGCCGGCTCGCTGGAGTTCGCTCCCGAGTTCATCGATCGGGTTCGCTCGCTGAGCGTGCAGGCACCCGTGATCCTCGTCGTCAAGCTCGACCGTCCCGCGATCCTCGAGCCGCTGCTGCCGTACACCAGTGCGCTCGTCGCCGACTTCGGCGCGTCGGATTCGGCCGTGCTGGAAGTGCTGATGGGGCGAACGACCGCCGTCGGCGAGCTGCCGTTCGACATCCCGCGCACGATGGCCGCAATCGAGCGCTCGCGCGTCGACGTGCCGGGTGACACAGTGCGGCCGCTGTTCGTCGCGGGTCAGCCGAGCGCACCGGTGTCACGGCGCGCGGGACGTCGCACCTACTCACAGGGCCGAGAGAGCAAACTCGCCATCCTCGAGACGGCGCTCGACGTCATCGAACGCAAGGGCTACAGCTCCACCTCGCTGCGCGACATCGCGGCCGAGGTGGGGATGACGCAGGCCGGTCTGCTTCACCACTTCGGCACCAAGGAGAATCTCCTCGTCGAAGTCCTGCGCCAGCGAGATGTCGTCAACCGGCGCAACCTCACGTCCGATCCCGGCGACGAACCCATGACGTTGCGCACCGCGCGGCACAACGTGGAGGTGCCGGGGCTCGTGCACCTGTACGTGAGCCTCGAGGCGGCGGCGGCTGACCCGGAGCATCCGGCGCACGAGTTCTTCCTGCGCCGCAACGACATGGTCGCCGGAACGATCCGCCGTGACATCGAGGCGCGGCAGAACGACGGGAGCTTCCCGGCCGAGGTCGACGCCGCCATGATGGCGCGCGTGCTCCTCGCCCTCTCCGACGGTCTGCAGGCCGAGTGGGAGATCGATCGAAGCATCGACCTCCCGGGAACGATCGAGTGGCTGTGGAACCAGTTCGCGTCGCGAGCGACGGTGGCCGCCGATGAAGCTGCCGAGCGGACGCAGGACTAAGGAGGACCAGATGGAGCAGATGGACGGACGGATTGACTCGCCCGAGCTCGAGCAGCTGTACGCCGACTTCGAGGCGAACTCAACCGCGCCGCTGTGGACGCAGCGCGATGACCTGATGCCGATCACGCCGGCACCGGCCGCGGTTCCGCACGTGTGGCGCTGGTCGAACCTCTACGACATCGCGAAGCGCTCAGGCGACCTCGTGCCCGTCGGGCGCGGCGGGGAACGCCGGGCGATCGGCCTGCGTAACCCGGGTCTTCCCGGCACCGCGTACGCGACGCCGACGCTGTGGTGCGCGATCCAGTACCTCGGCGGTCACGAGACGGCGCCCGAGCATCGGCACAGCCAGAACGCGTTCCGGTTCGTCGTCGAGGGCGAGGGAGTCTGGACCGTCGTCAACGGCGATCCCGTTCGGATGTCTCGCGGAGACCTCCTGCTCACGCCGGGCTGGAACTTCCACGGTCACCACAACGACACGGCCGAGCCGATGGCGTGGATCGACGGTCTGGACATTCCGCTGTCGAACTACACGGACGTCGGCTTCTTCGAGTTCGGATCCGACCGCGTCACCGACGAGGCGTCGCCGGACGTCTCGCGCGCCGAGCGCCTCTGGGCGCACCCCGGCCTGCGGCCGCTGTCGGGCATGGAGCAGCGTGTGAGCTCGCCGCTCTCTGCCTACCGGTGGGAGCACACCGACGCGGCGCTCGCCGAGCAGCTCGCGCTCGAGGACGAGGGCTACCCGGCCACGGTTGAGCAGGGGCACGCCGCGATCCGGTTCAGCAACCCGACGACCGGCGGCGACGTCATGCCGACGATCCGATGCGAGTTCCACCGCCTGCGTGAGGGGGCCGTCACGCCCGCGCGTCACGAGGTCGGATCCTCGGTGTGGCAGGTGTTCGAGGGGCGCGGCGAGGTCGTCCTGGGTGACGAGACGCATCGCGTCGAGAACGGGGATCTGTTCGTCGTGCCGAGCTGGGTGCCCTGGTCGCTCCGGGCCGAGACCGGCTTCGATCTGTTCCGATTCAGCGACGCCCCCGTGATCGAGCGACTCGGCTTCGCCCGCACGTACGTTCCCGAACGAGACGGTGTGCGGTGAGGCTCGCGACCCTGCGCCACGGAGACGGCACCACGTCGGCCGCGGTCGTCGCGGACGGAATCGCCACGGACGTCGTGGGGGCCGCGGACGTCGGCGCGCTCCTCGCGGATCCGGAGTGGCGCACGCGCGCGGCTTCGGCCGACGGACACCAGACCGCGATCGACGGACTCGCCCCGGAGAACTGGGGCGCCGTGATTCCGCGACCGGGCAAGGTCGTGTGCGTTGGCCTCAACTATCGTGAGCACATCCTCGAGATGGGGCGCGAGCTGCCCACGCACCCGACCCTGTTCGCGAAGTTCGGAACCGCGATCACGGGGCCTTACGACGACATCGCGATTCCCGCGCATGCGGCGGAGCAGGTCGACTGGGAGGCCGAGCTCGCCGTCGTGATCGGCGAACGCGTGCGCGATGCGGATCCTGCTGCCGCGGCGGCGGCGATCGCGGG
>DWXU01000273.1:0-3800 GCA_019119065.1 Candidatus Microbacterium pullistercoris | reverse complement strand
ATGGGTTCAGGGCATCGCGCAGGTGTTCCCGTTGTACTGGTACGGCCTCGGACTGCGCGCCTCGCTGCTGCCCGGTGAGACGGCCGCGGTCGAGGTCGCCGGATCCTGGCGTCTCGAGTGGGTCTTCGTCGTGCTGGCCGCCTGGGCGATCGTCGGGTTGGCGCTCGCACCGAAGCTGCTGAGCCGGATGGCGCGCCGGGAGTCGGGCTCGACGCTCGCCGCGCGACGTCGCGATGTGCAGCAGCAGTGGGGGGTGTAACGCGGCGTGGCCGAGAGCGTGCACAACCGCATCGCGATGCTGCGCGCCGAGCGCAAGGTGTCGCGCCGCGAGCTCGCGGAGGCGCTCGACGTGCACTATCAGACCGTCGGGTACCTCGAGCGCGGGGAGTACAGCCCGAGCCTCTACCTGGCCCTTCGGATCGCGGCGTACTTCGAGGTCCCGGTGGAGGTGCTGTTCTCGACCGAGCCGTTTCCCCGTATCGGGTAACCGGGGCGCGGGTCGGCGAGTGAGGGTCACCTAACTAAATCCGTGGGAGGATGAGGGGCATGTCATCACCGAAGAAGCCGCGCCGCCAGTACACGTTCCAGGTCGTCAAGAGCGTGTGGCTGTCTCCGCACATGGTGCGTGTCGTCATCGGCGGTGACGAGTTCGATGAGTTCGCCGACGCCGCGGCAGAGCGACACAGCACCGACCTCTACATCAAGATGCTGTTCGCGAAGCCCGAACTCGGCCTCACCCCGCCATACGATCTCGACGCGCTCCGTGCCGAGCTGGCGTCGGACGACATGCCGAGCCAGCGCACCTACACCGTGCGGAGCATCGACCGCGACGCGCGCACGATCGCGATCGACTTCGTCGTACACGGCGATGAGGGAGTCGCCGGCCCCTGGGCGGCGACAGCGGCGCCGGGTGACTGGGTGTGCTTCTCCGGGCCCGGCGGAAACTACACGCCGAGCCCCGACGCCGACGAGCACCTGTTCTTCGGCGACGACGCCGCGCTTCCCGCGATCGCGGCGGCGATCGAATCGCTGCACGTCGACGCCCGCGGACTCGCGCTCATCGAAGTCGGATCCCCCGACGACGAGATCCCGTTCGCAGCGCCCGCGGGCGTCGAGGTGCGCTGGCTTCACCGCGACGGCGCGCCGCACGGATCCGTGCTCGTCGCGGCCGTCGAAGCGCTCGCCGCGCCGACGGCGAACGTCGACGTCTTCGCGCACGGTGAGCGCGGCGCGATGAAGCGGCTTCGTCCGCTACTCCACAAGGAGTGGGGGATCGACCGCTCCGTCCTGTCGCTGTCGGCGTACTGGGCGGCGGGACGCGTCGAAGACGCGTTCCAGGCCGAGAAGCGCGAGCCGATCGGCCAGATCTTCGACCCGGAACCCGGCGACGCCGCGCGCCGAGCCTGATGACGCGAGCGCGAATCGCTCGGATGCGGCCCGCCGCGCAGGGACGTCCCGGCTCGTCCCGGTAGCGTGGCATCCATGCCCGAAGAGAGTCTTGCCGAGGTCGCGCGCATCGCACGCGACCTCATCCGCATCGACACCACCAACTACGGGGGCGGCAGGGCCAAGGGCGAGCGCGAGGCTGCCGAATACGTCGGTGCGTATCTCGAATCTCTCGGCCTCGAGCCCCACTATTACGAGGCGTTCCCGCGTCGCACGAACGTGATGGCGCGCGTGGCGGGCATCGACCCGACTCGCCCCGCGCTCGTGCTGCACGGACACCTCGACGTCGTGCCCGCGATCGCCGAGGACTGGTCGGTCGATCCGTTCGCCGGCGAGATCATCGACGGCATGCTGTGGGGCCGAGGCGCGGTCGACATGAAGAACATGGATGCGATGATCCTCACCGCAGTGGCCGGTATGCTCCGTGCCGGCGAGCGGCCGCGCCGTGATCTGATCCTCGCCTTCTTCGCCGACGAAGAGAACGGCGGCGTCGAGGGATCCGCGCAGGTCGTCCGGCACCGCCCCGAATGGTTCCGCGGCGCGACCGAGGCGATCAGCGAGGTCGGCGGGTACTCCATCCCCGTCGGCGACAAGTCGGCATACCTGCTGCAGGTCGGTGAGAAGGCGCTGATGTGGATCACGCTTCGCGCGCGCGGGCGGGCGGGACACGGCAGCCGCCTGCACGCCGACAACGCCGTGACCCGGCTGGCGCGAGCGGTCGAGCGGATCGGCTCGCGCACCTGGCCGGTCGAGCTCACAGACACGACGCGGGCGCTCCTCGACGGGATGCGCGGGATCTGCAGATCCGAAGCCGAAGACCCCGACGAGATCGCGGCGATGGCGGGTCCCGCCGAAGCATTCCTCGCGTCGACGTGGCGCACGACGGCGAACCCCACGGGACTCACCTCCGGATACAAGCACAACGTCATCCCCGACGCGGCGGAGGCGACGCTCGACGTACGCGTGCTGCCGGGCACCGAGGATCGTGTGCTCGCTGAACTGCGGGCACTCGTCGGAGATGACGTCCAGATCGAGATCTTCCACCGCGACATCGGGCTCGAGGCATCGTTCGAGGGGGAACTCGTCGAGCGGATGGTCGCCGCGATCGGCGTGCACGACCCCGGCGTCCCCGTCCTGCCGTACCTGCTCGGGGCCGGCACAGACAACAAGTCTCTCGCCGCACTCGGCATCACCGGCTATGGCTTCGCGCCGCTGAAACTGCCGCGCGAGCTCGACTTCACCGGCATGTTCCACGGCGTGGATGAGCGGGTGACGCTCGATGCGCTTGATTTCGGCCAGCGGGTCCTGACCGACCTGATCCGCACCTGTTGACACTCCAGAGAGCACGAGAATGCACATCATTGAGGCAATCGTCCTGGGCCTCGTCCAGGGGCTGACCGAGTTCCTTCCGATCTCGTCGAGCGCGCACCTGCGCGTCGTGGGTGAGTTCCTGCCGTCCGCGGCCGACCCCGGCGCCACCTTCACCGCGATCTCGCAGATCGGCACCGAGGTCGCGGTGCTCGTGTACTTCTGGTCGAAGATCGTGCGCATCATCGGGCGCTGGGCACAGTCCCTCGTGGGCAAGGTCCCGCGCAACGACCCGGACGCCCGCATGGGGTGGCTCGTCATCGTCGCGTCGATTCCGATCGGGGTGCTCGGCTTCACACTGCAGGACTACATCCGCGATGTGTTCCGCAACCTGTGGCTCGTGGCGATCGTGCTGGTCATCTTCGGCGTGATCCTCGGCGTCGCCGACCGCTTCGCACGGCGCACCCGTGAGATGTCCGATGTGACGTACCCGCACGGCATCATGATCGGCACGGCTCAGGCCCTCGCGCTGGTGCCCGGCGTCTCGCGCTCGGGAGCGACGACCACGGCCGCGCGTGCGCTCGGCTACAAGCGCACAACTGCCGCCGAGTTCTCCTTCCTCATGGCGATTCCCGCAGTGTTCGGATCCGGGCTGTACGAGCTCAAGCACGGGCTGGAGACGAACGACCTCGGCCCGTACGGGTGGAGTGGCACGGTCGTGGCGACAGTCGCCGCGTTCCTCGTCGGCTGGGCCGTCGTCGCGTACCTGATGCGGTATCTCGAACGCGGCACGTTCATGCCGTTCGTGATCTACCGGGTCGTTCTCGGCGCCGTCATCATGGTGCTGCTCGGCACCGGCGTGCTGTCGGCGTACTGACCCGTCAGCCGCGCGGGGGGCGGCCCTTGCCGCCGCCGTCTCCCCGCAGGTACTTCTCGAAGGCCTGGGCGATCGCGTCTCCCGAGGCGTCGGGGGAGTCCCACGTGTCGCGCGTCTCCTCGAGCTGATGGATGTAGTCCGTCATCTCGTCGTCGTCCGCGGCGGCCGC
>DWXU01000272.1:0-4923 GCA_019119065.1 Candidatus Microbacterium pullistercoris | reverse complement strand
CCGGCGGCGCGCAGGTCGCGATGCGTCTGCAGCGCAAGTTCCTCGAGCGCGCCGGGCACACCGTCACGATCGTGGGTCCGCGCCGCCACGGCCGGAATCTGTCGAACATGCATGATGAGGCATACGTTGATCTGCCGTCCGTTCCGGTGCCGGCCGATCCCGAGTATTCCGCGCTCTGGCCCGGCGCTCGGGCTGATCGGCGCGTCGACGCCGCGCTCGCGCGCCGCGTGCGGCGGGACGGCCTCCGGTTGCCCGACGTGGTGCACGTTCAGGCCGACTATTGGGGCGCGGTCCTGGGTCACCGCTTCGCTGTGCGGTCCCGCCTCCCCGTCATCCACACGATGCACAATCGTGTCGATGTGGGGATCGAAGCCACGGTGCCGTTGCCGCGCCTCGTGCTCACTGCCCTCAACGCGTGGCGGCGCCGCGCGCTACCGGGTTCGGGTCGCGGATCGGACGGCTGGGCGTATCTGCGCGGCATCGCGGCCGGCGCGGCGGCCGTCACCGCGCCCTCGGCGCACTTCGCGCGCCGCCTCGAGCGTCACGGCGTTTTCGACGACGTCGACGTGATCTGGAATGGCATCGACGACGACGTGTTGGCCGATCTCGCCGCGCCCGCCCCGTCGGGCGGATTGATCTGGGTCGGACGGATGAGCGCCGAGAAGCGTCTGCTCCCGTTCCTGCAAGCATATGCCGCGAGCCGCATAAGACTCCCCGTGGAGATCGTGGGCGCGGGCTTTCAGCGGGAGGACGCCGAACGTTTCGTCGCGGCCCGCGCCCTGGGCGACCGCGTGCGGTTTCTCGGCCGACTGCCGTATCGCGAGACGCTCGAGCGGATCGCGGCGGCGACGGCGCTCGTGCAGACGTCGATCGGATTCGAGACGCAGGGGATGACGCCCTTCGAAGCGGCGCAGCTCGGCACCCCGTCGGTGGTCTCGGATCCCGACGTCGCGCGCGAGATGGGCGGCGGCGTGTGGCGCGTGCACCCCGCTCCCACGCACACGGGGCGGATCCAGGCCCTCGCGGCGACGCTGCGCGCCGTCGAGCGCGACGCGCAGTCCGGATCCCTGCCGGAACCGTCGCAGCGCGTGCGGCGCGAGTTCGTCCAGTCCTCGCGCACCGAGGCAATGATCGCCGTCTACGAGCGGGTGCTGCGCGGGTGACGCGTCGGGTCAGATCACCACGAGGGAGAACAGCGTGGTGGTGACCGTGCCGAAGATGTGTGCCGCAGAGATGCCGACGGCGACGCCCGAGACGGCGGGCCGGGAGCCGCGTAGCGCGAGGATCCCGAGGATGAGCGCGACCAGCGCGACGATCGACGCGACCACGTTCGTCGCGCTCGCGATAAACGCCCACAGTTGGATGGTCTCGAAGGCCGTGTCGTACATCGTGAACTGGACGACGGACATGCTCGTGCTGACCGCGACCGCCACGATCGCGATGGCGAGCGCCGTGATCGCGAGCCCCGATCGACCGGATCCGCGCGGCGTGGGGCTGGCGTACCCATAGGGCGCGGGCGTGGCTGGAGAAGTCATCCTCACACTCTATGCGTCGCTGAATCGGTGCTAAACTTGAGTCGACCCAACTCAAGTTCGCATCGTAGGAGGCATTCGTGACGGAGAACGAGGAGCAGACCAGCGCCCTTGAGCAGTTCGGCATCAACCTCACCGAGCGCGCTCGCAACGGCAAGCTCGACCCGGTGATCGGGCGAGACGCCGAGATTCGACGCGTCAGCCAGGTGCTCACCCGTCGGACGAAGAACAACCCCGTGCTCATCGGTGAGCCCGGCGTCGGCAAGACCGCCGTGGCGGAAGGCCTGGCGCAGCGCATCGTTGCGGGAGACGTGGCCGAGTCGCTCAAGGGTCGCGAGCTCATCACGCTCGACATCTCCGCGCTCGTGGCCGGTGCGATGTACCGCGGCCAGTTCGAAGAGCGGCTGAAGAAGGTGCTGCAGGAGATCACCGAGTCCGAGGGGCGCGTGGTCACCTTCATCGACGAGCTGCACGTCCTCATGGGCGCGGGCGGCGGCGAGGGATCCATCGCGGCCGCGAACATGCTCAAGCCGATGCTCGCGCGCGGCGAGCTGCGCATGATCGGTGCCACGACCCTCAACGAGTATCGCGAGTTCATTGAGAAGGATGCGGCGCTCGAGCGCCGTTTCCAGCAGGTCTACGTGGGCGAGCCGACGGTCGAGGACACGATCGCGATCCTGCGCGGCTTGAAGCAGCGGTACGAGGCGCACCACAAGGTGGCGATCAGCGACGGCGCGATCGTCGCGGCGGCGTCGCTCTCGCATCGGTACATCCCGAGCCGGCAGTTGCCCGACAAGGCGATCGATCTCATCGACGAGGCCGCGAGCCGACTGCGTATGGAGATCGACTCCGCGCCTCTCGAGATCGACCAGCTGCGCCGCCATGTCGACCGTCTGAAGCTCGAGGAGCTCGCACTCAAGAAGGAGAAGGACGAGGCCTCGAAGGAGCGCCTCGCCGCGCTGCGCGAGAACATCCAGGCGCAGCAGGCGGAGCTCGACGAGCTGCAGGCCCGGTGGGAGAAGGAGCGTTCCTCACTCAACCGCGTCGGCGACCTGAAGACGCGCCTCGACGATGCGCGAGTCGACGCCGAGCGGGCGCAGCGCGAGGGCAACCTCGAGCGCGCCTCCCGCCTGCTCTACGGCGAGATCCCCGACCTCGAGCGTCAGCTCGTCGAGGCCGAAAAGGCCGAGCAGTCGGACGACCGCATGGTCGGCGACCAAGTCACCGACGAGGACATCGCAGGCGTCATCGCCGCGTGGACGGGGATCCCGGTCGGCCGCCTGATGCAGGGCGAGAGTGAGAAGCTGCTGCATCTGGAGGCCGAGCTGGGGCGTCGCCTCGTCGGCCAGCGCGACGCCGTCGTCGCCGTGTCGGATGCTGTGCGCCGATCGCGTGCCGGGCTCAGCGACCCGAACCGGCCCACCGGATCCTTCCTGTTCCTCGGGCCGACAGGCGTCGGCAAGACCGAGCTCGCGAAGGCCCTCGCGGAGTTCCTGTTCGACGATGAGCACGCGATGGTGCGCATCGACATGTCGGAGTACGGCGAGAAGCACTCGGTCTCGCGCCTCGTCGGCGCCCCTCCGGGCTACGTCGGCTACGACCAGGGCGGCCAGCTCACCGAGGCGGTGCGCCGCCGGCCCTACAGCGTCGTGCTGATGGACGAGGTCGAGAAGGCGCACCCCGAGGTCTTCGACGTCCTTCTGCAGGTGATGGACGACGGCCGGCTCACGGACGGCCAGGGCCGGACGGTCGACTTCAAGAACGTGATCCTCATTCTGACGAGCAACATCGGATCCCCGGTGCTCGTGGACCCTGCAATCGCGCCCGACGTGAAGAAGGCGCAGGTGATGGACCTCGTGAACGCCTCGTTCAAGCCGGAGTTCATCAACCGCCTCGACGACATCGTGATCTTCGACGCGCTCGGTCAGGACGACCTCGCACAGATCGTGGAGCTGCAGGTCGATCTGCTGCAGCGGCGCCTCGCGGATCGCCGCCTGACGCTCGCCGTCACTCCGGACGCGCGAGCGTGGCTCGCGGATCGCGGGTACGACCCCTCGTTCGGCGCGCGGCCGCTGCGCCGCCTCATCCAGAAGGAGATCCAGGATCTGCTGGCCCGCGGGATCCTGGCCGGCACGATCCACGACGGAGACGCCGTGAAGGTGGATGTCGCCGCCGACGGCTCGGCGCTCGCCCTCACGGGCGCCTGAGCCTCCCCACCCCATCTCCACAAGTCTCCGACGAGTCCGTCGCGAATGACAGCGGACTCGTCGGAGACTTGTGGATTTATGGAGCCGGTACGCGCTACGCGCGGAGAGCATCCTTCCACTTCACGCGCGCGCCCATCCGCAGCAGCGAGTTCTCGTAGATCTTCGCGGCGATGGCGATCACTCCGAGGAACGTCGCGAGCGAGATGACGATCGACAGGATCGGCTCCCACCACTGCGCCTCGCCGAAGAACAGGCGGATCGGCATCGAGACGGGCGACGAGAACGGCACGTACGACATGATCGACATCACGAGCGGGTTGTCGTTGAAGAAGATCACGAGGAAGTACGGCGCCATCACGATGTACATCACGGGCGTGATCGTCTGGCTGATGTCCTCCTGGCGCGAGACGAGGGCGCCCGTCGCGGCGAACAGCGTCGCGATCAGCAGAAACCCGATCGCGAAGAACAGCGCGAACCAGAGCAGCGGCGTGCCGAGCCCCGCGAGGACCTCGATCTGATCGGTCGCGATGAGGGCGACCGCGACGGCGGCGACGATCACGACGATCTGTGCGAGTGCGAGCAGCGTATTGCCGAGCACCTTCCCCGCCAGCAGGGCGCGCGCCGGGATCGCTGTGATGAGGATCTCGATCACGCGCGTCTGCTTCTCCTCCACGACGCTCGTCGCCACCGGCGCGCCAAAGGACATGGCCGCCATCATGAAGACGATGCCGAAGGCGATCGACAGAATGAACCGCATGGGGGTCAGTCCCCCGTCGGGATCGAGCAACTCGATCTCGGGGGACTGCGAGAGCGCCTGTATGAGCTCCGACGGCGCGTCGGTGAGCGCGATGATGGTCAGGCCGGTTGCGGAGTTGCTGTCAGGCACGACCGCGGCATCGACCTCGTCGTTCACGACGAGGTCGCGCGCGGCGTCGGCGGACGCCGTACGGGTCACGTCGACGCCGTCGACCGACGAGATCTGACCAGCGGCGGGTTCCGGTGCGGCAACCGTCGTCGTCGACTGATGCCCGGCGACGATGTTCATGATGATGATGCCGGCGACGATGCCCAGTACGAGGATCACCGTCGAGATGATGAAGGCCTTGCTGCGCACGCGCGTGACGACCTCCCGCTCGCCGACGAGGTACGCGGCGCGGGACGTGGAGAGGGACGTGGGGTTCATC